>JAEUSK010000095.1 GCA_016787925.1 bacterium | reverse complement strand
TTTCCGAGCATGATCACATCATCTCCGCCCGATATTTCCTCCCAAATGGATTTTTTATTGTCCAATGGCCGGTTTTGGTCTATGTAACCTAATCTTACTGTTTCTCCGATTTTGAATGTGCCGCCATCGGGCTTTTCCTGTCCAGTGATCATCTTGAATAATGTCGTTTTACCTGCCCCGTTAGGTCCGATTACACCAATTATACCCCCTGGGGGGAGTGAAAAATTCATGTCCTCATAAAGAAGGTTGTCACCATATGCCTTCGACACTTTATTTGCCTCGATAACCAGGTTACCTAGCCGCGGCCCAGGTGGAATGCTAATTTCAATGTCCTCATTTCGTTTTTCACTCTGTTCGCTTACCATCTTTTCGTATGAAGCGATGCGTGCCTTACTCTTTGCATGGCGTCCTTTCGGATTCATCCTAACCCACTCAAGCTCTTCGGTCAGAGCTTTTTGTCTTTTTGACTCTTGTTTTTCTTCAACTTGTAGTCTATTTCTTTTTTGTTCTAACCATGAGGTGTAATTACCCTCAAAAGGTATACCTTCTCCACGGTCTAACTCAAGTATCCACCCCGCTACATTGTCCAGAAAGTATCGATCATGTGTGACGGCGATCACAGTACCCTTGTACTGTGCAAGATGCTGCTCTAGCCAGAAAACAGACTCTGCATCAAGGTGATTGGTTGGTTCGTCCAACAATAAGACATCGGGCTCCTGGAGTAAGAGACGGCACAAGGCAACTCTTCTCTTTTCGCCACCGGACAGAATGCCAATTAGCGCATCTCCATCCGGGCATCTAAGGGCATCCATCGCCATTTCCAGTTTACTGTCCAGGTCCCAAGCGTTCTTGTGCTCAATTTCTTCCTGCAATTTCCCCTGTTTCTCCAATAGCATGTCAAAGTCCGCATCCGGTTCAGCCATTTGCAAAGCAACTGCTTCATACTCCTTTAACAGGTTAACCGTTTCTTGAACGCCTTCTTCCACGATTTGTTTAACCGTCTTCTTTGGATCAAGCTCCGGCTCCTGGGGCAAATATCCAAACGTAATTCCCTTTTGTGACGTAATCTCGCCTATGTAGTCCTTTTCAACCCCGGCAACAATTTTAAGCAACGTGCTCTTCCCTGCTCCGTTGAGTCCAAGAACACCTATCTTCGCTCCGTAAAAAAAGGATAAATAAATGTCTTTGAGCACTTGCTTGTTAGGTTTATGGATCTTGCCCACTCCAACCATTGAGAAAATTATTTTATTATCCGCCATGAACGTCCTTAATCGTTTGTTTATTAACCAGCCATTTCTTTGAATGAGCTAAAATTAGCTTTTTTTATTAGAAATCGCAAGATATAAAGATTTTTTCTTGACAAAGGCTACTCTGTACTTTATATTGTTGTTAACCGTATGGTTAAACTATTCGACCAAACTAAACGATTTACGAAGTAAAATGATTAATAATAGCGTGTTAGAGACGGAAGCCGAAAACAAGATAAAGGAAGCGGCAAGAAAGATTTTTCATCGGCGTGGTTTCGACGGAGCCAGAATGCAGGAAATTGCTGACGAGGCGCAGATCAATAAAGCCATGCTTCATTATTATTTTCGCAGCAAAGATAAACTTTTTGAGGCGGTTTTTAAAGAAGCGGCCATGAAGCTTTTTCCGGTAGTAATATTGATCATTGAATCTGACCTCGACGTGGATGAAAAGATCAAAAAACTGATCCATAATTATATCGATTTTATCATCGATAATCCCTACGTCCCGGGATTTGTCTTGCACGAACTCACTCAAAACCCCGAGAGGATGAAGCACTTTGTTGCGAGCAACGTTCTCATGCGCCCTCAAAAATTCTTTTCACAGATACAGGAAGGCATTGATTCTGGAAAATATATTCCAATCGCTCCGCTGCAGCTCATGGTCACAATCGTTGCGTCATGTATTTTTCCTTTTGTCGCCAAACCTATGTTGCACACGCTATTCGGCCTTGATCAGGATGATTTTGGCGAATTTATCGAGCAACGTAAAGAACAAATGACCCAATTCATATTAAACGGACTATACAAAAAATGAAAATTCTATTTTTATACTGGCTGTTACTCTCGCCTCCGGCGGATACCCTGAAGTTGGAAGACTGTTACCAGAAAGCGATGGAACAATTTCCTCTGACCAAACAGATCAAGCTGTATGACAACATACTCGAACTACGCTTGAAAAACCTTAATTCAAAATACTTGCCGGAGCCAACATTGAACGCACAGACCTCCTATCAATCGGATGTCACCGTATTTCCTCTTTCGCTTCCCGGTGTCGCTATCCCGCAGCAACATAAAGACGGATATCAGGTTTCGCTTATAACCAATCAGCTGATTTACGATTTTGGGGTAATATCCAAACAAAAAGAGGTGGAGAAAGCGCAGACGGGAGTTGACAAAAAACAAGTTGAAGTCGAGCTTTACAAACTCAAGACCCAGATCAACGATGCTTATTTTTCCGTATTACTTCTTCAGGAGAAAGAAAAATCGCTGCTCCTAACAGATGAGGACGTGCGGACTAAACTCTTGTCCATTCGTTCAAAAGTCAAAAATGGCACATCTCTTCCGAGCAATGCGGACATTCTTGAAGCGGAATTGTTGAAAATAGCGCAAGCCACGGCAGAAACCAAAGCGAATAAAAAAGCCGCGATCGATGTATTGTCACAACTGCTGAACATTCCGTTGGGCGAATCACTCAATCTCGAAATTCCGGGCGAAGTTACTGTCACCGGCTCAGGCACAACTTTAAAACGGCCCGAACATGCAGTATTTGCATTGTCGCGGAAAAAGCTTGACCGCTCGTTCGATCTGACCGGCCGGCGGAATTTACCAAAAATCTCCGCTTTCCTGCAACTTTCTTATGCGCGGCCGGGCGTCAATGCTTTTGACAATACGTTTCAAAAATACTATATCGCGGGCCTCCGCGCAAGCTGGACATTCTGGAACTGGAACACCGATAACCGCGACAAGGAGATCCTAAGGCAGCAACAATCCATGATCGGCGCTCAGGAAGACACATTCACAAAGAATACGGGCATTGCCGCTCAAAAAAATCTCTATGAAATTGACAAACTTCAGGAACTTATTAAACTCGATCACGAGATCATCGCGCTCCGAAAAAAAGTCACGCAGCAGCTATCCAACCAGCTTGACAATGGCGTGGTCACATCCTCCGAATATCTGACCGAGTTTAACGCCGAACATCAGGCCTCGTTAACACTTAAAACGCACAAAATCCAACTTATTAAAGCCCAAAAAGATTATCTCATTACCATAGGAGAATGAAGTTGAAAAATTTATTTGTTTTTCTTTCCGTAATTGCGGCTGTCGGTTGTTCCGCTAACGGCGATAAATCGGATGCTTACGGAAACTTTGAATCCACAGAAATAGTGATTTCTGCCGAAGCATCCGGAAAGCTGCTTCACTTTGACGCAGAAGAAGGGTTAACGCTTGAAGCCAATACTGTTGTAGGCTTAATTGACACGACTCAGTTGTCGTTAAAACGCGAACAGCTTCTGGCGTCCCAACAAGGCATACGGTCAAAATCTGCAAATATTCTGGCTCAAATCGACGTTGTTCAGGAGCAAAAAGAAGTTGCGCTCATCGAGAAAAAAAGGTTGGAAAGTTTGTTCAAAGAAAATGCGGCTACGCAAAAACAGCTTGATGACGTTAGTGGACAGTTAAATATCCTTGATAAACAAATGGCATCCATCGAAACGCAAAATGCGCCTGTTTTGGCCGACATTCGATCTCTCGAAGCTCAAATTCGACAAATAAATGACCAGATTAAAAAAAGCAATATCATTAACCCGGTCAAAGGTACGGTTTTAACCAAATTTGCCGAACCTTTTGAGGTCATCGGTTTCGGAAAACCACTGTACAAGATCGCAGATCTTACTACGATGTTCCTCCGCGTGTATGTAAGCGGTGATCAGTTGCCCCAAACTAAGATCGGAGGCAAAGTTGAAGTGCTCATCGATCGAGATAAATCGGAAAATCAAAAGCTTGAAGGAGAGATTAGCTGGATCTCCTCAAAGGCGGAATTTACTCCGAAGATCATTCAAACGAAACAAGAGCGTGTCAATATGGTTTATGCAGTTAAGGTGAGAGTAATCAATGACGGCTCCCTGAAGATCGGCATGCCGGGAGAGATTAATTTCAAATAGTTTTTAACAAAGAATTGGAGGTTAGTATGAAAATGTCAATTTATCTTATTTTGGTTTTTAGTTTCCTTGTTCTAGGCGGATGTAAGCACAAGCACAGCGAACAGGAAAGCTCTGCACAGATCGAAGAAGTTAAGCTCGATCAAGGAAAAAAATGGAAAGCGGATCAGCAGACCAACGGAGGCGCCGCGAAACTGCAAAGCATCGTTGCTGAATTTAGTAAGGAAACCCCCAAACCGGAACTCGAAGATTACAAGCGTCTCAATACGCAGGTTCAAACTGAATTGGACGAAATATTCAAGAAGTGTACGATGACCGGTGATGCTCATCAACAGTTGCATGTCTTTTTGGTCCGTATTATTAAAGACGTCAATGTACTAAAGGAAGACGATTTAAAAGCATCTGACGCTGCGTTTCAGTCAATGCAAAAAAACTTAGCCACCTATACTGATTATTTTGAATAAGGACAGATTACTTATGAGTCGTACCATTATTATAAGAATCACGGCGGCGGTTGCCCTCCTCTTTGGTATAGCAACTATAAAAGAAGGCGGGGCGGTTTTATTTTTTGATGGAGAGGCAAGATTGGCTGCCGGAAACTATGTTCCATTTGTTCTTTGGTCTAACTTCTTCGCAGGCTTTTTTTACATCTTGTCCGGCGTTGGGCTTTGGTTTCTTAGAAGTTGGGGCGCCAGATTAGCGTTAATAATTTTCATGTTAACCGTATCACTGTTTGTGATGTTCGGTATTTATGTGTGGTCGGGAGGGTTATTTGAGAATCGGACTATTGTGGCTATGACTATCAGAACGGCGGTGTGGGCCATTATAGGATTAGCAGGGTATTACTTAGTTCCTCTGAAACAAACCACACCGGGGAAATAATGCCGGCTATTGTTGTAAAAAATCTGACAAAAAAATACGGAGGCGTTATTGCCGTCAATGCTTTGACTTTTTCTGTGGAAAAAGGAGAGCTTTTCGGCTTCATCGGGCCCGACGGAGCCGGAAAAACGTCGTTGTTTAGAATTCTGACCACTCTTCTTTTACCCGACGCCGGCGAAGCGTCTGTGAACAATTTAGATGTTGTAAAGGATTACAAAAAACTGCGCACACAATTAGGATACATGCCGGGGCGTTTCTCGCTTTACCAGGATCTCAGCGTAGAAGAAAACCTTAAGTTCTTTGCATCCGTATTCGGAACAACAATCGAAGAAAATTATGACCTGATTAAAGATATTTATGTTCAAATTGAGCCCTTCAAAAAACGTCGCGCCGGACAATTATCCGGCGGCATGAAACAGAAATTAGCTCTTTCCTGCGCTCTGATCCATAAACCCGAAATTCTATTTTTGGACGAACCCACAACCGGCGTTGACGCTGTTTCCCGCAAGGAATTTTGGGAAATGCTTAAGCGATTACAACAAAAAGGAATAACCGTCGTCGTTTCTACTCCTTATATGGATGAAGCGAGTTTATGCGGCCGTATTGCGCTGATCCAGAACGGAAAAATCTTGGGAATCGATACGCCAAATAATATCGTTAAGACATTTGATAAACCGCTGCTTGCCGTCAAAGCCCGGAACACGCACGCGCTGATCGAAGCGTTGAGGAAATATCCACATATGCATTCCTTATATCCGTTCGGTGAATTTTTGCATTACACTGACAAACGCGTACAGTTTTCAAATGACGAAATCCATGATTATTTAACCACGGAAATGATCCAACAAATCGAAATGAAACCGATTGAACCCAACATTGAAGATTGTTTTATGGCTTTGATGGAGAAACAAGATCATGAATGAGCCCGGTTATGCAATTCGCGCTGAACAACTGACCAAACGATTCGGCGATTTTATCGCAGTCAACGAAATAACTTTTGACGTAAAACAAGGTGAAATCTATGGTTTTCTCGGCGCAAACGGCGCGGGAAAGACTACGGCTATACGCATGTTGATAGGCCTGCTTTCCCCCTCATCAGGAATCGCTACCGTTGCCGGTTTTGACGTATACAAGGAAACTGAAAATATCAAAAGAAATATCGGCTATATGAGCCAGCGGTTCTCATTGTATGAAGATCTGACGGTTAAAGAGAATATTCGTTTTTATGGAGGAGTATACGGGCTGAGTAGTTCGGAAATAAGAGATAAAACCGATTTCTTGCTAAAAAAACTTGAATTAGAACATGCGCGAAATATGTTGATCAGTTCTTTACCTCTCGGGTGGAAACAAAAACTCGCTTTCTCTATTGCTGTAATTCATGATCCAAAAATAGTTTTTCTTGACGAACCCACCGGCGGTGTTGATCCCATCACCCGGCGCCAGTTTTGGAATCTAATCTACGAAGCCTCCTCCAAGGGTGTAACGGTGTTTGTTACAACGCATTATATGGACGAATCGGAATATTGTGACCGGGTTTCCATCATGGTGGATGGGCGAATCGCCGCATTGGACACGCCTCGCGGGCTTAAACGAATTTTTCATGCCTCCTCCATGGATGAGGTGTTCCTAAAATTGGCGCGTCCTGAAAAAGTCGGAGATATATGAAAAGTTTCAGAGGGTTTATCATTAAAGAGTTTTATCACATTTTTCGTGATAAACGCACGATGCTGATCCTTTTTGGAATGCCTGTGATCCAGCTTGTATTATTCGGTTTTGCCATTCGCAATGAGATCACAGATGCGAAGATTTCGATTGTCGACCATTCAAATGATTATATCACATTAGAAATTAAACAAAAACTGCTGTCGTCGGGTTATTTTTTGCTTCAAGATGACATCGATAAAGATTCCGATATAGAAGCCGTGTTTCGAAAAGGTGTAGTAAAAGAAGTGATTGTCTTTGAGCAGGAATTTGCGCAACGACTTTTGAGAGATGGCAGTGCGCATATTCAGATCATCGCGGATGCGAGCGATCCCAATACAGCCAATATGCTCATTGGCTACACCTCATCGATTATTCAAGACTACCAAAAGAGTCTGAAGAATCAATCTTCCTTCCTTCCACAAATTCTTCCGGAAGTCAAATTATTATACAATCCGGAACTTAAAAGTGTTTTTATGTTCGTTCCCGGCTTAATTGCGCTTCTTTTGATGCTTGTATCTGCCCTGATGACCTCGATCACCATTACCCGCGAAAAAGAATTGGGTACAATGGAAATTCTTTTGGTTTCGCCTCTGAAACCTTTTCAGATCATTGTCGGGAAAGTCATACCGTATTTATTTTTGTCTTTTGTTAACACGGCGACCGTGCTGCTGCTCGCCCGGTTGGTTTTTGGTGTTCCATTCAACGGCAGTTACGGTCTGTTTTTTTTCGAGGCTCTTCTTTTTGTTATTACGGCTTTGTCGCTGGGAATAATGATTTCGACAATTAGCAAAACGCAACAAACGGCTATGATGATTGCATTGGCGGGATTAATGCTTCCTGTAATAATTTTATCTGGATTTATTTTCCCGGTTTCGTCAATGCCGTGGCCCCTTCAGGTTTTTAGTAACATCGTTCCGGCGAAATGGTTTTTAATTATCGTAAAAGGAATTATGCTAAAGGGCATTGGTATAGAATATTTGTGGAAGGAAACGATGATCTTGGCAGGAATGTCCCTGATATTTGTAAGCGTTAGTATCAAAAAATTCAAAATTAGATTGCAGTAGTCTTATGCGCACGATTCGATTTCTTATTCAAAAGGAATTTATTCAGATATTTCGTAATAAAGGCATGCTGCCGATCATTTTTGGAATGCCAATTATTCAATTGTTAATTTTAACTAACGCGGCAACATTTGATCTCCGCAACGTTCAATTTCATTTGATCGATCGGGACCAGACTACAACATCACGAAAATTAGTAGAAAAATTCACTTCTTCTGAATATTTCATTCCGGTCGCTCAATCTTTTTCTGACGAAAAAGGCGAAGAGAATTTAAAAAGCAACCGTGCACGTATGGTGCTTAACATTCCTGGAAATTTTGAGAAAGAGGTCTTATCTAACAAAGTCTCCCATATTCAATTTATCATTAACGCTGAGGATGGTAATGCCGCAGGTCTTACCCAGACTTACGCTTCAAATATTGTCCATGCGTTTGCTATGGAATATCAATCAGTATGGTCAAGTGTTGATAACCCAAAGCAGATTAAAATTGATTATTCATTTTGGTATAACCCGGAGCTGAATTATGAGACCTATATGATTCCGGGAATTTTAGTTGCATTAGTTTCTATGATTGGGCTTTTTTTATCAGGGATGAACATTGTGAGAGAAAAAGAGATTGGTACTATTGAACAGTTGAATGTGACCCCGATCAAAAAACACGAGTTTATCATAGGAAAACTGCTACCATTTTGGCTTTTGGGTCTATTTATCTTAGGCTTTGGCCTTTTCGTTGCTAAACTAATTTTCAATATACCAATTATGGGCAGTTTGTGGCTTATTTTTGGCACGGCTGCCGTTTATTTGATTGTGGTTCTTGGAATCGGCCTATTTATATCAACAGTAACTGATACTCAGCAACAAGCAATGTTCATTGCGTGGTTTTTTATGGTTATTTTCATGCTCTTAGGCGGACTTTTTACACCTATCGAAAGCATGCCGTCGTGGGCGCAAAATCTTACGGTAGTAAATCCGATAGCCCACTATATACAAATGATGCGCGGCATTTTGATCAAAGGGGCAGTAATTGGAGATATTAGTTTTCAAGTTATTGTATTGTCTTTATATTCAATTATCATGTTAACGCTGTCGGTACTACGGTATCGAAAAGTGAACGACTAAAAGGAGGGTTGTGGATAAGAAAATTTCTGCAATGACCGAGCTCGGAAATTATCAAGAAGGATCGGTCGTAAGTAAAACGATAATTAACAAAAAAACAGCGACGGTTACTTTTTTTGCGTTTGATGAAGGACAGGCTTTGAGCGAACATACTGCGCCTTTTGATGCAATGGTTCAGGTTTTGGACGGCGAGGTGGAAATATCTATTTCAGGTGTCCCGTTTCATCTAAAGCCGGGCGAAATGATCATTATGCCTGCAAATGAGCCTCATGCGGTTAAGGCGCTTACTAAGTTTAAGATGATACTCACTATGATCAAATAGTGAAATTTAAACTTTTTGTTTCTTTTTTGAAATTTTTTGTTATATTCGCGTTATGACTTTTTCTTAAGACCAACTTATTTTACGGAGAAAAAATGAAAAATTTACTGATGTTATTTCTAGTTTTCGTTATCGGCTGCAATTCTAACCCGAAAAAAGAGGACAAGACCCAACCCGGCGAAGGCGCCTCAAATAAAACGGAAGATGTGCACGGTAGTGGGATGTCTACTATGCAAAACACCCAAGGTAGTGAGGTTACATTCAAAGCTCCGGACGGTTGGTTGGCAGAAGCTCCGAATAATCCGATGCGTAAAGCTCAATACCGTTTGCCGGGCAGTGCAGGCGACGCTGAAATGGCTGCCTTTTTCTTTCCTGGGGCGGGCGGAAGCGTTGACGCAAATCTTGACCGTTGGTATGGTCAGTTTAAGCAACCGGACGGCGTACAAACAAAAGATAAGGTAGTATCACAAATCAAAGAAGTGAACGGATTAAAAGTAACCGTTGTTTATGTGACCGGAACATACCTAAAATCCCGTGATGGAAGCATGATGGGCGGGCCTGTGGATGAAATGGCAAATTATGCTATGCGTGCCGCCATTGTTGAAACGCCTAACGGACCCTGGTTCTATAAAGCGGTTGGGCCACAAAAAACAATTGACGGTTGGAGCAAGGGTTTTGATGAAATGGTGAATTCATTTAATATCGCAAAATAGCCTGTTTTTTTGCAAAAAATTAGTGAACGGAAAAGAAGAGGGTCTAATTTCCTCTTCTTTTTTTTGTAGCCTTTTCGTAGAGCTCTACATATTTTTTAGCGGAAACCTGCCATGAATAGTCTCGGTTCATGCCGTTTTCTTGAATCTTCCTCCATGTCTTCTTTTCTGTGAATGTCTCCACGGCACGCCGAACCGTTGTATGAAGCGAAAACCCCGTCGCATCATTAAAGGAAAAACCGTCCCCGGTCTCGTCGCCGCGCGCCTGTAATTCATGCCAATCCTGAACTGTGTCGGCTAATCCTCCAGTTTTTCGAACGATTGGAACCGTGCCGTATTTTAAGCTGTAGATCTGGTTTAGTCCACAGGGTTCATACCTCGAAGGCATCAGAAACATATCCGCACCGGCTTCGATTAAATGAGCGAGTTCATTATTGAATCCGATATAAGCCCATACTTTATCAGGGATTGAGCGGCTTAAAATCGTAAACATTTCTTCATACTTGTCTTCTCCACTTCCCAAAATGACCCATTGAGCGTCCAGAAACATGAGATCATTGATTGCCTCTGCAACGAGATCAAATCCCTTTTGTGCAACTAACCGAGATACGATTCCAATAATGGGCTTATTCTTGTCAAATGGTAAATGGGTTTGTTTTATCAAATATTCTTTGTTCATCAGCTTATTTGACAAGTCCGCTGCTGAATAGTGGTACGGAATAAACGGATCGCCTTCTGGATTCCACTGCTCATAATCTGCGCCATTTAGTACGCCAAAGAGGTCTTCCCTCCGTGACCACAACTCTTTCTCCATGCCAAATCCATATTCGGCGGTCAGTATCTCATGCGCATACGTCTCACTCACCGTACTTATGATTTCAGAATAGACAATTCCCGTTTTTAGAAAACTAAACGTCTCATAGAACTCCAGCGGCCCTCCGGGATAATATAGACTGCCCTTTAATTCGGCTTTTTGAATTGTTTGATTTGGAAAGCGTCCTTGATAAGCGATATTATGAATAGACATGAGTGTTGCTGTATGATCAAACATCCGGTCCCAACTGTAATTGTCCTTTATAAATAGAGGGATCAGCCCGGTTTGCCAGTCATTACAGTGAATGACGTCCGGCGCCCATTGCAATCGCTGCAGAGTCTCAATGACTGCTTTGCAAAATAAGATGAATCGTTCGTCCTCATCTGGATCCATTGTGTAAATATGTCTGCGATAAAAATAGTGCGGACAATCAATAAAATAAATATCAACTTCAGAGCCATTAATTTTGGATTTTTGGACATGAACAGATCGTATATGACCGTTTACACGAATCGGCATTTCGCCTATCGTAGATTCGTATGTTAATTTATGCTTGTTTTCATCGATGAGAGAATACTTGGGCATGAAAATTTTGACATCATTTCCCAATTTTTCAAGAGTCTTAGGAAGAGCTTCTATCACATCAGCAAGTCCACCCGTCTTAGCGTAGGGAGCAACTTCTGCAGCAACCATGGCTATTTTCATGATTTGTTCCCCATTGACAGAGGTCCTTTATTTGCATTATAGATAATGGCCTATCATTCTCTGCCATGACGGCCAATCATGATTAACGTGGCCGTCCCAAAAAAAGTAGTTATGCCGTATTCCCTTGTCGGTCAATAATTTATGAAAATATTCATTCCTATCTCTACAAACATCCCAGTCGCTTGTTACTAATGACAACTCCGTCGAATGATTATAGCGATCTATATAGTAAGGGTCGCGCATGTTTTGCATGTAATGTGCCGGATTATTGTAATAACACAAATCGTCATAATATCCGTTTAGAAAACCCTCGATTGTAAATGAACCGCTTAGACTAATCGCTTTGTCTACGAGCTCCGGGTGGCGTAATGTGAAGTTGATGGCATGAAAACCGCCAAAACTGCACCCAAATAAGACAAGATATTCCATTCCGGTTTTCTGACGAACATAGGGAAAAAACTCTTGTATGAGGTATTCTTCATAAGAAACGTGGCGCTTCACCTTTTCATGGGGATGGATTTGGTTGTTGTACCAGCTTTCATTATTAATAGAGTTTACGCAAAAAACTTGTATGAGACCTTCTTCAATTTTCCACGCAATCGGATCAATCATATTCCTGTCAGAAAATTCATAATGATTACCAAGGGTTGTAGGAAACACGATTATCGGCGCGCCCGCGTGTCCAAAATGCTGAAAATCCATTTGCCGGTTTAATCTTTCGCTGTACCATCCATAAGAGTAGTGGTGCATCTTTTTCTCCTGAACAAAACGTGGATTAGATTTTGTTCTAATTAATTTATAGTGGCCTTCAAATGAGCGATAATTAGAGCTGGTCTGAGATGTTTAGGTTTATTCAGCGGAAAAGGATTCTAACTCTGCGCGAACAGAGCCGATAATGATTTTGCTCTTCATTAGAACAGGAATACGCCTGACGTCATCGGTAAGCCATATATTCAGATCAGATTTGTTGCTAAATGGGCCAATGGGTGTTTGAACGAGAATACAGTCAAATTCTCCTGCATTTACGGAAATCCGCTCCTTTTTTATAACTTTGACTGTAACGTCTTTGTATCGCCCATTATCAAAGACATACAATTGAATATCTCGTCCTTCAACCATTGGCTGTGTTCTCACAAAATAGAAAGACGAAATTATATCCTGTAAATATTGAGGAATGTTTATTTCGCTATTCCCGGAATCGGCATCAGAAATCAATGCCCTTTGGGATTCGTGATGGAAATTGACGGTAAAATTCCTTTCATAACCCCCTTCGTATGTTTTTTTAATGTATCTGAGCGGATAGATACCGTTTACATCAACATAAGATTCCAGACGATCTCGAACTTTATAGAGCGTAGAAAAAAAAGCATTAGAATTTGTCACGGCAGAGATGTGGTAACATCGGGAATTATTGATACTAACAATCTTCTCTACATTCAGAATCGCCGTACCGGCATTAATAAACTCCCAGCCTATTGAAAAAGTAAGTTTTTCTCCAACTTTAAAGGCATTATTTTCAATTATTCGCTGATTTTGGCCAATTAGCTGTGAAATTGAGAAAGAGAGAAAAGAAATAGCTATAACCGCTACTTTCTTGGACAAAATCATAAATTTGAGTCATTTTTCTTTTGAAATATCTTCTGTTGCGCCGCGGCCAGAATCATCGGAAACGCGGCATCGACCGCATTCTTGATTTCAGTAAACGTCTTTATATAAAACTCCATCGAAAATCCTATCGGGTCCGGAATTGAATCGGCAATCGTTATGCTTCTTTCCTTTCCGTATGTCTTCAGTAGTGTAGACTTATGCCTTGCCGTAGGAAAGTTTTCAAGAATGAAGTTCAAGTGATCTATTGATAGCGCAAAGATCAAATCAGACTGTTCGATTTGAACCCTGTTGATCGGCTTGGACCTAATTTGAGATATATCGATAAGATTTTGCATCGCAACTTTAACCGAATTTTCTGACGGTCTATTGCCTTCGTATGCATATATTCCCGACGAGTGCACATAAATCTTGTCTTTTAGTTCAACCGGCGCTTCTTCGTTGATTTTTTTCTTCAATAAACCTTCAGCGATTGGGCTCCGGCACATATTGCCTGTGCAAACAAAGAGAACAGAATAGATGTCTGTAAAACTGTAATCTCCCATATAACTTTCTATGATATTGAACGGTCTTGTTAGATTTTCCTGCGGTGAGTTATTAAATTTCTTTTTAGCCGATACGCTTTCTTTCTTCTTTTTATCAATCGGTTTTGTGCGATATGATTTTGAATTCTTTTTCTTTGCTGATGATATTTTTGCTGTTTTTTTCTTAGAAGTTGCAGTTTTTTTCTTTACAGGTTTGAAGGTCTTTTTAGCTGTTTTTTTTCTTGTTTTGCCTGATTTTTGAGCCTTTTTTTGCCGTTTTGATGTTATTCGTCGTTTCTTAGATGCATTTCTTGGTTTTTTTGTTGTTTTTTTGACAGTTTTCATCTTTTTCTTTGAGTTCTTTTTTTTCATAATCGATGCCTGTTGTTTTCTAAGTTAGACGTGTGCGGACTTAAATGATTTGTATTTATTTTGTTCTTGCGGATGCGGATGGTTGAGATCCGGACCAACGTTTTCTTTTTCAAAAACCTCGACTTCGAGACCTTCGGAGCAATTGCTGCAAATTGGAATGTCCTTCCTGTTTGTAAATATCTGTTGCCGAAAGTTTGCATATGGTTCACTTTTCCATATTTTCTTCAATCCGCCGTTGGAAAAGACGTTACCAAGCCCGTATTCAGCGTTCTTATCAAAACAGCAAGGAGACACGGTTCCGTCCCAATTTATAACGGGGCACAGAAGAACCCACCTACAAAAATTTATCTCTTTTAGTTTTGTCTTAATTTTTCCATTAGCATCTAATTCGTATCGTCTATATTTTTCATGGGTTGGCAAAAATTCTGCCGCTTGTTTTTCCGTGTAGACCTGCGCCGTTTTAATTGATATAACTTGAGCGCCGCACTCATAAGCCAGACTACGGATTGCATCTGTCTCATGTTCATTATGTTTCATAACAATGAATTGGAGTTCTATCTCCGGCGTTTTGCTGTTCAGTCTTTTTTTTGCTTCTGAAATCGATTTCATGCCGTTCTTGACTTTTTCAAAATTGCCGTTGATGCGGTATTTTTCATATGTTTGCTGAGACGCTCCGTCCATCGCAACTATTAAAACATCTAAACCAGAATTTACAATTTTTTCAGCGTTTTCAATCAGAAAATGACCATTGGTGCTTGTCATTGTTTTGATACCTTTGGCCTTTGCAATACGTATCATTTCAGTAAAATTGCGATTCACAAAAGGTTCGCCTTGACTCCATAGCGTCAGATGAATCAGATAGTCGCCAACTTCATCCATTAGTTTTCTAAAATTAGTAAGCTCCATGACGCCGTCTGGGCGCGTCATCTGATCACTACCTGTTATACAGAGCGGACATCGCAAATTACATATATTAGTGGGTTCCAACATTAACATGAATGGAAATCCAAGAACAAAGTTTTTCTTGGTCAATTTACAAATGAAGTATGAAAAAACGACAAGAAATATATTTGGCAGTTTAGCAAAGGTTTTTGGCCGTTGTAATATTTGAAAAGCTTCTTTGATGAGATAATTCATGGCAGGAATATATTAAAACAATTGGTCTATAAAATCAAGCTTTATACTTGGATCATATATATATAATTGTTAATTTATTTATTTAGTAGTCGTAGTAGTATTATGGAGTTAATATGTTAGTAAACAACAAATTAGATTGATTATATTTGGTTTACGTTTTCTAATTTGTTGATTCCTTCTGACCATAATGTTAATAGTAGTTGCGTTTGCTCTTTCTTAGCCTTGCTCTTATTTTAATCCGAAGTTTATTAACCGAAATAAAGAAGTTACTAACAATTTAATTTTGTGTCAGTTATGTGCCAATCGTAATATTTACAACAATGCCGGCAAGAATTCTTGTAATTTTTCCCGTTCGTAAAGTTTTTGAACTTTCATATCTGAAAAAACTACCCCCGGTTATCCATTTTGTAAACGAATAATCAATACGCGGCTCAACCGACCAGGTTATGGAATCATCAATTTTTGTTTTATCGGAGGTTTGATCGGTTTTCTTGCTCTCATTGTAAGCGATTCGTTTTGTATATGAGGCAACAGCCCCAACCCTTATTTCATTATCTAGTTGTTTCTTTTTGAGAAACCAGAGAGGCACCTTAAAGCCTCCGCGTTTTGTATAACTTATATTTGTTGTTATAGACTTCGTGTTTGAGGTTTGAACGGAAGACTTGTTTTCACCGGTAATATTTGTGTTGGTGAATACTATGTTTTGAGTAACATTGCCTTTCCATACGATATCGTAGTTAATCTGAGGAAATGTTTGCTGATTTGATACGCTTTCAAGCTGTATACTTCTGCCATTAAGCCGAGTAGAATCTATGCCGGTAAAGTTATTTCCGGTAAAACTTATCCAGTTTTCGGTTTCTTTCGAATTAAAAGTAAACCCGAAACCCATATTATTAGTGAGTCCTGCCATAAGATTGAAAATCGGCCATCGACCAATATTATTCGCGCGGATAGTGATATCGTAGAACATAGGAATAGGAGAAAATTTCAACCAAGGAAATAATGTTGACCTGGAAACGGTGCGCCGCAAAATGTTCGGAGGGCTAAGAGTTCTATTTTCTGCATAATCGTAACGAAGGTCTACCGTAAAATACACAAAATTAAATCCATAGTTAAACCCATAATTAATACTTTTACCGGCGCTGTAATTGAAAAGATTCTTGCTTGTGTCGAGTTTTGACTTATTGAATTGTCTAATGGTATCGAGATCAAAACTGAAAATATTCTCAACAAAACCCGAATTTTGAGTTGTGGTATAGCCGAACCATTGCAGGGCAGGATCTATTTTCTTGTCAGTGTTGTTAATTTGAAAATTGTTATCAAACCCAATTGTAAATCGAACGTCGTTAATCATCTTCAACGCTCTTTCGGTAGCCGAACCGACTTTTCTGGACACATCTAAAATAGAAGTTTTACTATTGTCTTTGGTTGTATCAGCCACCTCTCTTCCGGTTTGCAAGCCAGTACCTTGGTTAAGATTCTTGAATTTATCTCTTCGGCTTTTTTTGGAGTCATCGGGCTTGGCCTGATCTTTACGTCCTTGTTGATTAAACGGCTCTTTTACAGATGAAATAAAAGATCTAATGCTGAAGCCCATGTCAATTTGAACACGTCTGCTTATAGAGGAAGACTCATTGTAAATTGAAATGGGCGGTTTTTGCCTTCTTCCAGTATTTGAGAAAGTATAGTTGGCCGTGTGAGTCAAAAACGGAAATGTCATCGGATTATAGTTGACGTTGAACGTATTCGTAGTTGCAAAATCGCGGTTGTATATCAATGAGTCGAGAGTCTTCCCGCCTTTTATTGTATCGATTGCACGGTCAAAAACAAAATCACTGAAACCATCGAACGGATTTAGTCCGTTTGCAATGCCCTGCAAAATTTGGCCGGCAGATAATCCGCGCAAATCGGTTTGATATTTGACCCCTATTGACGAATTAAGAGTCTGCCATGGGCTTATTGATAAACCATATCCTCGTGTGGAGGATAGCGTTGCAATAGTCGGTTTGTTTACAGGGTTGCCCAATTGATCCCGCTCAATGGCTTCGCTTTTCGTGGAAGTAATCGAAAAATCAGTCGTAGCCCCTGTAAAAAGCATGTAGTTGAATTCAGTTTCTTTG
Source organism: bacterium (assembly GCA_016787925.1). GTDB lineage: Bacteria > CLD3 > CLD3 > SB21 > SB21 > SB21. Next base: position 23,641 of record JAEUSK010000095.1, on the reverse strand, counting down.
ATATTTTTGAAGACGGTGCCAAACATAGGCATACCGCTTAATGGCATCCAGCTCAAAGGTTTAAATGGTTTTCGTTTGAAGCCGATATTATAAGAAGTTGCGCTGGCCCAAGATTCGTTGCGGTTGGAAATGAACTGTGGGTTTTTCTGTTCTGATGTATTGTAATTGAAACTGGAAGTAATATTGTCAACAGTATACCGAAGAAGCCAGAAATTTTTCTCATTTTTTGATTTAGAAAAATTTAAGCTGAATCCTTTGGAGACGTTCGAGGTTCGCAGCGTTGATTCAAAATTTTCTGCTAAGGTCAAAATATTATTCTGACGAATACTGTCTCTAACAAATGGATTAATCAGAACGGTATCAGACGTAACAGATCTTAAACTGTCAGACCGTCTCCTTATTTCGTCAGATTCTAATCGAAGTAAGATTAGATCTTTGTCGTTTTGGTCTTTCGCAGATTCGACAAGTATATCATTTCCTGGCAGGTATTTTGGATCGGAACGGCTGTTGCTGATGTTGAAGGTAAAGGGTAAATTAATTCCCCAATTTTCCAAATGGAACTTATGCAAAGCAACACTTGTATTAATATTCCAATTACGCGTGTCGCCGGAATTTGCATTAAACCGCTGATCCACGGTTCTGAATTCGGACGTTTGATATTGTACAAATCCATTAAAGGAAGCAAAATCTGCAAGATTAAATGATAAGTTGGCCTTCACAGCCTGACCGGGTTTATCATTTGCATCCGTGAGACGTAATTCGTCAAACCAGATGTCGCCGGTGTATGCGTATACCGTTTCGTTATTAATCGCGCCCAAATATAACTGTGTGATACCGGCAATGGTCGGGCTTCCTTTAATTCGTAGTGTTTTACCGTCCGTCAAAATAAATGTTCGTATGTCCGTCAAAGGATCGGGTACATTCGTTTTATCAAATTTAAACGCTGTTATTTCATCAAAACTTATTTCCACAAAATTCCTCTCAGCCCAGCCGGCAAATAGCGGGTGTTCAATCTCATAATAATTTGTTGAATTATTGCCAAATCTAAAAAAGAAATTGATCGGGCTATTATCTGTATTTTCATTTTCATCCGGTAGAAGCACGTTTCCTTTCGGTATGATGTCGCCATGAACGAACATTTTCATTTTGCCGTAATTTCTGAGATCAGACGATGAAATATTCTTTACTATAACGGCCGATGCTCCGGCAGGTAGATCGTTGAGTTTCAGTGACAGTGATTGTTCCTTTATTTCTCTTTTGCGACCATCACTTGATCCTTGGACATATTCTCGCCTAACACCGGGCGGTTTTTGATATTCACCGCCTTCTTCTGTGCTTATTGACGAAATTTCGACAATCTTCTTAATATCATTACTATCAATTTGTTTCCCGTTAGGGTCAACAACGACACCGCTTGGATTTTCTTTTGCAAAAGTCCATTCACTTGTTACAAATTGAAGTTCAGCGATCTGCAGTGCGATGACATCGTCTGAATTGTCTTCCGGATTTATCCAGATTCTTGCATTTGTGATGTCAGGCAGAATGACGGCGTTAACGGCGCTATCCGGACTTAATATCGGGATCCTATATAAGAACCAATTGTCCTTCCCTTTTCCGATAACAAAAGACGTATCTTTGCTATGCCTATTTGTTGAAAAGGAATATCGAAAATAGGAATTGGTCTGTTGGTCTATGACACCATTGCCGTTGAGGTCTTCGGTATCGCCTATGCGCGTTGTTCCATCTTCGATGTTTTTTTCAAGGCCGTTCACTTTTATTCCAGAGATGTCGTTATTAGTAATGGCATTTTCTATGTTTTCTATGTTTTGAGGCTGCGATTGTTCCTTGTTCCAGTTGTCACCGAAGGGGTCTTCCGCGCTTTTGTTTATTATGCCCCACGGATATCTGACTTGAAGCGAATCGATTGTTGATTGCTGAATGGAAGTTAAATTCGTGGATCCCGGCGTAATTCCCAACGCTAAGAGTGTATCGGCTTCCTGCTGGTCATTAAGGCCATCTAGACCCACATCCTGCGCTTCAGTAACACCTACCTGCAGCGCTGATTTCACTTCGCGGTCCGGTTCTCCGCGATTGCCGTTTTGGTCTTCAGAAATTGCTCCCAGGTCAATATTGATGCGGGAGGTTCCTTTAACGTTTTTAATCCACAGTTCTATAAATCGTGATTCAGATAGTTCTTTTGCGGCCGATGAAGAAAAACCCCTGATGATTCCACCCCATGAATTAATGGGATCATTGGATTTAGGTTTAAAGGCCAGGCCTAGAGTTAGAACATTATCGGTTGGGTTGGTCTTAATAAGCGAAATTTTTTCGCGAGCCTCTTGTTTAACAAACCAGACGATGTGCCCGCGATCAGCCGCCTGTCTCTCAAGCGGTGTACTTGCTAATGACCAGGCTTTTCGCGTGGTGCCGAGAGGAAATGTTCTTTTAACCGCCTCAAAATCGTCGAGATAAGCTACGCCATTTTCTTCATTTTTCATCAATCCGTTACTTGTGTTCGGGTTGGGAAATATTTTGGCGTATTCACCACGAATATTTATTTTTGAAGGCTGGTTGCTTGAGACAAGAGGAATGTAGTTGACCAACTTAGTCAGGAATTTAGCGTTAAATTCAAGGCTGGTATTGACGTCCCAGACAAAATTGCTGAAAGGTTCTTCGCCCAGTTGAACACGCTTGTTGATAGTGGATTGACTTTGGAAAAGCGCCGTGGTTCCAATAAAAGAGTTAGCCCCTAATCCATAATCGGCTAAGCTATATTCTGCACGAGCACCGAAAATAGTTCTTTTATTAATTTGGAACAGCTGGGCTTGTTCGTACTTTATTTCAATATCTGCGGTTGGAAGCAAAGCGCGAGGATCGAGCAATTCAATATTTCCTGAAAAATAGTCAATCGCATATCCTATATCTTTTTCTAGTTTTTCGCCGCTTAGTATAACTTCTTCACTGCCTTCAAGAATATTTATTCCCAATGATATGGTTGAGCTTTTCTTGCTGGAGGACAGATATATATTAAACGTATTAATGTTTTGCAGCTGAGTTATATTAGTTGGCGTGCGATCAAGGTCATAAATTGAATTTGTTTTCCATATTCGCAATGTATCCGGATAAACCTCTTCGGAAAACCCATCCAGCTGTTGAATGCTGGGGTCAAAGGGTCTTAGTTTAGGGAATATCAAATACCCGTTTGAGAAATCAAGGCCGTATCCGTACTGTGCTTCATCCACGATATCATCAGGTTCTGAGTTTTGGCCCTGCTCATCTACATGCAGCATCTTGAGCAGGCCGATATCGTTGCCTTTCTTGTCTTTTACAATCGTTTGATCCGTACCGGTTCCATTAGCTCTGTAGCTTATTTTAAGCGTTTTTGCATCGTCTGCGCTAAGCCCGGTTATCCCAAAGTCGTAAATATTCTTTAATTCAAGAGTCCATGATGAATCGGCTGGTTTAGGCTTGTTGCTCCACAACATTTTTAATTTAAGGTAACTTGGGGTGAAGAGACCTACAGTTTTTGTAGCTGTTTGATATGTTACCGCAAGAAGATCGCCGTCCGCAATAGGAGAGTGTAATTTAAGAATCCCAAGTCTAGTATCTAAGTCGTACTGCTCCTCACTAATTTCAAGAAAGTTGCCGTCTATTGTCTGGCCATTATCGAGCGTGTCAATTTCATCATTGGTCAAATTTGCCAAATTTGGATCAGTAAGGATTGACATCCTATTAATCGCAATTCCAGGTATGTTACCCGGAATAGACTGATTGTTGGGAGAATAACGGAAAACACGGATATTCGAAATATCATTCTTGGGATCAGCGACATGTATACGTCCGCTGTAATTTTCATAATTGTCTCTGTAATAGGATTCCAGGAAGAAAAATTTTGCTTTGGCGTAATCGTACACTTTTTTGTTAATTTCAGATTTCAAAGCGCCGCCCGCTAATGATAATTTTGTTTTTTCACCATTTTGAATGCTGGCAATAGTAGTTATGTTCAGATTGGCAAGTTTAAACAACGCTTTGATTCCAAAAAGTCCTTTGTTTTGTCCTCCAGTTGTGACAAACTCTGTTCCTGGCAGGGATAGATCAATATTACCCGCCTCTAATTTTTGAAGCACTTCATCGTCAAAACCAGTATATGTTATCTTTATGTTGTTTTCAAAATCAAACTCACGCTCGCTGTCCTGGTCGAAGAGGATTTCGACCTTCTTACCGATGGTTCCGCGTAAATTGAATCGCTGGCGCTGTTCGAATTTCGGCGTAAATGTGGAGTTCTTGCCGGTATTTGAATTCTGATTTGACGATTTTTCAGAGGCGCCGGACACGCTTAAGTTGATGTTTCCTGTAGCGTCAACCGCGACTTCATCGCCGCCGAATATTTTAGTAAAGGTCTCATTTGTAGTTACCGATGCGGTAAATAGGCGCACCGCACCCGATGTTCGCTCGTCCTTTCCTGACAAATTTGCTAGTACGGACTTGTAGAACGTGTTCCGAAGCTGATTGTTGAAGTTCGATTCAATGTAAGTCTGCTTACCAATAATAGTCGGTTTTCGTAACGATTGTTTCAAGGCGCCATAACTATCAGAAAAGATGTAAGACTGCCCGGCTGAATCCAACCTCACTTTTACGGCGTAGTTTGGCAAGAGCGTATGCGTTTGAGAATAATCAATGAGTGGGCCTTTAAGCAGCAAAAAGTTTTCATTAGGGTTTGTTGAAATCGACGAAAAATATTGGAAAGGATACAACCTGAAATCGCTTTGAATGAGGGTGTCCGGAGGCATATACTGAATGGCGGCCTTAACTGTTTCGTTTGCCACATTCTGAATAGCGCCGTTGATTCCGAAAGATCCGGAGAAGCTCATTACGATCTGCTGAAAGAGGCGATCCATATATTTGATTTTTTCCAGAGAATCGGAAATTGATGGAGAAGGGAGCTGAGAAGAGTCGAGACTGGATTTAGCATTTGATTCTTGGTTGTCGGTCTGGCCGCGCAGAACGGCGGGCGCGATGAGGCAGAATATGACGACAAGAGATAAAACTAATTTCTTTGGTAAGTTTTTCTTTATAAACAAAACGATCTCAGAGATAAATCCCACGCCATCACCTTACTGTAATATGTAAGCGGTAAGAATCGCGATTGTCCAAAATACATTTTGGAATTAACCAACTCAATATGTTTTTTTCTGGGAAGGTTAACAGTAAAAAGGGTCTTTAGAGGATTCTCCACGATTGATCATAGGTGATAGAAAAAAGTAAGCAACTTAAGTGATGATTTCAAGAGAATATTGCTTAATGAGCGGAAATGACAAGAAGCACGCCGTCCTGGTTTTCTGCAATGGAACACAGTTTGTGTATTTTCAGTAGTCGCGGATCAACCGTCGCAGCTGTTATTTCATCAGCATAACTTCTCCCTTTTAAGAAAATCATATTTCCATTTTCCTTAAGAAACGGTTTTGACAGACCGACAAGATCTTTTAATGAAGAAACTGCACGTGCAGTAACGTAGTCAAAAGATTTATGAAATTCTTTCACAGAAGATATTTTTTCAGCTCTATCATTTATTATGTCTATTTTAGTCAATCCCAGATCCTTAACTACTAAACGTAGAAAATCTGTTTTCTTTCGCACAGAGTCAACCAAAGTAAAATAAGATTGAGGAAATAATACTTTTAAAATAATTGCAGGAAATCCACCGCCGGATCCAATATCGATTATCTTGTCTTCAGGGCCAAATTTCACGAAGTGTGCGAGACAGGCGCTATTGAGAAAATGACGATCAACAATATTTTTTTCGTTCCGTGAGATCAAATTAACGTTTGAATTCCATTCGACCAACAATCTGAAAAACACCCCAAACTGTTTTTTCTGTAAATCAGATGTTTCAAGTATTTGTTTATCAACACGTTGTAAAAACTCATTTAGATTTAAGTCATTGTTCATATTATATTTGTGGTATCAGAAAATTCTTTTGAATGACCCCTGTAACCTTTTTCAATATAAACCATCAAAAGTGAAACGTCTGCAGGTGTGATCCCGGAGATTCTGCTTGCTTGCCCTAAATTATCCGGCCTGACTTTATTTAGCTTTTCTTTTGCTTCATTTGATAAAGAAGAGATAGTCGAGTAATCGAAAGATTTTGGAATTCTTTTCATTTCCATTCGAGTGAATTTTTCGATCTGTTCGTTTTGCCGTTTTAGATATCCGTCGTATTTTATTGAAGTATCAATTTCCCTCATCGTGTCTCTGTAATTGAGTGATTCCAGTATTTCTTGAGGAATTATATCCCCGTTCTTGACAAATTCAGATAAAGAAACTTCCGGCCTTTTCAATATTTGCAATATGGAAACGGGCTCCGTAATTGGACTAGAGTTAATCACTTCTAAAATAGGATTTATCGAAGCCGGATGAACATTAGTAGTCTGTATCCAATCGCCCACATTTTTTATTGCCTGTTTTTTGTGCATATATTTGTCATATTGTTCGTCACGCAGTAGGCCTAAGTTTCTGCCAAAATCGCTTAACCGGAGGTCAGCGTTGTCGTACCTAAGCAAGAGGCGATATTCCGCCAACGACGTAAAAATTCGGTACGGTTCAAGAGTGCTCTTATTGACCAGATCATCGATCAAAACACCTATATAGGCCTCGTTCCGTCTTAGTATGAATGGCTCTTTGTTCTGCACTTTCAGGGCAGCGTTAATTCCTGCCATTAGGCCTTGTGCTGCCGCTTCTTCATACCCGGAAGTTCCATTGATTTGTCCCGCAAAAAAAAGCCCATCTACGAATTTCGATTCCATATTCAGGTTAACCTGATATGGTGGAAAAAAATCATATTCGACGGCATATCCAGGACGCAGCATTTTGACATTTTCCAGCCCGGGAATTGTTCGAATAGCCGCCTCTTGAATTTCGTTTGGCAAACTTGTCGAAAAGCCATTCACATAATATTCGACAGAATCGTATCCCTCCGGTTCTAAGAATATCTGATGCCGATCTTTGTCTGAAAAACGATTAATTTTATCTTCGATTGACGGACAATATCTCGGTCCTATACCCTTAATTCTGCCGGTAAACATAGGGGATTGATCGAAACCCGATTTCAGAAGATCATGTGTGGTTTCATTAGTATATGTCAGGTGGCAGGGAATCTGTTTATTCGTTATTCTCTCTGTTCGACATGAAAATGGTTCCGGCGTCGCATCTCCATATTGTGCTTCACACGCCGAAAAATTAATGGTGTCTTTATGAACACGAGGAGGTGTTCCTGTTTTCAATCTGCCGCTTTCAAAACCCAAACTCACAAGCGCTTCTGTGATACCTTTAGCGGGAGCTTCTCCATATCGTCCGGCGTTTTGGTTCTTGAGGCCGATGTGAATGATCCCGTTCAAAAATGTTCCGCAAGTTAAGATCGCACTTTTGCAAGATATGACACGGCCATCAGAAGTAACGATTGCATGTATCTTGTTGTGGTCAATTTTAAGATCAATTATGTTTGCATTCAAGAGCTCTAGATTCTTTTCTTTTTTCAGGAGCATCTGAGTTGTACTCGGGTATCCTGCGCGATCTACTTGTGCACGAGGGGACCAAACTGCAGGGCCGCGTGAACGATTAAGGATGCGGAACTGAATTCCCACGCGATCTGTTATGAAGCCCATTTCTCCGCCGAGCGCATCGATTTCTTTTACAAGATGGCCTTTGGCCGTTCCTCCGATCGCAGGATTGCATGATAGAGTTCCTATCTTGGAAACCTCCATGGAAACCAGCAGCGTTTTACAACCCATTCGTGACGAAGCAAAGGCGGCCTCGTAACCGGCATGTCCGCCTCCGACTATAACAACATCGTACATATTAATTTGTTTTTAAACGATTTACATGTGTTTCACGTGAAACACTGCGTCAGAACAAAAAGCTAAATTGCAAGGCGTTTCACGTGGAACACTTACAGAGACTTATGATCCATGTTACTATTTCCAATGCAGGTCATTTTCCGATACAGAAACTAGAGAAAATATTGTTCAGTACATCGTCAGATGAAACTTCGCCAACAATTTCCGCCAAAGCATGAATTGCGTTGTGTATATCCAACGCAACAAATTCATAAGATAAATTATCTGCCAATGATCTTTTCGCAATTTCCAGACTTGACAAGCTCTTCTCCAATGCGATTTTATGTCTCAGTCTTGATATCATTGGCGAATTAAACGAAACATCGGAGTTGAATAAAACTCCAATCTTTGTTTTTAGTTCATCAATACCCGATTGTGATTTTGCGGATACTCTTATGAAATCGGATCCTATATGTGAAGCGAATTTGAATCTGTCAAATTCTCCAAGATCCGTCTTGTTACCGACGTAGATGGTCTTGACTGTTTTGTTTTGTAGCATCGCATCATCAATAACGGCCTTGACTCTGCGATCATCAGCATCATATGGAGATGATATATCGAACATGACAATAATGAGGTCGCTTGAAAGAATATTCTCTTTTGAGAAATGGATCCCGTGAATCTCTATGTCATCTTTTGTGTCTCTTATGCCGGCAGTATCAACGAATGTAAATGGTATGCCGCTAACATCTATTGTCTCTTCGATATAATCACGCGTCGTACCGGGCAAATGGCTCACAATTGCCCTGTTCTTCTGAAGCAGAGCGTTCATAAGGCTCGATTTCCCAACGTTGGGTTTTCCTAGAATGGAAACCCTGGCGCCTTCACGAATAATATGTCCGGTATTATACGTTGATAACAGTTTTTTGATCTGTTTCTCCACGGCGGACAGCTGGTCGTTTATTTTTGTCGTATCTATTATTAGCAAATTTTCTTCGGCGAAATCGAGGTCAATTTCTAAGAGCGAACAAAGCTGAATGAGTTGATTCCGGAGATTCAAAACTTCATTTCGAAGGCTGCCGATAAATTGAGACATGGAAGCTTTGCGGGCGCCTTCAGTTTTTGCATGTATAATGTCGGCAATTGCTTCAACCTGTGAAAGGTCAATCTTACCGTTCAAATAAGCCAGCTTAGTAAATTCTCCCGGTTCTGCCAGCCGCGCACCCTGTGACAAAACGAGATCAAGAACTCTTTTGGTGTTGACCACTCCGCCATGGCAGGTAATCTCAATGGAGTCAAAACCCGTATAAGATCTGGGAGAACGCATGACGCTTAGTAAGACCGAATCAATTTCTTCTGAATTTTTCGGATCGATCAAGAATCCAAAAAGAATAGAATGAGATTCTGCAACGGAAGGCTTGACCCGTCCACTAAAGATCTTATCGGCAATTTCAACAGAGTTTTTCCCGGAAATCCGCACCATACTTACAGCACCAATACCCAAAGGGGTCGAAATTGCCGCTATAGTATCTTCGAAGAACATATTATTTTATCACATGTTTTGCCATCAGAAGCTGCTGTGCCATAGTAAGAACGTTGAACATTGTCCAATATAGCACAAGTCCGGAAGCAAAATTATTGAACAAGAAGAAGAACATGATAGGCATACCATAAAGTAGAAATTTTTGATTGAATTTCTGGGAAGGGTCAGAAGTGTCCATCGGGGTCATGGGGGCAATTTTTTGCTGTATGAAAGTCAAGACTGTCATTATGATTGGTAATGGGTTAACATGAAAATCTCCGATAAAGGGTAATCCCGTATGCAGGATCCCAACTGTATCAGGAATAGAAAGATCTTTGATCCAGCCGAAAAAAGGCGCTTGTCTTAAATCGAGTGATTCATTGAACACCTGATAAATAGGAAACAAAATTGGAAGCTGAATGAACATGATAAGGCAGCCTGAGAGTGGATTATATCCGACCTCCTTGTACAGCTTCATCATTTCCTGCTGCATTTTCGTAGGATTGTCTTTGAATTTCTTTTGAATCTCCCTTTGTTTTGGCATGACCTCTTTCATTTTCTGCATACCAACAAAACTCTTATGTGTAAGAGGGTAAAGGACAATACGCACCAGTAAAGCGAAAACAATAATTACCCATCCATAATTCGGAATTATTCCGTATAGAAAATTGAAAGTATACAGAATTGCTTTTGTAATAGGACGAATAATGGCCCACCCCCACTCCATAATCACCGTGAGATTTTCATCATATTTATTGAGCGTTGAAAAGTCCATAGGCCCAATATAAAACTTAAACCGGTCTTTTTTGTTTGATTCAAATTTCATGCTCATGGACAGCAGGTATTCTTTTTTGTCCAGCGCCCCGTTTTTCGTAAACGCCTCACCTCTGAGTTTACACCCCGTGCCATCTTTTTCCTGTGGAATAATGAAGAGAACGAAGTACTTAGTACGAGAAGCCAGCCACTTTGTTAAGCCTGAAAAAGCAAGTTCAGATGAATTCTCGGTAACATCAAATTCTTCTTTTTCATCGCCCAAGAGGGAATAAGCTTTGAAATAAGTCAGATCGCCATGTAAGTCTTTTTCAGTTGAACGCAGGCCCGACAACCACTGGAGCTGATATTCGGAATTGATGACTTCATCGCCAAAGTTCTTGAATTCAACATCAACATCAAAATCATAACGGTCATTGTAAAATGTGAAAGTTTGCTCGATTGACCGTGTTTGATCAAACACAAGCGTATAACTAATTGACCAACTACCGACATAATCCAAGTCAATTTCACTCTGATTTGAAGAAGCTTCGAAAACGGCATCGCTCAGATTGATGACTTGATTGTGGTAGTTGAAAGAAAAATTGATGTTTTTATGAGAGTCAATGAAGTTAACTTTACTACCTGTGCCGTCCTTGTAATTTTGTAGAACCCATTCTTTGATCGTGCCGCCCGATTTATTGGAGATTCTAGTTGTGAATAGTTTGCTTTTTATTGAGATAACTTTTTCGGGAGCGTTGGACCATAACGCATTTTCCTTTATCGGAATTTCAGTTTTCGTTTTTTGAATATCAGATACGGCTGCTTTTTTCGCTGTGGCAGAATCGCGTTTTTCAGAAATTGATACTGACGTATCTACCTTGACCGCAACACCTCCATTAACATACTTTACCGGTACAGGCTCCGGCGAAATAAGCTTCGTATAAAAAGGCCACGCAATTATAATGACCGCAATCAGGATCATTCCAATAATCGTTTTTCTGTCCATTTAATGAGACTCCTTACAAAATGAATGCAAATTATCTTTAGTTGGAACCGGATCGTAGCCGCCCGGATTGAATGGATGACATTTGAGAATTCTTTTTACCGATAGCCAAGAGCCGCAAACAACACCGTGTGATCGGATGGCCTCAACTGAATAATGGGAGCACGACGGAAAAAAACGACAAGTAGACGGAAGGACTACCGAAATGGTGTTTTGGTAGATTCGGATGAAGAGAATAAGAATATGTCTGAAAAAAAAACTCATATTAACTAATAAGGCTTCCTCCGATACGAAAGAAGCCTTACTTTCAGAATGATATTATGAAACTTATGCGACATTAAAACTCATCGCTGACTGATAGTTTTTTTCTGCCCTTTGCCCTTCGGGACGCAAGAACCCTTCTTCCTCCTTTAGAATTCATCCGCTCTCTAAACCCGTGTTTATTCTTTCTTTTTCTCTTGCTAGGCTGATAAGTTCTTTTCACTACATCTCCTTCATTCCACCAAAATAATTAATTGATTTATATAAACTTACAGTGTTTAAGTGCCCAATAATTTAAAATAAAATTAGGGTAGCAAATTTAACATAATTGACATGAAAAGTCAAGATAAAACTCAAAAAATATAAAGAATTATAAAACCGCAGTTAATACTTTGAAAATTAATAGTTTAAATCAAACGACAACATGAGGGGTTTTGCATAAAGTACGAATAAACAAAAATTATTCGCCCAATAACATATTAATAAATATAAAGATATTATAGCAAGAAAATCAGCATTAAGCTTTTTTCTTGACAATCATATGCGGATTCGTAAATTAGGCTTAGTTCAACCAGCCACTCATGAAATGTTGACAAAATGTTAATTGTTAGTAAATTGTTGCAAGATAGTCTACTTAAAAACCAAGCTCTTTGGCTCTTCGTGGTCAGCAAAAGGCGTAATTGTCAAAGTTAAATATTTGTTTATACATGCATTACAGCTACAGATTGCCACCTAAAACACGATACGTTATAGCTCATATTTGAGAAATGTTTCATAGGCTTGATACGTATTATAAAATGTGAATAAGGCAAAAAAAAGTTAAATGATAGAGCCTCAAAGTCAAAATAAATTCAGTTATTCTGCTTTTTCCACATCCGCCAAGGAAAAGGACCATTCAACAATTTCTCAGAAGCTATTGGATCCTAAAGAGATATGGAGCGGTTGCTGTGAAATAATACAAAACCAAATTTCAGGACCTTCATTTCGTACCTGGATAAACCCAATTGAGCCTGTAAGAATTGAAAATAACAAATTAGTTGTTTCTATTCCGAACCAGTTTTTTATAGAGTGGCTTGAGGGGCGTTACAGCGAATTTATACTCTCCGCTCTACATGAAATTGTGAATGAGAATTTTGGAATTTCTTATTTGATAAAAGATTCCTCAGGCGCTTTTACAAATGATAAATCGAATTTTGTCCACGAGGCGACCGGACAAATGCAATCCGTAGTCTTGCCTTCAAAAACTCCGGCTGATCGATTTGAGACATTTCTTAATGCACGCTACACATTTGAGAGCTTCATTGAGGGAAACGGAAACAAATTTGCAAAGGCCGCCGCCCTGGCTGTTTCAGAGAAACCAGGGCTTACCTCATTCAATCCGCTCGTAATCTATGGCGGAGCGGGTATGGGAAAGACGCATTTGATTCAAGCAATCGGGAATTACGTCAAGACAAACTATCCCAGTAAAAAGATTGCCTATGTAACAAGTGAGAACTTTACGAATGATTTCGTCGGCGCAATTCGAAACGACAAAATCCAGGAATTCAGCAAACTCTATCGTAATTTTGACTTATTGATGGTAGATGACATTCAGTTCTTTGCCGATAAGGGAAAAACCCAGGAAGAATTTTTTCACACTTTCAATACGCTGCATCAGATGGGTAAACAGATTGTTTTGACCTCAGATCGTCCGCCCAAAGAACTCAAACAGGTTGAAGAAAGGCTTATTTCGAGGTTTCAATGGGGTTTGGTTACCGATATTCAACCACCCGATCTTGAAACACGTATTGCCATTTTGCAGAAGCGTAGCGAAGAGGACGGCGTATATCTGCCGCCGGAAGTTTGTGAGTTTGTTGCGATGAATATAACAGCGAATATTCGTGAACTGGAAGGCGCATTGATCAAATTACTGGCTTACTCTTCCATTGCCAATACGGAATTGAATCTTGATCTGGCAAAATCTGTTTTAAAAGATACGATTGCGATCAAAAAGAAGAATTTGTCCATTGATATGATTCAAAAAACCGTCGCGGCTTACTACAATATACCGGAAGACATGTTGAGGGCGAAAACGCGAAAAAAGGAAATTGTTGAGGCGCGACAGATTTGTATGTTCCTGACAAAAGAAATATTAGGCTCGTCGCTAAAAACAATAGGGTTGCATTTTGGAGGGCGAGACCACTCAACTGTAATTTATGCCTGCCGTCTGGTCGAAGAATCTATGGGGTCTAATCCAAAAATAAAAGACGATGTGGAGACAATGAAACGCAAGATCGAATTAGCGGGTTATTAATTAAAATATTTCCTTTCACCTTCAGATAAATTAATAGAGGGGCTTGAGCAATCTTGCCCCTTTATTATTTAATAGACCCTAAGAGGTAAACGACCGGTGATTTAGGCAGCGTAGCGACGCTTGATCACTGTTTAAAAGTAATCAACATTTTAACATACTTGCCCTTTTCACCGTCTACCTTGACGGAAGCCTGATATGGAATCAATGCTTCAACTACCTGATTGCTGATTGCAGGAAATTCCATTTGCGATGTGAATGCGGTAAAGCCCAGGAGATAACCACTTCCGCCGGCATTAAGCGATATCTGCATTGGCTGATCCGTTAATTGACTTACATAGTTAATAGCGTAATTGATCACCTTGACCAGAGGCTTATAATCTTCAACCTCTAATCTACAATCAAATTCCAACGCAAGGTTGGCATTCATTTCCTTCTTTTCTTTGATCATCATGATCAGGTCGCGTAGATCGATCATCTCTTTCTCCATTGGATCGGCCCCTTTCGGTAAGTTAGAAATGCGTTAGAGTTTAATATAAGTCATAATTCAAAATTTTAAACCGCAATCCGATGGCGGTCAACCCAATATGCCCAAATAACGAATAGCCAGGCGGCGTTGGCAACAACCGTTAATGCAAATTCGTTCGGGGGCGGCGGCCCAAGAAAATTGCTAATGTAAATAAGCAGTAAAACACTTAACAAAGACCAGAATCCATAAGCGCCGATATGGTCTATAGATTTCGTCGCTCGAACGTACATAATAGTTCCGACCATAAACAAACCAAGTTCAACCACCACAGTTCCAGTTGGCGAATTCCATAGTCCGAGGCCAAAGTACAGGTTTCTGTCGAATGCCAAAGGAAGATCGGGCCGGTGCGTGATAAGATCAAGAATCCAATGACTAAAAACACATAACCCAATAACGAAAGAGGTTTTCTTGTCCCGTCTTATAAAGAAAATAAGTGAACCAAATAACACAGACCATACGATTACGGCAGCAAGGCTGTGCGAAATAGGATAATCGTAGAAATCCAGAGGAGTAAGTATCGTGTTGCCCGGATCGATGCGCACGTGCTCGAGACCCACGAGCAACAGCATGGGCCAAAGTAAATCGACAAACTGTGCCGCCAAAAACAAAGTTCCTAACGATACTTTTGGCGCGGCTTTTTTTGCCGCTAATGCAACCGCGTAATGGCCAACAAACATTGACTACTCCATAGAGTCAAAAACAGAAAACAACTATATCGGTTAAAAAAACAGTAACAACTAGTATCGAAAAGACTAAGTTGGAGAAAAAGGATTCTAAATCTGAAATGTCAAGATGAACTTGCTGCCAACCCCTTCTTCGCTCAAGACAGATATCTCGCCGCCATTTATTCGCGTAAGATCACGGGCAATATTTAAACCGAGACCGGCGCCCTGTTGTTCCATTTCGCCGCGATTAACCTGAAAAAATTTATTAAAAATAAGAGGAATATTATCAGCAGAAATTCCAATTCCTGAATCCTCGATAATAATTACAATTTTTTCCTCATCATGAAATGTGTTAATTTTTACAAAACCGTTTTCTTTGTTGAACTTAATCGCGTTGCCGATCAAGCGTTCTATTACGTCTGCAATTTGATCCACGTCCAGCTTGAGCGACGGCATATTAGGAGCAAAATGAGACGTAATACTAATATTTCTTGTTTTAGCTTCGTTATCGAATCTAGGCAAGAGGTGTTGTATAATAAAATTTAGGTCCACATCTTGTTTTGTTTTTTCAAACTCATTTTTTGCTTCACCGGTCGCAACACGAACAGTTATCAAAAAATCTCTTAGTAGAGAATCAAGGCGTTCACCGCTACGTTTGATCCGCAGTAACAACTCCTGAAGCTCGTCCTGTTGAAAATCCATTTTTTCGTCAAGCAACAGATTTGAAGTCAATTTAATAATAAAAAGGGGAGTATTGACTTCGTGTGTTATAGTTGACAGAATTTCACGCTTCAATTGATCGACTTGATTTAGTATTTCGGTTTGAGTAGAAGTTTTAATCTCATTGACGCGCTTGAGCTTGCCGCGAATAGATGCGAGGAGCTCTTCCTGCTCGATCGGTTTGGTCAGAAAGTCGTCGGATCCGATTTCCTTACTGTGCCGCCTTTTTTCGGTGTCTGAATATGCTGTTAAGAAAATAAAAGGAACCGATCTAAGGTGTGGAAAGCCTTTGACTTTATCATAAAGCTCAAAACCATCCATAAAGGGCATTGCAATATCGCTTATGATTAGATCGGGCGTATAATCTTGCAGTTTGTCCAGAGCCGCTGTTCCATTAATGGCAGACACTACTTCATATCCGGAACGGCTCAGATAAATATTAATGAGTTGACGATTTTGAAAATCGTCTTCCACGACTAAGATCTTTGTTCGATCAATTCCCATAAAGTATGTTATAGTTTAGCTGACTTTCGCTCCGGATGCAATGAGGTTTTCGGGCACTAATATTTTTACGTTTTGTCCGTCACCAACCGTTAATATCATCCCATTAGATTCGACACCGCGAATTTTTGCAGGTTTCAGATTAGCAACAACGATCACTTGCTTACCGATTAACTCATCTGGCTTATAGTACTCCGCCAGTCCGGAAACCACTTGCCTCTTTTCGCCGCCAAGATCAAGCTGCAATTTCAGCAATTTGGAAGTTCCATCGATCTTTTCGCACTGTAGAACCGTTGCAGAGCGCATATCCACTTTAGTAAAATCATCAATGGCAATAGGGTTTGATAACGGCTGCATTTTTGATGGCTTTGATCCATCAGATTCCTTGTTTTCTGTAATCTGATTTAGAGCATTGGTTTCTCTTAATATCATGTCATCCTCAATTTTTGTAAAGAGAATTTCTACATCACCTAAGATATGTCCGGCTGAAACTCTATTTTCTGAAACTTGATTCCAATTTTGACCAACAACCTGTTCTTTCATGTTAAGCATTTTCCAGGCTTTTTCCGATGTAAACGGCATAAACGGATGCATGATCACAGCCAACGCCTTTACAACCTGAACACTTACATAAAGAGTATTCTGACATTTTGCACGATCCGATTTTAATGTTTTCCACGGCTCGCTGTCATTGAAGTATTTGTTCGCATTACGCGCCAGATCCATGAACCGGCGGCACGCGTCCCGGAACTTGAAATTTTCAATGCATTCACCAACCTCAATCTGCGCCCGGTGAATCTCGTTCAACATATCATTGTCCATTACGCTAAATGCGCCTGGAGCGGGAACCCTGCCATCAAAATTTTTGATAGTAAATGCTAAACTACGATTTACAAAATTTCCCAAAATATCAGCAAGTTCATTATTATTTTTCGCTTGGAAATCTTTCCAGGAAAAATCTGAATCCTTGTTTTCCGGTAAATTGGATGTCAATGTATATCGCAACGGGTCCGGAGGAAATTTTTCCAAATAATCTTTGACCCAGACTGCATAATTTCGGCTTGTCGAAAGTTTTGCACCTTCGAGATTTAAAAATTCGCATGCAGGGATTTCGCTGACCAAAACAAAGCGATCGACGCTTTTATTTTTGTTGTATGCCATCATGATTGCAGGAAACATGATCGCGTGGAAAACAATATTATCTTTTCCGATGAAATGAACCAATTTAGTATCATCCTGCTGCCAATATTCTTTCCATTTACCTGGGTTACCGATCTTTTGTGCCCATTCCTTTGTTGAAGATATATAGCCAAGAACCGCTTCAAACCAGACGTATAATACTTTTCCATCAACTCCTTCAATCGGTTTTCTATTATTGTCTTGTTTGGGAAGAGGAACTCCCCAGTCAAGATCACGCGTAATGGCGCGATCGGCCAGTTTTTGAGTAAACCAACCTTTGCAGTAATTAATGACATTGTCTTTCCAATGGGTTTTACTCTCAATCCATTTTTCCAATTCCGGTTGAAAATCGCCCAAGGGCATATACCAGTGGGTTGTTTCTTTTGCAACCGGCGTTGAGCCAGAAACTTTGCTGCGGGGATTTATCAACTGCATCTGATTGAGATAAGTTCCGCATTTTTCGCATTGATCGCCACGGGCATCTGCGTTTTGACAGATGGGACACGTTCCCTCAACATAACGATCGGACAAGTACATCTTCGCCGCTTCATCATACCATTGCATTTCCGGTTTCTTTCGGAGTATGGCTTTTCCCAAAAGATCTAAAAAAAACTCTTGAGCTGTTTCGCGATGAATTAAGCTGGATGTACGGGAATAGTGGTCAAAACTGATTCCCATTTTAAAAAACTCATCTTGAATCATCGCATTGTATCGATCCACAAGTTGTTGCGGCGTAACGCCTTCTTTTTCAGCCTGAATAGTAATCGGAACCCCATGCTCATCACTTCCACAGATATAAACAACGTCCCGTTTCATCATTCGCTGATAACGCACATAAATATCCGCAGGCAAATAAGCACCGGTAAGGCGGCCTATGTGACTTGGGCCATTGGCATATGGCAGTGCGCTGGTAACCAATATTCGCTTGAAATCCTTTTTCAATACAACTCCGTTTTGATCAGAATAAAATATAGTTGATGAATGTATAATATGCACAAGATCAGATAAAAAAACAAATAACGGCGGGTAACGTGAAGGAGCCTATGAAGAGTATGTAATAACCTGCTGCGCACAAACTAGATCAAGGCCCGGATATTTCTTCTTTAGTTCCGACTCAATTCGATCGAGGTCTTTGTCCGACCGCAGGGGCTCGTGATGCGTAAGAAGCAGCTTTTTTGCCTCAATTTTTCTTGCGTTTTCACAAGCCATATCAAATGTGCTGTGACCCCAACCGATCTTATGTTCGTATTCATTATCTTCATACATGGCGTCGTGAATCAGAATATCGCAACCTTTTGCCCAGTCGATAAAATCACGGTTGACCTGATTATTAATGGCTTCGTGATCGCTTGCATATACAACGGATGAATTTCCGTCACTGATTTTATAAGCATAACACGGATCGGTATGATTGAGTGGTATCATTGAAACAGTAAATCCATTAATCTTAATGTCGCCGGTAAGTTTATGAAATTCAAATTTGGAATTCAGAGCTTCCCATCCGTTAAAAGGGCCGTAGGAACCGTCAAAATAAATATCCATGACTTCCTGCAGCTGCTCGACTTTAAACGGCGAATAAAAATTATTGGTACTTTTCGGATGGTGGACAGGGCCGAAATAATTCAGACCTTGTATATGATCCCAATGAAAGTGAGAAATAAGGACATGAAAGTTTCCCATTTTGTTAGCGAGGTGGTCAGAATAAAAGCCAATTCCAAAACCGGCGTCTATGACAACGCTACGATCACCGCTTTTGATGACAACACAGGATGTGAGTGATCCGTATCTTAATATGTCTTCGTGCGGAGCGCTGATGGATCCGCGCGTACCGTAAAACACAACATCTAAAGGCATATTTCATCTCCTTCACTCAAGGCGACAACTTCAACCGAGTTTGACTTACCGATGGATTTCAAATAGTCTCTGGCCGATTTAATCTTAATTTCAACGTCGTTGTCCTTATCTTCGGGTGCATGATGCCCAAGAACTACTTTTTTGACATTAGCTTTTAACGCCAGATCTACGGCCATTTCAGGAGACGAATGCCCCCAATTTTCTTTTCCTTTGATTCCTTCTTTCGTAAAATGCGTATCATGCATCATTAAATCGGCGTCTTTTACAAATCGAACTAATGTATCATAGAAAATTTTTTCCTTAGCAGTAAAGTCGTCTTTTTTCCATCCTTTCATTAAAACCCCCAGATGGTTGTTTTCAATAGGCGCGTGGTCAGTGATGATACAAATAGACTTTCCGCCGTGTTCTATCCTGTACCCCAATGTCAATCCTTGATGATTAAGTTCCACTGTTTTGATGGTTGCTTTTTCTATCATAAATTCTTCATTAGGATACAACTCTTTGAAATCGATTCTTTCTTTGAAAATTTCAAACGGAATGGGAATGAGACCCTTATTGTGTTGATGTTCGAAAAGCGATTTTATATCGTATTTTTCAGATCGAGGGCCCATGATCGTGAGTTTAGTTCCGGGCATGAAAAGCGGCGCGAAAAACGGAAAAGCAAGAATATGATCCCAGTGCGTGTGCGTAATTAGAAAATGCGCATGAAGTCCTCGGGTATTTGCTTTTGTGATAGCGACGCCTTCACGAAAGATACCTGTACCCCCGTCTACATAGATCGGATTCATTCCGTCGATCGAGATTTTGAAAGCAGTCGTGTTTCCGCCATATTTAACCTGTTCATAAGTCAGAATAGGGCGAGATCCACGGGTTCCAAGAAGCGTAAATATCATTTCTAACTCCTCTTGATTCTAACGAAAAGAGATTTATCAGTTCTTTGGTCTCGGGAAGTTGTGATTGTCGAAATAAGGATCCTTTTCCATAAAATCTTTCAGAGGATTTTGCATTTCTCCATCTTCTACTTTGTCATGTGTGCTGCATTTTCCTGAACTGCAACCGTCTCCATTGACAGAACATCCGCCAATATCATCGAGGTTAATTCCAAGTATCTTGGCCACATCTTCCAGGGTCAGAGTTTCCCATTCATCGTCCTTATGATGATGCACAAAAATTTTGTTTCCTATAATATCAATATGCTTGATCTCACCGGCGCCTTTGGACGTTTTTATAGGCGCACCGACCCCCGGAAATTTTGATAAAGTATTGACATAAAAATCGCGTTCGTAAGCAAGGCAGCATTTTAAACGGCCACAGAGGCCCGTCAATTTTGTAGGATTAAGCTGCAACCCCTGATCTTTGGCAAAGTCGGTTGTGATGGGTTTAAATTCAGTCAAATGCGAAGAACAGCAAAGTTCTTTCCCACAAGGGCCGTAGCCGCTAACGCGTTTTGCTTCATCACGAACTCCGATCTGGCGGAGTTCGATTCGTGTCTTAAAAAGACCG
The DNA here is from genome assembly GCA_016787925.1 of bacterium. Taxonomy (GTDB): domain Bacteria; phylum CLD3; class CLD3; order SB21; family SB21; genus SB21. The sequence goes on along the minus strand of JAEUSK010000095.1, from coordinate 3,029 downwards.
GCAAGATCGCGCACCAAATTTCTAAAATCGACGCGTTTGTCTGCAGTAAAAAAGAAGACAAGGCGCTTACGGTCAAACTGGTATTCTGCATCGACTAATTTCATCTTTAGTCCATGCTCGCCGATCTTTTGTTTAACTACCGACTTTGCTCTTTCTTCTTCATTCCTATTTTCACTGAGTCGGGCAATTTCATCTGGATTGGCAACGCGGACAAATGCCCGTAATTCCCGGCCTTCGACTTCATGAATTGGAATTTTTTCAGGGGTCAGGCATATCTTTCCGAGATCAACGCCGGATTCAGCCTGTACAACAACGTGCTCGCCGAGTTTTATGTTCAGATTATGTTTGTTATCAAAATATTCTTTGCGCAGAGCCTTAAATTCAACTTGTATGGGGTTGGTCATATATTAAAAATCTCTCATAAGTCGTCAGTTTCTTGGATGAAAAATGATTTTTCTCAGGTTTAAACCCAAATTAATCAAGATCAAATTAAGATAGACATTTCGCGAAATAAGGTCAACAGCTTTTTCTATCTCATTTACTGCTGAATCCAGGTTTGCACTGGGGAAATTGACAGTGAATTTTTCAACGCGGTCGATTTTATCGTGATTGATAACAAGAGTTTCCAAAAGTTCTGAATGACTTCGCAGATTATTTACATAAAACGCATCCTGGAACCATGTGGCCATGATATTCAAAACATCGATTACCAGCGCTTTATCTTTCTTGTTTTCTGAAAGAAGCGTGTCGACGGCTTCAATAATTGAAGATGGCCTGGCTGCTACAATTCCGAGCAAAAAGCCAATCATCAATTCGCGCTTATTTTTAAAATCACCGGACAAAAGCTGAAGAGCGGCGGCATAATTTCCGTCCGCTAGCTTTGCAATGATTCGTGATTCTTCGATTTGCACATGATTTTTTATACGCAAAGCGGATTCAATTATTTCAGATTTGATTTTAAAAAGTTTGACCAATTGGCACCTGGAAACAATGGTTGGAAGCAATGTCTGCAAATATCCCGTGGTAAGAAAATAAAGCGTATTTGGTGGCGGCTCTTCCAGGATCTTAAGTAATGCATTCGCCGATTCCTGATTCATCTCTTCAACGAACGTAACAATAAAGACCTTTATATTTCCCTCATAGGAGCGCAGGCCAATTTCGCGTAATAATCCGCGGATTGAATTCTTTTCCGGATTATCCTGATCGCCAATATGAAGACTTCCACCGGCAATCTTGACCTTGAAATATAATTCCTGCGATTTATCCTCCAACATTGAGAGAATTTCGGAGTTATCGGTTGACTTCAGAACAGGAAAATAGTAATGGACGTCCGGATGCTGAAATGCTGAAATTTTTCTGCAATTAGAACATGCCTGGCAAGGCTCAGAATTGGTTTTGTCAGGCCGGGCGCACATGATAAATTTTGCCATTTCAATGGCAAGTTCTTCAGCCCCTAATCCCTCCTCACCAGCAAGAAGATAGGCGTGCGCAAGTCGTTGATGATTAAACGCGGCGAGCAATTGTCGCTTAGCCGATTCCTGGCCTATTACTTTGGAAAGCATGGTTTAACTGTTTTATTGAAAAAACGTAAGAAATAAAGACAAATTAATATACTAATAATTTTGAATTATAAAATATTATTAATAATCTTCAAAGAAAAAGGAGATATAAAGTGCTTGAAAATAAGGTTTGTGTCGTAACCGGCGCATTAGGCGGGCTGGGGCAAACGGTTATACGAACACTTCTCCAACATGGGGCAAGCGTAGTTGGTGTGGACAGCGAAAAAGCTTTAACTGGTGAATTTCAGAAAAGCGATTTCTGGCAAACTGTGAAAGATAACAAAAAATGGATATTTAAACCATCCGACGTTCTCTCAGAATCACACGTAAATGAGCTTGTTAAAGAAACCCACAATAAATATTCAAAGATTGACGTCTTAATTAATCTTGTTGGCGGTATTTATCCTTGGTCTGAAATTACGGATGTCGAAACCAAAACATGGGATTTTACAATTGACCTGAATCTGAAATCAACATTTCTATGTTCGCGCGAAGTGCTGAAAATAATGAAAACACAAAAAAGCGGTAAGATCATAAACGTCGGCGCATCTGCGGGATTAAAGGGCGGGTCAAAGGCCGGGCCTTATGGCGTCGCCAAAGCGGGTGTGATCAATCTGACCGAAACAATGGCGGATGAAAACAAGATTCATAATATTCAGGTCAATGCGATTGTTCCAAGTATCATCGATACGGCGGCCAATCGCAAATCGATGCCGGATGCGGATTTTTCAACGTGGGTTAAGGCGGAGGAAATCGCGGAATTGCTCTTGTTTTTGGCTTCTGATAAATCATCAGGAGTTACCGGCTCGATTATCAAAATTCCCGGCAGAGTATAAAATTGTTGACTAACACATTGACTATGTTATTAACCGCAAAGCGCGCAAAGATCGCAAAGCTTGCCTGTTTTGAAATTTATTTAAAGGTAGAGAGTTGAACAATATACATCCCACAGCCATCGTTTCCGTCAGCTCGCAGATCGACCCGTCGGTCACGATCGGGCCTTATTCTATTATTGAAGACAATGTTTCTATCGCAGCGGGAACGGAAATCTCGTCACATGTTAGGATAGAGAAATTTACGCGTATCGGCAGCGAGTGCAAAATATTTAACGGCGCTGTTGTGGGGGCTATTCCGCAAGACCTAAAATTTAAAGGCGAACATTCTGTACTTGAGATCGGCGACCGGACAGTCATACGTGAATTTGTTACGATCAGCCGCGGAACAGCCGAGAGCGGAAAGACCGTGATCGGTTCAAATTGCTTACTGATGAATTATGTTCACGTCGCGCACGACTGCAAAATTGGAAATCATGTGATCTTATCCAATTCGGTTACCCTGGCTGGACACATTGAAATTCAGGATCATGCGGGCATCGGCGGGCTGGTTCCGGTGCATCAATTTGTCAAAATCGGAAAACACGCATTCATCGGAGGAGGCTATCGCGTTGCTCAGGATGTTCCGCCGTATATT
>JAEUSK010000060.1 GCA_016787925.1 bacterium | reverse complement strand
AAGGAGAGTCTATTGCATTGGTTCTATTTGGCGGTGTGAACTACTATACCGGACAGGCATTCGACATGAAGCGAATTACCAAAGCTGCACACGCAAAGGGATGTATGGTCGGATTTGATCTGGCGCACGCGGCTGGAAATTTGCTTTTGAAACTACACGAATGGGATCCTGATTTTGCCGTGTGGTGTACGTATAAATATTTAAATGCCGGGCCCGGCTCCATTGCAGGCTGTTTTGTGAATGAACGGCATTTGGCTAATCCTGATCTGAAAAGATTTGCAGGCTGGTGGGGACACGACAAAGAATCGCGATTTCTGATGGGGCCTGATTTTCAACCCATCCCGACGGCTGAAGGTTGGCAGTTAAGCAACCCGCCCATTATTCAGCTTGCCGCTTTGAATGCATCGCTTGAAATTTTTGATGAAGCTGGAATGGATAAACTTCGGAAAAAATCAGATTTACTAACAAGTTATCTCGAATATCTGATCATGGATCTGGATAGTGATCAAATTGATATTATTACGCCGTCGGATGTTTCACAGCGCGGATGCCAGTTATCCGTTCGCTTCAAGGCAAATGGAAAACAGATGTTTCAAGAACTCGTGCGTCACGGCGTGATTTGCGATTGGCGGGAACCCGATGTTATACGACTCGCCCCCGTGCCGTTATACAATTCATTCCTTGATGTATACAGATTTATTCAAATTCTAAAAAATAAAATATAGCGCTATGTCTGATAAAATTATTCTAATCGGCGCCGGGTTAGCGGGATCGCTTCTGTCGGTTTATTTGGCCAAAAAAGGGTATCAAGTCGAACTATTCGAGCGTCGCCCCGATATGAGAAAAACCAATATCGGCGCCGGACGTTCCATCAATCTTGCACTGTCTACGCGCGGCATACATGCTCTTAAAGAAGTTGGGCTATACGAGGAAATCATGAAAATTGCCATTCCGATGAAGGGCCGGATGATTCATAACCGCAACGGCGATATGCAGTTCCAGCCTTACGGAAAAAATGATTCAGAGGTGATTAATGCCGTATCGCGCGGCGATCTGAATATGCGGTTGATGGATTTAGCTGAGAAAAATAAAAATGTAACTATTCATTTTAATGAACGCTGCACCGGGATGAATTTCTCAACCGGTGAAGTTCATCTGACGAATGAAGTATCAAGCGAATCGCATATTGAAAAAGGCCGGACGGTCATCGGCACCGACGGATCCGCTTCCGCCATTCGCATGGATATGCTCAAAATAGGCCGATTCAGTTTCTCGCAAAGCTATCTTGAACACGGGTATAAGGAATTAACTATCCCCGCGGGCGATAACGGAGACTTCTTACTCGAGAAAAATGCCTTACACATATGGCCGCGGAAAACGTATATGTTGATCGCGTTGCCTAATATAGACGGCAGTTTTACCTGCACACTTTTTTATCCGATGGAAGGTGAAAACAGTTTTGAAGCCTTAAAGACCGAATCGCAGCTGTTGGCCTTTTTCCAAAAAGAGTTTCCGGATGCGCTTGCCTTAATGCCGACTCTGCGTGAAGATTATTTTACAAATCCGGTGGGAACTTTGATCACAGTGAAATGTTCTCCATGGTATGTTGAGGATAAAGTCGTGCTGTTGGGTGATGCGGCGCATGCCATGGTACCTTTTTACGGGCAGGGGATGAATTGCGCGTTTGAAGATTGCACCTATTTGAACGGATGTATTGAGTCGTTTGGGCCGAACTGGGAAACCGTATTTAAGGAATATGAGAAGCTTCGTAAAGTTAATGCGAATGCTATTGCGGATCTTGCCGTTGAAAATTTTTACGAGATGCGTGACAAAGTATCCGACCCGTTATTTGTTCTGAAGAAAAAGATCGAACACGTACTTGAAGAAAAATTTCCGGGCATATTTATTCCGAAGTACACGATGGTGTCGTTTATGCGCGTGCCGTATGCCACAGCTATGCAGCGGGGATTGGTTCAGGATTTTATTTTGAATGAATTAACGATAGGTATTGAGCGCATGGACGAAGTCGATCTGATCAAAGCGGAACAATTAATTCGGGATAATCTGACTCCGATGTAATTATTTCATGGTTGCAATCACTTTTAATTCAATCGCGATAGGCGTTGGTAAGGCGTTAATTTCAACCGTTGTGCGGCACGGCTTATTTTTCTTAAAGTATTCAGCGTAAACACGGTTATACGCCGCAAAGTCATTCTTCATGTCCGTTAAGAAAACCGTCACATCTACAATTCGCTCCCATG
>JAEUSK010000297.1 GCA_016787925.1 bacterium | reverse complement strand
TACACCGCCGCTATGATCGCCCTTATCTTCCATTCCTTTCTCGACAAATTCTTTCAAATCGTCATCATTGAGACCGATGGAGTGAATCCGTTTATGTTCGGCATTAAATTCCGCAAGGGCTTTTTCGTATTCGGATTCAGCTTCCAGCGCCGCCCTTTGAGACACGACATTTTGGTCGAATAGGCCTTTCTGCCGTTTATAATTGGCTTCGGTAAATTTTAATTGGGCCTTGGCTTTGAGAAAAGCAGCTTTGATCTCGCCAACTTCGCCGCCTTGAATATGCATAAGTATCTGTCCTTCCGATACATAGTCCCCGAGATTAACAAATACTTTATGGACACGTCCCGGCACAAGAGTACCAACCTGAGCTTCCAAATCTTGATTCAAAGTTAATTTAGCAGGCACAACGATCTCGTCACTTAATAGTTTTTCCTCAACACGGACAAGCTTAAGTCCGATTTCACTTAGAGCCTGGGATGTGATAGTCACGACCGGCTCGTGGAATTCCGTTTTGGTCTCTTTTTCTGCATTTTCTGAGGACGCTTTTGAACCGCAGCTCAAAAAAACGAAGGCGATGATGCTCAGAACTAGCGCAAACATATATTTCATGAATAAACTCCTTTAATTTGTTTAAGGCTGTAACGTGATACCGGTAACGCGCTCAAGATTAGCCGTAGCGCTGTAGATAGCAAACAAACTCTCAAGATATTCGGCTCGCGTTTCGATCAAGAGCTTCTGCGCCTCTAAAAGCTGCAGGTATCCCGCTTCACCGCTATCGTAACTTGTTCTTGCCGCCTGATAGGTTTCCTGAGCCTGTGGTAATAGCTGATCACTATGCAAAATCAATTGTTGCCGGGCATTTTTATAATCAATCCAAGCGCTTTTTACCTCCGCGTTTAGAAATATTTTTGTTTTAATTTTCTCCTGTTCTGCAATTTGTAACCGCGCACGGGCTTGTTGTATTTTTCCTTTTTGATCTAAAAAAAACCACAACGGAAAAGAGGCGGACAGATTGAAACCCCAGAATTTACTTTGGACATCCCCGAACTTTTGCCTATAAGCGCCAAAGCTGATATCCGGAAGGAAACCTCCATAAGAAAGCCGCTTCAAGGATTGAGCGCTTCGAACTTCATAGTCTGCAGACTGTGCGAGCGGGTGATGGTTAGTCTGGGATAATAGCTGTTCAAGATCGAATTCCTGATGGAAAAAATTGGAAAAAATCAAACTGTCCGTTAGCAGCCATTCATGTCCTTTGTCGTATCCCATGAGCGCATTGAGTGCCGTGTAGGCGACCGCTCTTTCGTTTTCAGCTTTTGCTAAACTGCTTTCGGCTTTCCCTTTCTCTGTTTTTGCGGTTAGATATTCTAAGCGCGTGCTTTCGCCGCTTTTAAAACGAATTTCCGCTTTAGTCAGAAATTCTTGAGAAAGCTCCATGTTCTTCTTAGTAAGTCCCACGACTTCTTCGCTGAGCCACGCCCGATAGTAAGCAATTCTTACTGAGGCACTTATGTCCAATACGGCAGCTCGGTATACAGCTCCGGCCGATTGAACAATATTGCTTTGTGCGTTACTTCGAAAATAAATATTGATTGGAAACTCAAAGGACTGCGATATACCAAGCTTTCGGTTTTCATAGTTGGACAGGCCTGATCCTTCTACTCCCTCATATTCAGTAAATATTTCCGGTTTCTCTAAAGATCGCGTCTGCCATAAGATTCCTTTTTCTTCTTCTATCCTCCATTTCGTGGCTGTTATTTGAGGATTCTTTTCCAGCGCCTCCGAAACCGCAGTCTTGAGAGACAGTTTATAAGCGATTTCAAGCTCTTGACATATGAGGGATGGGCTAAATGAATAGGTAATCACTGTAAGAGCAAACCAAAGCCGTTGGGAGTGAGTTAAAATATAACCGACAATTAATTGTAACATCTGTACACCTTATTTTAATACAAAGATAAATATACAAGTTTGGCAACGCTCGCGAGAGTGACCTGATTAACCAGAATGGTTCGAACGATTTGAGACTTCATATCAACCTTTCGATTATCTCCAATGATGGTAGTAATAATGCCTCGCACGCCCGATAATAGCTGCAATAATAACCAAACAGGCCACAGCAAGAAACAGCCATTTCAAAAGGACATAAACCGTGAGAGGCTTTCTCTTCTTTTTTTTGATAGAGAAAATCTCCGAAAAAACGATTTTTAAATTAGTTTGAGTACTGGGAGATTAGGCTTTGGGGGGTTGCCAGTGAGCAACAATAAATGTTGGATAAGAATCGTAGGAATTTAAATTAAGAAAAGAGGATGAATTTAGAGTCAATGGATTTTCTATTTCACTTGATGGTACAAATTGATGTCCACAACAGTTACACAAACAAAAGACCGCACACTGATCCTGTTGTGATGTGCCGCCGTTGTTGTATTGCGATTCAATCGCATGCATAGGCAACACACCCGGTTGCAATGCTCTATCTTTGCATGGCCACACAGCAAGCGAAAATATATAGAAGACAATTAAAGATTTTAATCTCATAACTGGTATTTAAGGAAACCGCATCAGGAATGCAAGAAATTTTTGTGTTATTATGGTCCGATCAAGACGTTTGATTTTAGTGGAATACCCAGTCCGTTGAATGAGTTTGTTTTCATTTGTGCATAATAGCTTTTACGGCTACGCGTATTCCAATCACCAAGTCAAATCCAATACATAAAAACACATACCACGACGGTACATACGGATTAATCAAATGCCCAGGTATGAAAATATCCCATCCAATATGCCCGATCCATCCTACGGCAAGCAGCCCCGGTATGATCTTGTATCCAAGAGAAGCCACAGATAAAAATATTAAAGCACCCAACAGCTCGATAGTGATGTGACGCAGAACTTCCCATTGATGACAAAACAATACAAAAACGACATACATCATCGCAGCCCCGAATAAGCCTGCCGCATACCACATCATTTCATTCCTTCGCTTGCTCACAAAAACCACCGCGGCGGCGGCGAGTATACAACCGGTAATTATTTGAGCTCCTTCAATTATTGAGATCGTCATGATTTTCCTCGGGTCTGTGGTTGGTTTGTAATCTACATGATCGTAAATGGAAAATAGCATTGTCTCTACTTTCCTTTTCTGTTATCTCCAAGAATCAGCGCAGCGCACCATTTCTTTTAATACTCTTTCTCGAATACTCAGAGGCCTTTCATGCAGCGCGAAAGATATACCTGTGATGTCAAATGTATCGCTCTCAAACCGGAGTTCGACGCGCCCGGCATGACATTGTGGGCTAACCGGATAAGCAGATTATTCATTTTACCATTTTTAATGGTATTACTTCCACAATCCCTTTTGTAGGCCCAGTTCTCTAAGCTCTTCCTGAATCTCATTTACACACAGCTCCTCGCAATCATTCATCGGATTTTGAAACCCGTTTTTACACATAAATTCGATGATTAAAGTGGAGTCTTGGCCATTAAATCGTTGCGGAGTCAGACTGATAACATCACATACAATCCATACTTCATATGTAGTGTCGCGATAATCTCTGGGAAAAATCCATCGCGCTACTTCATATAAGGCGCGGTGTACGCCGGTCTGTTCCTCGCAAGCAGGTTCAGGAGCCCTGTCCGGTTGTACATGTGATCCAAACAGAGCAATTTCAAACCCAACCTGGGTTTTTTTTCCATCCGGACTGGCTTCAAACTTTGGGTACACCTCCCAACAAATTTGATAACGTCTGATCAGCTCTTTAAGATGTTTTATTTCAAGAAAGGTCTTTAAATCCCGTTCAAGTTTTGTTGACATATGGTTACCTGTTGGTTACCGATTATAGATACGGACAATGTAAACCCAATATTCGATAAAAAGCGTGCGGTAAAGGAATCAAAACTATAAAAACAAACAGCAACATGACCGCACCGATAGCATGTTGCCACCGGCGAATAGGAGAAATTTGATTTAGTACGACGGTTTTGTGTCGGTAAGAAAAAATAAATACAACAGACACAACAACCAGCCATCCGCTCCAAAAAAGAATCCCGAGCATAATAAGAAGGAACCACATGATTCCGTCCAAAACATTGGACGAAGAGCGGAAAAACATTGCTCGTGCGATGCGCCCACCCTGCAATTCCCCCAGCGGGAGTAAATTAACGCACGTGATCAGAATCGTAAGCCATCCGACAAAAGAATCTTCCGTTAGACGAAGCAGGTGTCCCTTTCCAATATCGATCCCCAAAACAATCTTCCCGACCATAGAAAGGAATAAGGACGAGCCGATATTTACGGTAAAACTATCCGGAGTCGCTTCGCCGGGCAATACAATGACGCTGCGATTAATATCACTAAGGAACAACAAAAGACCGATCAGCAATGCGATCAACGGGCCGCTGAAAGTGATTTGAAAAAGCATGTAACGATCCTTGACAAAAGACTGAATCGTATTC
>JAEUSK010000275.1 GCA_016787925.1 bacterium | reverse complement strand
CTTTGCCATGATTGTGTCGAGTTTAAGAACGACACGCTCTTGCTCAGCAAGCGGAGCGAGTGGAACTGTTGTATTGGGTGTGAATGTCTGGTTTATTCCGCCTTGTGCTGATCCCTTGAAGTTTTCGAGGATACGATCTTGGCCATCTTTGCTCCAAAGGTACCAAAAGAGAAATTTAGGATTGATTTTTTTTGACGGCCTGCAGATGAAAACATGTTCATTAACAAACGCGTGTTTGTATGGGAATGTGTTATCAACAAAGGCTGTTTTGCCGGTTGTAGCTCCATCTTTTACAATTAGAATGTCGTATGGTTGTATTTGCCCTTTAGACATACGTTCGGCAAATGCTTCCGGCACGTATTTTATATTAGAAAAATTAAATCGTCCTGTGTAATTAAGATGTTCGCCACCGATGCTGGGAATGCCCTTCGCAATACCCCGCACGCCGCCTTTAGGCCTTGAACCGGATTCAAGGCTAATGAGCAGTTCATCAAGACTGCATTCAATCCAATTTTGTGGTAAGGAGTCGGTCATAGAGCCGGCACGCTCCCATTTGCGGATGATCCATTACCGTTGGTTTCCAGAAAGTCCAGAATATCACGCAGATCGTCCACGACCGCCTCAAGTTCGGTTATAGCTTCGGCGGCAAGGTCTTGCGGCGCGGGCAAGTCTTCGGAGTCTTCTAATGATTCGTCTTTGAGCCACGTCACATCGAGTTTGAAATCACGCTGCTTGATCTCATTGATATGAAATTTTCTGAACCTGCCTTCCGGCCCAAGATCGGTGCGCTTACTTTGGCCATTGGAATCTTTGCCGAAGCATTTTTCAAATTCCTCGAAGTGCTGCGCCGTAAGCGGGCGTTCTTTTTTAGTGATACCCGGAACATTACTACGGGCATCAAAAATCCAAACGTTTTCGGTTGGCAACCCTTTCTGAAAGAAAATCACATTGGCTTTGACGCCTTGAGAGTATGGTGTAAATGTTCCGCGAGGCAGTCTGAGAATCGTGTGGAGATTGCAGTCCTGCATAAGAATTTTAAACACTTCACCGGCTTTGTCTTCGAAAAGAACATTATCCGGAAGAACGATTGCGGCGCGACCGCCGGATTTAAGAATACTCAAAACGTGTTGAACAAAATTAAGCTGTTTATTGCTGGTGCTGATCGTAAAGTCGTCTCTTACCGGAGCTTGGTTTGTACCCTTCGTTCCAAAAGGCGGATTTGTAAGGATACAGTCGAATTTGGAATTGCCCGGCGGTTCGTAGATCGTATCACCGATCTTGATCTCGGAAGTTACACCATGCAGATAAAGATTCATCATAGCAAGCCGTGCCGGCCTGGGCACGAGATCTTGCCCAAAATAAGTCTTTTCTTTGATACGCTTGATGATATCGCGTTCAAGGGCGCCTCCGCGCGTCTCGTTGATAAGCCATTCGTATGCTGCTACAAGAAAACCGCCGGTTCCGCAAGCCGGATCGGATATGGTAAAATCAGGCTTTAATCGAGGGTCGGGTTTCATAAGACGCACGATCGAGCGTATGAGTTCCCGCGGCGTGAAGTATTGCCCTGCTCCTTTTTTTCCTTCGCTGGCTGATTTCTCGAGAAGGCCTTCGAAGGCCGCGCCTTTCACATCCACGTCCATAGCGGTCCAGTCTTCCTCGTCAATCAGATTGATCAGCCTTTTGAGATTGACCGGATTATTAATGCGCGGCATGGCTTGCGTAAATATTTTGCCGAGTATACCTTTTTCTTCGCGCAATTTTCGCAAGGCTTCGGAATAGTGGTCGGTCAGTTCCGTGCCGGCGAGAATTTTGAGGCTATTCCAGTCATGGCCTTTCGGAACTTTGACTTCGCGTTCATCGGCCATTTTCAGGAACAATAAATACGTGAGTTGTTCGATATAATCGCCGTGATCTACGCCGTCGTGGCGAAGCGTGTGGCAGAATCCCCAGAGTTTGTTTACGATGTCGGGCATGAACCTCCCCTAGCCCCTCCTTGCAGGAGGGGATTTTTTAGGCAGCAATCGCTGTGTTTATATTTTCGATCAAGACTTTGTAATCTTCTTTGAAGACTTTCTTAAACTTGGTGAAGCCACCATGACGCTCAAAAATTGGAGCGTTTTTCAGGTCTTCTTCTTCGATGGTCAGGTTTTGAATCAAATATTCTTTGATATAGTCCACCCATGCTTGCTGTTCGTCGGTCAATATTTTCCCTTTAAATACCCGCTCAACAGCGTTATTCACACGTTCGTCAACATTAAGGACGGGTTCCTGTTCATGAACGGCGTGCTTGATCATGGAAATAATGTCGGCCAGTTCTTTTTGATAAACAATGCGGTGCGCATTACGGAGATCGGTTTCCGAAAAATCATTTTTTAAAAGCCACAACCGCAATTCCTTCAGAACCGTAGTTCTCCACTCTTTCGGCCTTTCGAGCAGGATTTTAACTGCGCCTATTCTGTCCTGATGTTTTCTTACAAAATGAGAAAAAGCGGATAAATATTCTTCCGGCTGAAGATATTTTTCGCCCTCTTTGAAGACAAGTTGTGAACTCACATCATCCATGGCCGAATACGCTACAAGAAATGTGGATTTGGCACGTTGGTAATTGACAAGAAGGTTTTGAAACTGAATGTCGTTCAACAAATTCATTGCCTCTGGAAAGTGTGATTTGATATTGCCCTGCAGTTCCTCAGCATAATTTCCAATATCGCCGTTAGGAATAAATTTACTGAATTCTTTACGGGCCCCCCCGCTCATGTTTTTTTCGATACGTCGCAGACGCTTGACTAAAACTTTAACGTGGTAGTCACGGTCTTCATTGTCATTGATACGTCGGATGATTTCGGTAATAGAAATTGGATCAGTAGTGATGGATTCAAATTTGAAATTGCTCGCATCTTTAAAATATTCGATCAAAGATCCGCCAAAACAGTCGAAGATTGTAAAGGAATCCTTGTGAATGTCGACACAGAGACGGGTTCCGCGCCCCAGCATTTGTTCCCACAAAATACGGGATTTCACCGGGCGCATAAAAATAATGCATTCGATCGTAGGAACCTCCACGCCAGTGCTGAGCATGTCCACGGTGACAACGATGTTGGGTTCCGGACGATTGCGGAAACGCCTGATTTTCTCGAGCGGCCGGTCTACGTTTTGAT
>JAEUSK010000252.1 GCA_016787925.1 bacterium | reverse complement strand
GGCACGGGCGTTTCGGCAGACACAGCCAACATATTGGATGTCAATATTAACAATTTCACAATTTCCGGGACTGCAGGCGGCTCAACCAAAGCGCTGCGACTGTTAAGAGGCACATTTAAGTTGACGAGTCAAGGTACCAGCCCTGTTCTTGACCTAAGTACAGGAGGCGGAGATTTTCCGATTCCTGGAGGAACGAGATTATGGATTGCAGGCGGGTCTGCACAGATAAGCGGAACCGGGGATAATCTGAATTTGAAAGGCCAATTAAAGCTGTCGGCCGGTACATTTAACGTTGGAACTAGTACCACAATTTCGAGCTCTGTTTTCTATGATTCGTCAGCGGCGGGTGTTGAGGTAATTGGAACAGGTGTTTTGCGTGTGTCAGGCGCCTTGAGACCGGCAACCGGAACTGTTTTTTCATACATTCAATCCGGCGATTCAGTAATTGTTGGCAGGTATACTACGGTTGCTGCCGGAGCGACATTTCAAGTTGCCAGTAATGCGGCAAGCGTTTTTCAGATGTCCGGCGGTGTCCTTGCGTTGCGAAGGGCTGTTAATAATCAGGCTATTATTGATATTGGGGCATTGGCTGTCCAAAGGATCAGCGGCGGCACGATTCACCTTCTGGATCCAAGCTTGGTTACGGCCAATAATTATCTGATTAGTGCCGCCGGTGCGGTGGATACCGTCAGAATGTATAACCTGACAGTTGGGCCATGCGCGGGCTTTACAGGAACTATTTCTTTGGACGATATAATCGACGTCCGGAATAATTTTACTATGAATGTAGCCAGCGGAACATTCCGCACCGCTAACGGCGGCGGAGCTGCAAACCGAAATATTATCTTCGGAGGCAACTTTACACGGACGGCCGGAACATTTTCGACGGGCGTCGGAACAGGCACAACCACAGTGGTTTTTGACGGTAATACGGGTAAACAGACTATTACCGGAACCTCAACTTTTAATAATGTCACAATCAACAATACTTCTTCGCCAAGCGATACGGTCATGTTAGGCGCAAGCACCGATTTGACCGTCGCCGGTAATTGGACCATGACAGCAGGAAAATTTGATGCGGTTACCAATAAACGCCTGGTGACATTTGCCAGCGGGACGGTTGCACAAAGTATTACCGGTTCCACTGTATTCAACAATTTAACGCTTAACAATACATTTGGTAATATCACATTAGCGTCGGGTGTCTTGACAGTTGACAGTGTCCTGACTCTGACGAATGGTGTCTTGGCTATTGGTGCTAATTCGCTTGTTCTGAATGAGACAGATATTGCTGCAGTTCAGGGTGCCTTTGGAACAACCCGTATGATTCAGACAGGCGGCCTCGCCGGCGATATGGGAGTGACTAAGGCTTATCCGGCAAGCACCCACGGTTTCAGATTTCCTGTTGGGACGGGAGCCAATTATACACCGGCTACGATTCGAATTACCAATGCGGGAACAACTCCGGCCGCAGGTACCATAACTGTCGTACCTGTGAATTCAGCGCACCCTAACTTAGCCGATGGTTCTATTGCATTGCCTTATTATTGGAAAGTTACCAAGACCGGTCTTGCTGCTGACGCCGCTGCGCAACATTATTATGTGTATGGTTCCGGAATTACACCGTTAGGAACGGAAGCTAGCTATATTGGCGGATACTTCATTCCATTTACATGGACGAAGCCGACATCCAGTATCAGCACTACGGGCGACAGTATTACAATATTTAATCCGGACTCTACAATAATAGCTGCAGATTATACTGCCGGTGAGGATGCGGCCTACGGTGTGCCAACGGTTTTCTACAGCAGAGCCAACGGTAATTGGCAGACCCTGAGCACATGGGCTACGGGAAGCTATGGCGGCCCGACTGCACTATTTCTTCCAAATGGACAAACTCCAGTGGTGATCGGCGACAGTAAAACAGTCACGATTCCATCCGGGCTGTCCGGTCGTACGGTACTTGCCGTAACGTTTGACCAGTATGGAGGATCTACACCCGGGCCTGGAACCGTTCTGATTCAGAATACTGCCACCAATGACTTTGGCAATGTATCGGGAGTGGGCACCATCATACTTGATAATACATCTGCGACACCGGTCTTGCCAACCGGAACTTACACCACTTTTGTTGCGAAGGACAGTGGTACAGTGATTTTCGCCGGTTCAGTGGCCTCGACAATACCGACCGGGCAAACAACAACGTTTAATAACATTGTATTTGCAAATAATACAGTGAAAACCATTGGGGCCAATATTACAGTTAATAAATCCATGCGAATCTTAAACGGCCAGGTCAGCATGGGAACATTTACGGCCAATCACAACGGCGGTGTGGGAGATTCGCTTTTCATGGCGGCAGGAACGGTTTTGCGGGTTTCCGGTGCAGCTAATTTCCCCGCAAGCTACAGCGTGTACAACATGGATCCGACCAGCAAAGTCCTATACGATTTTAATGGAACAACGACCGTCAGCGCGCTTAATGGTTTCAGCTACGGCAGGCTGCAATTTCTCGCTACCGCGGCAACGCGCACCAGAACATTGGCCGGAAATATCAACGTAAGAGATTCGCTGCATATCGGTGATTTTAATAATTTGTTTACCAGTTTAAGTAACTATAATATTACTCTTGGCGGCCATCTTCATTTAGTACATAATACAAGAAGCCTCCTCACTCTCGGCACCAGTACTTTCACATTTAATGGTACATCACCTCAACGCATTACGCGGGCGACCGCGGCTGGCGGAACCGCGAGCTTTTACAATTTGAACATTAATAACAGTTCAGGCGTGTCATTTATCTACAGCGGAACACCGGGAGTATTTCAGCAATTGGATACTGTGCAGAATGTACTGACCATCAATGCTGGAAATAATTTGTCTTTGGGACGAGGAAATCGGTGGGTCTTTGGAGGTAATATAACCTATCCGGGTGGTACCGGCACGATCACATCATCCGACTCGACAGATCTCAGCATGACCGGTACAACGGTGAACGATACGCTCAGATTTGCCAGCGGCGCTGTAGCCAGATCGTTTAGGGATTTTTCGATTAATAGGACAGCTGCCGGTGCGCAAGTGGTTGTCACCGGAACTAACGACAGCTTACAGCTTACCCGCACGTTGACCCTGACAAAGGGAATCATTCGTATGGGCACAAATATCATGCGATTATTGAATAGCGCCATTACGCCGATCTCCGGCGGCGATTCAACATCGTATGTTGACGGCAAAATGGCGATCACGTTCCCGGCTTCGACTAGTAATGTTGGACGGAACTTCGAAGTTGGGAGCGGAAGTTTCTATCGTCCGGTGAGAGTTACGGGTTCAACAGCAGCTTCAAGAACAAGAGTTCGCGTCGAGATTATACCCCGAGGCGTGACTATTTCATCTAAACCAGCAGACATTAATGCTATATCCAGCGCCCGATTTTACCGAATTTCAATTGACAGCGGTTTGGTTTTTATCTCTACGTCCGATACAGTACGAATAAGTATCAAAACAAATGTCGGCATCGGTGGTGATATTGAGGGCGTAAGTAAACCGGACAGCATAAGGGTGATGCGTTCCGCGGATAGTCTAAACTGGACCACACTTGTTGGAGCCGGTTACCAAACGATATCTCCTGCCGGGCGTGATTCAGGTGGCAATGCCAATATTCTGTTTACAAATTCTTCCGGAGCAGGGACGTACTATGCCTATGGAACGCTAAGTTCAGACAATAGTGTACCGGTCTTACTAAGCGGCAAGTTCAAAGCAGTTCCGTATGAAAATAAGGTGCGCCTTGCATGGCGAACAGAGAGTGAACTTGACAATGCTTACTGGATAATCGAACGAAAAGAGGTTTCAACAGATCTCAGTAAGAATCAGGCATTTCAGTCCATCATGACGGTTGAGGGCCAAGGTTCAACGAGTTCGGCCACGGATTACAGTGAGATTGATTATTCCGTTGAATTGGGTAAGACCTATCTATACCGGCTGGCAGACGTTGGCTTTGACGGAAGCCTAACTTATCACAATGACGTGACCGTCACGGTGGAATTACCGAATAAATTTACCTTAGAGCCGAACGCGCCGAATCCGTTTAATCCTGAAACTACCATCAAATTCAGGTTACCCGTTTCAGCAAAAGTCTCTCTGAAGGTTTATAATATTCTGGGGCAGGAAGTCGCGACGCTAGTTGATCGCCGAATGGATGCCGGATTCCAGCAGGCAGTATGGAACGGATTGAATAAATACAATCAGGCGGTTGCCAGCGGTATCTACATTTATCGATTAACTGCCGTGTCAGCTGACGGCAAAGATAAATTCACGCAAACCCGTAAGATGATCATGCTCAAATAGTCTTAAGAATAATTAATTGCAAAAAACCCCGTGAGTTTTTCTTACGGGGTTTTCTTTTTTAATTTATTTTACAGCATCCACCAGAGACGATACCCGTATCGGTGACTTAGACGTCAATGAAATGGCTCATGCAGAGTAATCCTGGTTATTGGTTGGCCTTATGCTTCTTCAGCTTTTGTTGTACATAGGCAATAATTCCAGGTAGAATTGAAATAAAAATAATCGCAAGGATAACGAACGTAAAATTGTCTTTGACGATTGGAATATTTCCAAAAAAGAAACCTGCATACAATAATGAAACGATCCACACAATCCCGCCGGAAATATTATATAGAATAAATTTTGAGTAAGTCATGGAACCTATTCCGGCAACAAATGGCGCAAAAGTTCTGATGATAGGAATAAAACGCGCCACAATAATAGTCACGCCTCCGTATCGTTCATAAAACTCATGTGTTCGCATAAGATGTTGTTTGTTAAATAATTTAGAATTTTCGTAATGAAATACTTTAGGGCCGATTCTCCTGCCGACAGCGTAATTCACCGAATCGCCAAGTATCGCAGCGCAAGTCAGCAGAACAGCAAGTACATGTACATCCAATTCTGTAGTTGCCGCTAAAGCGCCGGCGGCAAATAATAATGAATCACCGGGAAGAATAGGGAATATGACTAATCCGGTCTCACAAAAAATGATCAAGAATAAAATAGCATAGGTCCATGTGCCATAGTTGGCTATAAGTTCTGCCAGATGAGAATCCAAGTGCAGAACAATATCAATTAAATCTTTCAGTAGTTCCATTCTGCCTGTCCTTTGAATGAGTTAATGCAAAATTGTGCCGATGTACATTTTGATAAATCTCAATGTATCCCGTACATGCCGAATATTACTTTTCTCTCCGGCGTATATGGTATCAATCGGATAAAACCCAATACGGCAATGGTTTTGCGCTAAGCGTATTACTATTTCTGATTCAGTTTCAAATCGTGACGTTTTAAGAGTAATATTTCTGATTGCCGACGTCCGCATAATTCTATAGCCGGATTGGCTGTCAAGAATGGGTTGCTTGGCTCTCATAGATATGAGCCTGCTGGTAAGGCGATTCGAAATGATCCGGCTCAGTGACATTTTATTCATGTCGAATTGCCTGGTTCCGATAACAAGATCGTAGTTGCCGGACATAAACAAAGATAGCATCGAGGGTAGGGAAGACGGATCGTGTTGAAGATCTGAATCCATAGTAGCTATCACGGCATATTTATTCTTGTCCGCATATTGGAAAGCCGTTTTTAAAGCTGCGCCCTTTCCCAGATTCTGAGCGTGGTTTATTAGTAACACACCGAGTCCCGTTGCGACTTCTGCGGTCAGGTCTGTAGAACCGTCATTTACTACCAGTATATTATACGGGTATCCGGACTCTGTCAGGTGCCGGCGAATCTTGGCAATGACATTTCCCAATGAAGATGCCGAATTGTATGCCGGAATGACTACAAGTATGGGTTCCATAGTTACAGGGGCAGAATTAAAAAACCCTTTGAGATCAAAGGGTTTTATTTCGTACACCCGTAGGGATTTGAACCCCAAACCTTCTGATCCGTAGTCAGATGCTCTATCCAATTGAGCTACGGGTGCGTATCATTTTTCAAGTGCGAATATATACCCGGAGTGAGATAAATGCAAGATTTATTTCAGCAGGAGTCATAACACTTGACATAACGGCTGTTTTTTTGTAATTAATAGTTAAACGGTTGTTTAATTGTTTGTCATATTTCATGCACACACAACAAAAAAATACTAAGCGTTTTGATCTTGAGAAACCGGCATCGATGGACGTCTGTGAAATTGACTTTTTTGACGCAAAAAAGATCAAAATATTGCGCAAGAAAATGCGGCCTGCCAGTGAATTATACAAGCTGAGTGAAGTTTTCTCCATTCTTGGCGATACGACGCGTCTGAAAGTTGTTTTAGCCTTAATTGAAACGGAATTGTGCGTCTGTGACATTGCCAACTTTTTAGGTATTACAAAGTCGGCAGTGTCGCACCACCTCAGATTGATGCGAAATCTCAGATTGGTGAGATTTCGCCGTGAGGGCAAAATGACGTATTACAGTCTGGACGATCACCACATTGAGAATCTGCTAAAACAGGCTACGGACCATATCGAAGAACGTAAATAAACTGCTATGGAAATGATCTTGTCATCTATGTCAGAAATCGTGCTTTCCATCTTTCACACTTTGGTGGATGCGTCGCTCTATCTGCTGGTCGGCTTCTTAAGCGCAGGTTTTATTAAAGCCTTCGTTCGCACGGAAACGATAGTGCGCTATATGGGCCAATCGAACATGTCGTCTGTTTTAAGGGCTTCGCTCATAGGTACGCCACTGCCGCTATGCTCTTGCAGCGTCATCCCAATGGGCGTGTCACTTCATAAGACCGGAGCAAGCAAGGGGGCAACAGTTAGTTTTCTTATTTCTGCACCAGAAACGGGTATCGACTCGGTCGCGATATCGTACGCCATGCTGGATCCTTTAATGACCGTATTCAGGCCGGTAGCGGCCTTTGTAACCGCTTTTATTGCCGGTATAGCTGAAAATATTCAATCCAGAAAAGACGATACAAAGCCACAAGGCAACACTTCGAAGATTGCATCCTCGGCGGCCGGTTGTGACGATGATCACTGCCGTGTTCATGCACCGCATCTTGGTCCCGAATCAACAGTGAGTGTTTATGCCAGACTGAAAAGCGGTATACATTATGCATTTACAGACTTGCTGGGTGATATTGCATATTATTTATTGATAGGAATGGTCATCTCGGCAATCATTTCGGTCGCGATTCCTGAAGATTTTTTTTCAACTTATTTCCATAACGAGACAATAACCATGTTTGTTATGCTGGCAATTGGAATACCTCTGTATGTCTGCGCCAGCGCGTCAACGCCGATTGCCGCCGCATTAATAATGAAAGGGATTTCTCCAGGGGCGGCACTTGTATTTCTTCTGGCCGGACCCGCCACCAATATATCAACGATGAGCGTGGTTAAGAGTACTTTAGGGACACGATCTATTATTTCGTATATTTTGTCCATAGCCATTGCGGCGCTCCTGCTGGGATTTCTTCTGAATACAATTTACACTTTTTTTGGCATTGAAATAGTGGTCAACATGGGGAACGCCTCGGAGATCGTGCCGGATACCGTGAAGTACGGAAGTGCTATTATTTTTCTGCCGTTGCTTTTTTGGAGTCTTGGTAAAGAAATTAAAATGCGTTTGTCAAAAAAAATAATTCCTGGATGAAGCCCACTCTTTTGACCAGTTTCATATTGTGCTTACTGTTAACTCCTTCCAAAACTCGCAGTCAGAGTTTCACCAAAAAAATTAACCCATTCATTGTGGAGCATTATGGACACAGACTTCCGCATGATTTTTTTGGCGGAACCTACGCATCCAAATCCAGTTTTATTGACTATGATGGCGATCTGGATCTTGACCTTTTTATAACGCAGGTTGACGGAAGACTTACATATTATGAAAATGACGGAGAAAAATTTATATTTATTACGGATTATTTTGACTCGCTGAATGTCGGCAACTGGTGCCGTTTTGTTGATATTGACGGAGACGGCGATAAGGATATTTTTGCGGCCGGCCCATCAGCATCGATGCGTTTGTACGAAAATACAGGCGGACTCGTTCACCCCGTGTTTATTGTAAAAGATGCAGTCGTTACCGATTCATCCGGCAATACGATCATTACTGAAAATCAGAGCATCCCTTTTTTTGCAGATATCGACGGCGACGGGGATTTTGATTTTTTTACAGGGCGTAGCGTGGGATCACTTGGTTTTTACGAGAATATTGGAACTGCTTCCAACTGCATTTTTCGCTTTGTAACAGATAATTTTGAAAATATTCTCATCATTTCTGGGGCAAAAGCTACGTCGGTTCAGCGGCACGGAGCAAGTGGAATCGTTTTTTCGGATGTCGATAGGGATTTTGATTTGGATATCGTTTGGGGTGATTTTTTTGGTATCGGGATGTATTATCTTGAGAACAAAGGAAATAAATTCACAGCGGATTTTCCGGAGATCACATCGTCGACGTTTCCAAGCTCTATCCTGAATACTCCAGGGTTTAACGTTCCGGTATTTGCCGATATTGACGGAGACGGGGATGAAGACCTTTTTGTCGATGTGTTATTTAGAGATCGAGAGAAGGATAATTTTTGGTTCTTTAGAAATAATTCGTTAGCCAAGCGTAATACAGCAGGTACAGTGCAATTTGAACTAATTACCCGGAATTACATTGATGGTATGGATGTCGGCAGGTCATCACATCCTGTTTTAGTCGACATTGATGCGGACGGCGATGATGACTTATTCATCGGAAGCTATCAGGAAGGAATTGTCTTTTACAAGAATACCACGCTGGCAGGCCATATCATTAAATTGTCACTTGATACGGCAATCAAGGTGCCGTTCCCGGCCAATGAATTTATTTCGTCTCCGGCATTTGTAGATATTGACAACGACGGCGACCAGGACTGTTTTTCAGGGAGTTTTTCCGGTAAAATATTTTACTTCAGAAACAACGGAAATGCAGCAAATCCCATTTTTGAGTTGACAGACAGCTTTTATCATGGAATTGATGTTGGCAACTACAGTGCCCCTATTTTCGCTGATATCGACCATGATGGTGATTTTGATCTTTTTGTCGGCGAAGAGAACGGTACCATCAATTACTTCAAAAACGTGGGGACATCTTCCGCCCCGGAGTTCGCGACGCCTGTTTTAGACTATCTTGGTACCGGCAGCGGAAAAGCTGAGTCAGTTCCGGAAATCATTGATGCCGATGCGGATGGTGATCTTGATTTCATTGTGGGTTTTAAGGATGGCTACATGGCTTACTATGAAAACATCGGCAGCGCTGAAAATCCACTTTTTATTGCTAATGGGGGGCCATATCAATCACTTAAGGCAACCCAAAATGCCGTGCCGAGATTTATTGACATAGATAAGGACGGCGATCTGGATTTGTTAATGGGAAATATCAGAGGAGGTATTGAGTTATATGAAGCCGGAAACCAGGTGCCGATCATAAGTTCAATAACAAATCAGACCGTGTTCGCAGACTCGTTATTTACGATGTATGTTCTTGCATCGGGAAATCCGTCTCCGGTATTCTCACTCACAGAAGGCCCGGCAAACATGTCATTGAATTCAAACTCCGGGCGGATACAGTGGATTCCAACATCAAAACAGATAGGGCTTCATCGCGTGACGATTCGTGCGACAAACACGCAGGGTTTTGACGAAATAACTTTTGATATTAAAGTCGTTCCTGCAGTTCCGGAGCACCTGATTTTAGAACAAAATGTCCCCAATCCGTTTAATCCTGAAACGCTTATTCGTTTTGGAATCCAGGCCAAATCAGAAGTTATCATGAAAGTTTATAATATACTCGGACAGGAAGTTAGGACGCTCTTCAAGAAGGAATTTAGTCCCGGTTACCATCAAGTTGTATGGGATGGAAGAAATAATGTTGGAAAAATGCTGGCATCCGGTCTATACTTATACCGTATCAAAGCAGGTGATTATTCTAAAACAAAAAAGATGATTCTTCAAAAATAGGAACGACTACCTAAACGGAAATAAAGTATTTGCACCGGGAATAAAAAATGGTCACAGGAGTTTTTATAGCTGATACTACTCCAAGTCCTATGCGGAGGTGGCAGATGCTTTCAACTATCGTTAAAAAAAACGAACCAATTGAAAAAGCAATTCGACGGTTTGAAACCGAGTGCCGAAAAGCCCGCATCATACAAACTTTTATTGAAAAGTCGAACTATACTAGCCCAAGTCAGCGCAGACATCAGATGCGTAAACGAAAAAAACGCATTGACAACTTGGACTACTCATTTGAACACTAATCGTATCCAGCAACATAATATATATTCATAATCAACCCGGAACATTGTTGTTTCATATCAGGGATGGTGCATGTCACATTTAGTTATCATAGGTAATGGTATAGCCGGTATTACAACAGCGCGGAATGTTCGGAAACGATCTGACAGGAAGATAACTATCATTTCCGGCGAAACGGGACATTTTTTTTCCCGTACAGCTCTTATGTATATTTATATGGGTCATATGACATATGAGCATACAAAACCTTACGAGGATTGGTTCTGGGAAAAGAATAATTTAACTTTGATAAAAGGTTTTGTGCAGTCCATCAACACTGATGAACAGATAGTTAGACTAAATGACGGACAGCTGATTCACTATGACATGCTTGTCATTGCATCAGGCTCGAAAAGCAATAAATTCGGTTGGCCTGGACAAGACCTTGAAGGCGTGCAGGGCTTATATTCTAAGCCTGATTTGGATCTCATGGAGCGTAATACAAAAAATATTAGACGTGCGGTAATAGTTGGCGGCGGACTAATAGGAATCGAAATGGCCGAAATGCTGAACAGCCGAAAAATTCCAGTTACATTCTTGGTCCGTGAAACATTTTATTGGGACAACATTCTACCTAAAGAAGAAGCTCAACTTATCGGAAATCATATTATTGAACACGGGATAGATTTACGCCTGTCTACGGAATTAAAAGAAATTGTGCCAGACTTCAATGGGCGTGTCAGTTCAGTTATCACAAGCCAAGGTGAGGAAATTTCATGCCAGTTTGTTGGCCTGACGGCAGGGGTTTCTCCAAATATTGATGTTGTGAAAAATTCGAAAATTGAAGCAAATCGTGGGGTTCTTGTAAATGAATTTCTGGAAACCAACATAACCAATGTCTATGCAGCCGGGGATTGCGTAGAATTCAGGACTCCAAAGCCGCGTCATCCCAAGATTGAGCAATTATGGTATACAGGCAGAATGCACGGGGAGGCGCTCGCCAAGACCATTTGCGGAGAACGAACGGCATATGAACGCGGTATATGGTTCAATTCCGCAAAATTCTTTGACATTGAATACCAGACGTATGGGTATGTCAGTAATGTGCCGCTGGAAGGTGAGCAGTCATTCTATTGGCAGCATCCGAATGGAAAACATGCAATTCGTATTGTTTATTCCGCCAATGATTATTCAGTAATCGGATTTAATCTTTTTGGTATTCGATTTCGTCAGAAAGTGTGTGAACATTGGATTCGCGAAAAAAGTTCCATCGAATACGTATTGGAGAATTTAGGCGAAGCTAATTTTGACCCTGAATTTTTCATACAGTTTGAAAAGAGTATAGTCGGATTGTTTAATGAGCAAAATCCACAAAAGCCAATAGCGCTTAAGAAAAGACGAGGTCTAGCCAGCGTTGCAGTCTGATTGATACCCAGTTGAAATACCTCACTATGATTAATTTACATGCAAGGAGTCGAAGTGCAACTCGTGCCGATAAACGGATCTGCTGAAATATCCATGTCTTTGTCCCAAAACGCTTACCGCGATATGAGCCTTTCAATGAAGGCAGGACTGGGAGTTTTTGGATTCGGTCTGTTGATGTTATTTGTATCTTTGACGGGCGCTTCAAATGACAGTCCAGCGTTATTCTTTTTTCTGAGCTTCGGTCTCTCGGTCATTGGCGGCCTCATATACATAGTTCCGCAAATTAAGAAATATCGGGCCGGAATCAGAAATAACCATATTTTTTTCAGTTCGGTCATGTCTCGGGGAGCAAGTGCCTGGATAATTGGCATTCTGTTTACGGGCTTCTATATTGTGTTGTACTGGTTCCCTGAGCTGATTTCGAACTGGATTCGGCTGGTTGACCCTCTGAGCCTTATCCTGCGTGGCAAATCAGCGGATCAGTGGTTTTTGTATGGGACTTTCTATACGCTGGCTGTACTTGTTATGGGAACTCGTATGATTGTGAAATACCGCCATAGTCGTTATCAGATTCTTCGAACTTCCTCGGTTATGTTTTTTCAATTGGGTTTTGCGTTTATTATTCCATCATTGCTTGAAATGCTGAACCAGCCCGGTTTCTATTTTACGTATTTCTGGCCTCTTCGACCTTATTCCCTATGGCCAAGCGACTTCCAGAATCTTTTAGCCCACCCGGGAGGGCTTGGTATTTTTATGATTTTCTGGGGTATTATCATGACATTCGTTGCTACGCCGGTGCTGACCTATTTTTTTGGAAAGCGCTGGTATTGTTCCTGGGTGTGCGGATGCGGCGGATTAGCCGAAACGCTTGGCGATCCATTTAGGCAATTGTCTGACAAGTCCTTAAAAGCGTGGAAAATTGAACGTATATTGATCCACTCGGTTCTGGTCTTTGTGACTGTAACCACGTCCTTACTCTGGCTGAATTCGTATTTTGGCGGCACTATTTTGGGGAATTTATCCGGAAATTTTGCATCATGGTATGGGTTTCTAATTGGGTCTGTCTTCTCAGGAGTCATAGGAACAGGATTTTACCCAATTATGGGAAGCCGTGTGTGGTGCAGGTTTGGTTGTCCTATGGCTGCCATTCTCGGTATTATACAGAAATATTTTTCGCGCTTTCGAATAACGACAAACGGCGGCCAGTGTATTTCCTGCGGCAATTGTTCTACGTACTGCGAAATGGGAATAGATGTTCGCGCCTATGCGCAACGGGGTGAAAATATAGTTCGTGCATCGTGCGTAGGATGCGGGGTGTGCTCGGCCGTTTGTCCGCGTGGAGTGCTGAACCTTGAAAACGGACCTTCAGAAAAACGATACCATTTACCATAGAATTGAAAACCACTAGTAGTTGACTAAACCTTGTTCGTTTGCGCGGACAAGGTTTTTTAATATGTATTTGATTTTTTAAACAAAAACCGTGCAAAAAATGTTTAAATCAAATACATTCAATTCACAGGGTCATTCAGAATAAAATGCAAAAAACGAAACCATATTTCTTCCTTTTGTTGCTTTTCTTTTTCCATCTTCAGAACCTGAGTTTTGCGCAAGTTCGCCGCGGTTCCAAAAAGGCGGACAGACAAAAGTACGCAACGGTTGCTCTGGACGGAAGCGGCAAATATACGTCCATTCAACAAGCCATTGATCAAGCTGAATTCAATGCAACGATTAAAATCAAAGCCGGCGTATATAATGAAAGCATCTTACTGAAGAATTTCGTAAACCTGGACGGTGATGGGATTGGTATGACGATAATCCAGACAGACGGAAGCATACCCGTGATTGAGGCATATAACCTTGGCGGCGGAAAAATTGCAAATATGTCGGTAACATTTTCTAAACCGGCAAATCGGCCGCTACTGTATTCAAAATATTCGACGTTTTTTATTGAAAATTGTTCGTTTATAAACGGCGGAAACGGCATTGAAATACTCAGCAGCAGTTCGGTTAATATACGCCAGTCCAGTTTTAGCGGAAACATAAAAAACGGCATTGTTATCATGGAAAAAAGCCACGGATATATCATTGACTGTATTATATCTGAAAATCATGGGGATGGAATATTCATTGGCACCAATGCTTCGCCAACTATTGAAAGAAACATAATTAAACGGAATGGGGGTAATGGGATTACCGTCACTACAAATTCTACAAACAAAGTGCTGGGTAATTATATATACCAAAACAAGAAAAACGGTATTATGATCGACGATAATGCCAGTCCTTTAGTTCGGAATAATACAATCGTAAAGAACGGCATAGGGGTCGCCGACAGGCCGCCAGCCAACAATTTTGCTTCAGGTTACGGCATTTTAATACGAAATACGTCTGCCATTTCGCTGATAAATAATATATGCGCATTAAATGTATTTGGAATTGGTGTTAAAGAAAGTAAGAGTATTGAATTGTTGAGAAATAACGTTTGGAACAATGACTCCAATTATGTTGGTGCTTTTTTCCATTTGACCGATATGAGTGCAGATCCTCTTTTCCTGAATCCTGACGAAGAGAATTTTAAGATTTCCGCATCATCCGAACTCTATCGAAAGGGCGAGGATGACGTGTCGATCGGAGCCCATTATGACAACACGAGAATTGAAAAGAAAAGAAGATTAGATTACCTTAAAACACAAGCGACGAAAGACCTTGCGCGTGAGAATTGGTATTTGGCGTATCAGTCTGCTCAAGAAATACTTTCAATAGACAAGAATGATACGGAAGGGAAAACCTTATTCAAAAAGGCCGGTTCTGAAATGGCGCGGAACTATCTTCAGAGCGCAAAAATGGATTATGATGCGGGCAATTTTCGCGTTGCCGATAACTACCTTACAGCGGCTTTAAAATACGATCCCGACAATGCAGAGATTCTGGAACTCAAGGCTTTAATAGACGATGAAGCGCAGCTAAGTCAATTGAAAACACTTCTGATGTTCAGTTTCGGAATAATCGGCGTTTTTGTGTTCGGGTTCTGGTGGAAAAAACGTATTCAGACAGGTGAAATAAAAAGACAGGTACTGTGGTGGTTAAATGACTCAGAAGAACAGGTTGAATTGGCGCGAGCTTCCGACGCGGAAAAATATGCGCAAGAGTATTTTACAGACGCTGTCGGAAAATTGAATGAAGCCAAACGGGCATTTGCGGACAACCAGTTTGACGGCTGTGAAGCGCTGTGCAATGAAGCGGCGCGCTATGCCGTGCGCGCCAGAGACGAAGCTGAAAAATTCAAACAAATTCGTAAAGACGCGCATCTTGCATTGTCAAATGCAGAAGTGGAGATGCAACGACAAACACATACCGAAATTGCAGAACGATTCGCGGACGAAATAAAAGAGTTTTCGTTCTATCTTGAGCGCGCCCAGGACGCACTTATTAACAAACAGTTTGTTCTTGCCAAAGAAATTGCCGAAGATATACAATCTTCACTAAAGAAGCTGCACGATCAGCTGCAGGCCGAAAAAGACGATAAAGTACGATGGGCGATCGACGAAACGGAAAAACTGATCATCGAGGCGCTGACCAGCAACACCAGTGCGGATATTATTATTGCTGTAATAGATTTCAAAGCGGAATTAGAAATATTGAAAAATGGTTTCAACAACGGACAGTTGCAGATCGAGGAAATCATGCGCCAGATACTGCAGATCAAAGAATTTGTAAGTGAAGCGCTGAGACTGGGTGACGAGTTTGATCCCGTGTCCCGCCCCAAACGCAAGAAGAATTATTATGAAATACTGGGTGTAAAAGAGGATGCCACATTGGAACAAATCAAATCGGTTTACAGGAAACTCAGCATGATCTATCATCCCGATATGAATACATCCGGCGAGTTGGGTATTGCAGGTGATGAGCGATTCAGAGAAATTAAAGAAGCCTATGAGATACTTATTGCAAGTAAACCAGATTAATGAAATGGAATACTAATGTCCTTCAGGCAATCTAATAAAACTAAATTTGTCGGCCGTATTCCGGTTATTATTTTTACGGTTATTGTTGTCATTTGCCTGGCGCAGATATTCTGGTGGATATATTATCAGGTTCAGCAAAATACGGTCTTATTTCAACTGCATCAGGCGGTCTTGTCAATACGCGTGCAGAAAGCGGTCAATGAGTTGAATCGTGAATATGAGCGGGTCGTTATTCACAATATGGAGCTGCACCGTGAATCCATTGGGTCGCGGCCGCTTGAGTCTGTTCCGGAGATACTCGTTAGCAGCCAACATTACAGTACGTTTTATTGCGTCGGCGATACCGTTTTCTATAAAGATACGGGAGGAATGATAGTCGCCTCAACAATAGTATATGGAGAATTGAATAAATGGATGTCCAGCCGTCATCCTGAATTAACCGTTGAACAACTGCCTCGCACAGACCCCAAGTCAGTTTATAGTTATGGCCCCTCACGAGTTCTTAAATTGCCGATTCTCATTCGGCCAAAAACGGAATTTCTAAATGACTTGATCAACAAAACAGAACGCAAAACCATCATGTTCATCTCGGAAGGTATCTTCTTTTCATTGATGGTCCTTTTGGGTGTATATTTCATGTTTGTCATTCTGAAAAAAGAGATTAGACTTGAATCACAACAAAAGAATTTTATTCTCAGCATTACGCATGAACTGAAGTCGCCTTTAGCGTCGATAAAACTATATTTGCAGACGCTATTGTCGAGGCCGGTTCCGCCAGAAAAACAAAAACAGTTTTTTGAGCATTCGTTGTATGATGTAGATCGGCTGGAGCGATTGGTTGAAAATGTACTGGAAGCGGCCCGACTTGAAAGGGGCGAATTTCATTTTGAAATGAAACCGCTCGTGGTTTTTGACATAGTAAACCCTTGTATTCAAAAAATAAAATCATATTCAGAGGACGAAGAAATTGGTATGACGGCAATGCTCGATGAGAAGCTCAAAGTGATGGGCGATCACCATGCTCTGCTTTCGGTCTTCAATAATTTGATTGAGAATGCGGTCAAATATTCAGTCACTCCTAAACGTATTGTAATCAGATTGTATCATGACAATAAGGAC
Organism: bacterium; assembly: GCA_016787925.1. GTDB lineage: Bacteria > CLD3 > CLD3 > SB21 > SB21 > SB21. The sequence goes on along the minus strand of JAEUSK010000252.1, from coordinate 15,848 downwards.
ATGATCTTTGAGATTGAAGACAACGGTCCGGGTATCGACAAGAATGATCTGACATATATTTTCGATCGATTTTATCGTGCAGGGAATGAATTGACGCGAAACACCAAAGGTACCGGCATTGGCCTATACCTCGTAAAGAAAATAACAGAAGCTCATCAAGGTAAGATTTTTGTAAACCTTCCTGAATCCGGCGTCGGCACTCAATTCCAGATTAAAATACCGCTCTTGGATAACCATTAATAACATATTGGATTATGAAACCAAAACTACTATTAGTCGAAGATGAAAAAAACATAGCAGAATCTCTGATTTTTAACCTTGAGAGTGATTTTGTAGTTGTCTGGGCTAAAACAGGCGAAGAAGCTCTTTTAAAGTATCAGGGCAATATGTATCAATTGATAGTTTTGGATGTAATGCTTCCAAAACTCAGCGGTTACGATGTTTGCAATTCAATACGAAAAAAAGACAAGGAAACACCGATTCTTTTTCTTACGGCAAAACATGAAGAAAAGGACCGTATTGAGGGGTTAAAGTTAGGGGCGGACGACTATCTTGGAAAGCCGTTCAGTTTAGATGAGTTCTTGTTGCGTGTGAAGGCTCTTGTACGCAGAGGCCAGAAGAGTTTGGCCGATGTGGTCGTACAATACAGTTTTGGTTCGAACACCATCAACTTTGAAAATTATGAAGCGGTCGTGAACAACCAAACCATACGTCTGACAAAAAAGGAATGCATGTTGCTAAAGCTGCTCATAGAGAAGGAAGGACAAGTGGTTACCCGCGAAGAAATTTTGACGAAGGTCTGGGGTTATGACACCATACCCTCAACACGCACGATCGATAATTTTATTGTAAAATTAAGAAATTATTTTGAAGAAAATCCGAAAGAACCGAAGTATATACTGTCGATACACGGGGTGGGATACAAGTTTGTGTCGAAGTGACTATTTTACCAGAATCATCTTTTTGGTCTGAACAGAGCCATTGAATGACAGTCTTACAAAGTAGATACCGCTGGGTACCGTCATGGATTTGAAATCCATGCCATCCCAATACAGTTCGTGAGCTCCTTCCTCTTGGACGCCGTCATATAATGTGCGTACCGTATTTCCTAACAGGTCGTATATCTTAAGCTCTACGTATCCGCTTTTTTCCAGAACAAAAGAAATTTTGGTTGACGCATTAAACGGGTTAGGGTAATTTTGTAATAGTGTGAAATATTGCGGTGCGTCCGTCTTGCTTTTTCTTGATTTTGATTTTGACGCGACATGCAGATGCTTGACGTAATTAAAAATCGTATCTCGCCCAGCATAAAAACGAATCTGATCCAAATTGGCTTTTAGAAAGTTTGGAGGGCTTGACCGGACAGCCGCTCCTATGTAACTGTTTGAGCCGGTGTTAACCTGAGTGACTTTAGTAAATGCCGATACGCCTGCAATATCGCCATCTATAAAAAATGTGACGCTGTCGTTAACGCCGTCACAATAGAAGCCGATATGCGTCCACTGCGAGGAAGGAAGCGTTTTTTCAGACGAGAAAATTTCCTGTATTCCTTCGCGAATCTCCAATTTAGGTACATTGTTCTCTAAAAAGAAGCGGTAACCTGAAACAAAACCGTTATCGGCATTAATGATCTCACCGTTGATTCCGGACGAATACAGATAAATCCACATGGATACGGAATATGAGACATGTCCGTTCAGATTAATATTAGCGCTCCCCGGAGTCTTCAGGAAATAGTTTATACCATTGAGAACCAAAAAATTATCACCAGAAGGACTGCGCTCTGCAAGGCCGGAAACTTCAAAATCGCCATTTTGAAACAACTCACTCAACCGCGCTTTATTTGGATCAGGGGAATTGTAAGTGTTCTCAAATAGAATATAGTTGTTCTCCTCCCCGAAATTCAATTCCATACGAAGTTGAGCAAAAATATGTGAATTCAAAAGGAACGAGACCAACAGAATCAAGAATATTTTAAAGAACAATAGGGGACTTTTCTTTGTATCAATAACCATCAACACCTCATAATTGGTTTAACAAATAGCTGTAATTTATGAGTTTAGATGAATAAAGTTGTCTACTTTCTTTTTAACAAAGAACAACACCGTCTGGTAAAGGTACTAAATCATTTTTGATTTAGCAAGTGTTTGGTATGAAATATTTTTGTTCTGTGGGGCGCCACCTTAAAACTCTTGCATTTCCTTGACCTTCATGTCTATATTATCTTTCAACAAACACTTGACAAGTTATTTTGTTTCTTTAAGGAGAGAGAGCATGGAAGAAATGGATGACGATCAAAGAACTCCAACGCACCGATTTCGCGGCATGGATGACGAAATGGAATTTCTTTTTTCGAATTTCTTTAACTCTAAATACCCCATCCTGATCAGCGCGGAGAAACGATGGCATCCTCCGACGGACGTGATTGAAACGGACGAGGAATTTATGGTGGTTTTGGATATTGCCAATGTGAAACAGGATGACATAAAATTAACATATGAAGCAGGGATATTGACCGTTTCCGGGCTGCGAAAGGAACTTAGCATAAATCAAAAACGTCATTACCATAAAATGGAAATTGATTTTGGTCCTTTTGAGCGGAAGATTAAGATCAAAGCCCGAATTGTAGACAACTCAATCAAAGCGCTTTACGATAATGGATTTCTCATCGTCAAACTGAAAAAGGATACAAATACGTCAAGGGTGACTAATATCATAATTGAATGACCTTCATGTTCCAAGGTATCCAAACAGCAAACTCAAAGCGATCTCGAAATTATGTCTGACAATACAATGCCAACTTCTAAAAAAAGCGACAGTATTATTATTCCGGAAATATTGCACATTTTACCCTTACGCGATAATGTGATCTTTCCTTTTGTTGTGTTTCCATTAGTCGTGGTAGAGAAACACCTGGTGCAATTGGTGAACGACGCCTTAATTGGGTCTAAGCTCATCGGTGTTTTTTTACAGAGGAATCCTGAAAAAGAATTTCCTGCCAAGGAAGACTTGTGCCCAGTCGGCACGGTAGCCAATGTTTTAAAGATGTTCCAGGTTCCGGATGGCAGCATACGCCTTTTGATTCAAGGGTTTTCCCGTGTACAACTGCACGCAGTCACTCAGGAACGGCCGTATTTATTGGGTTCTGTTAAACCTGTTGATATTCGGTTTGAACAAAATATGGAGATAGAGGCGTTAACGCGAGGCGTTTCTGAAAGTTTTCAGAAAATGGTTACACTTTCGCCGGTATTGCCGGATGAACTTAAGGTCATCATCGGTAACATCAAGGAGCCGGATCGAATGGCGGATATGGTTGCATCGAGCCTTAATATTGATGTACAAGACAAGCAGGATATGCTCGAAGAACTTGAGATCAAAAACCGGCTGACCAAAGTGATGACGGCAATCAATAAGGAAATTCAGCTTCTGGAACTGAATGACAAAATTCAGACTGAAGTCAATGCAGAATTGAGTAAGAGCCAGCGGGACTATTTCTTACGTGAACAGATCAAAGCGATCCGGCATGAACTGGGTGAAGAAGATGACGACGCAGTCGAAATAGAAGAATTAGGAAAAAAGATCGAAAAAAAGAAAATGCCGAAAGAGGCAAAAGCGATTGCCAGAAAAGAACTGGAGCGCTTAGCGCAGATGTCGCCTTCGTCAGCTGAGTATACCGTGAGTAAAACCTACATTGACTGGCTTCTGGAATTACCCTGGTACACAAAAACCAAAGACCAGATCAACATTGTTCGGGCAAAAAAAATTCTGGATGACGATCATTATGATCTTGAGGATGTCAAGAACCGTATACTGGAATTCCTTGCAGTACGGAAATTGCGCAAGGACAGTAAGAGCCCCATACTTTGTTTTCTAGGCCCACCCGGTGTTGGTAAAACCTCGTTGGGAAGGTCGATTGCCAAAGCAATCGGGCGAAAGTTTGTCAGATTCAGTCTTGGCGGTGTGAAGGACGAGGCGGAAATCCGCGGGCATCGGCGCACCTATATCGGCGCGCTTCCCGGCAAGATTATTCAGGAATTGCGGCGATGCCAAAGCAGCAACCCGGTATTTATGTTGGACGAAATTGATAAGATTGGGCAAGATTTTCGAGGCGATCCGGCCTCGGCACTGCTGGAAGTTCTTGACCCGGAGCAAAATATTATGTTTAACGATCATTACGTAGACGTTCCGTTTGATCTGTCCAATGTAATGTTTATCGCGACGGCCAACGATCTGTCGCCTATTCCGCCGGCATTGCTCGACCGTATGGAAGTGATCCGTTTGTCGGGTTATATAGCAGAGGACAAGCTCCAGATCGCAAAAAAATATATTGTTCCGCGTCAGATAAAGGAAAACGGTCTGAAACCTAATGACATTGATTTTACTGACGATTCGATTTTACAAATCATTGGATCGTATACCTGGGAGTCCGGAGTTCGAAATCTGGAACGTGAAATTGCAAACATATGCCGAAAGGTAGCGCGTAAGAAGGCGGAAGGCGGTAAATCCCGGGCTATAATTAAGAGCGGCGGCATCGCCGATTATCTCGGCCCGCAAAAAATATTTCCTGAAATGGCACATCGGGAAGATGAAGTTGGCGTTGCAACAGGCCTTGCGTGGACGCAAAACGGCGGTGAAATTCTATTCATCGAAGCGCGCCTGATGCAGGGGAATCGAGGATTGCAGTTAACGGGGCAATTAGGTGACGTTATGAAAGAATCGGCCCAGGCCGGCCTATCCTACATTCGTTCTAAAGCGAAAAGTCTGCATATCGACCCGTCCATTTTTAACAAAATGGACATTCACATCCATATCCCTTCGGGCGCTACCCCAAAAGACGGGCCTTCCGCGGGCGTAACGATCGTGACCTGCCTCACCTCGCTGATGACGGAACGGCCGGTTAAACATAATGTGGCTATGACGGGTGAGATCACGCTTCGGGGTAAAGTTTTAGCAGTCGGAGGCATTCGCGAAAAAGTTGTAGCCGCAAGGCGGGCCGGTATTAACACAGTTATCATGCCTAAAATGAATAAGAATGATCTAGAAGATGTACCGGATTACGTCAAAAAATCTTTGCGGTTTATATTTGTCGAACATATTGATGAGGTGTTAGAGTATGCTTTGCTTGATGCAGCGGTACGATCTGATGCTGTTAAAAGGAGTAAGAAGGTCGTTGGGAAACAAAAAACCCGATACGAGAGATCGCGGATCGTACCGGTTCCGGCATCAAGAAATTCCGTAACAAAGCGCACAACATCTCTAAAGAAATAATAAGAATTTATCGTCACACCTACATGGAGTACGCCATTCCTATGTTGAAAAAGTTGAACTTCGAACGTGATCAAAGTCGTGCCCAGGAAGAGCGCACTAAAATTCTATGTGTAGATGATGAATCCGCCATCCTTAACGTTATGGAGCGCGGCCTTTTGGATGATTTTGACGTCTTGACAGCGCAAAGCGGGAAAGAAGGTCTGGAAGTTCTGACTGCCAATCCCGGTATCGTCGTGATCTTGTCCGATCAGAAAATGAGCGGTATGAGCGGTAATGACTTTTTAGCAGAATCGCAAAAAATCATACCCGATGCGATTCGAATTATAGTTTCAGCCTATTCGGATGTGGAACTTCTTATGGAGTCTATTAACCGAGGCAATATTTATAAATTCATCCTGAAGCCTTTTGAGATCGACGGATTGCGGATTACCATTCGGCGCGCTGCCGAGCATTATCATCATAAGAAAGCTTTTGAAAAAGCTTACCGGGAACTGCAAATGACGCAACAACATTTGATACGAAGCGAGAAAATGTCCTTACTTGGAAAATTGATGAGCGGCGTTGCACATGAGTTGGGTAATCCCGTTGCCAATATACGTCATGCGGCATCGCTGGCCGGTCATGAATGGGCAGAATTAAGAGAATTATTTTCAAGGATACTGAAGGCTGAATCGGTTGCAGATATTACCGACATCAAGTTATTTGCGCAGGAAAAGAACATTGTACAATCCGTAGAAGATTTTGAGGCGATCATTTATACCATAAAAAACTCTTCTTCATTTGCTTCAGAGATCATCAAGGATCTGAAGGGGTTTTCGCGTTTAGATGATGTTCAATGGGCTGACGTCAGTTTAAAAGATCAGATTGACCGTGCGATCCATTTGGTGCAAGCTAAATACAAGTTCAATATCGAATTTCACAAGGAGTTGAAATTAATATCTCCCATCAAAGGTCTTCCGGGCCCTCTCACGCAGGTTTTTGTTAATCTAATTCACAATTCCGCTCAGTCGATAGAATCTAATGGTGAGATTTGGATCAAGACCTGGATGGACAATGGAATGGCAAAGATATCGATCAAAGATAACGGTAAAGGAATCCCAAAGGATGATTTGGATAAGATCTTTGAGTTAGGTTTTACGACAAAATCGGAAGAGGAAGGAACCGGCTTGGGTCTGGCAATATGCCAGGGGATTATTGAAAAACACAACGGCGCGATCGAAGTACAGAGCGCGTTAGGAAAGGGTACTGAGTTTATTATTTCATTGCCGGTAGAACAGTAGTGGCATGTTCGCCCGTTGATATCTCTTTAACTCAATACGGCCATATTGCGGCTTTCAATTTTTCCTTGTATCATTACAAGCTTGACTGATTACTACCATATAATGTCATGATTCAACAATGAAGCCGGAAGATCCAGTATTGCGATCACTTATTAAGAACTTAATTTCCAAGACGGGACTCCCGCCCTATCTTCGGGTTTATTCATGGTTGTCCGCTTCAGTTGCACTATACCAAAATGATCTGACGCGCTTTTATATTGAACTCGCCTTCGACGAACAAATCCCTGTAATCAGAGTCAAGGAAATTATTTTACAGAATTATTTATTTTGCGGATTTCCCAATGCCATCGAGGGGTTAATTGTATTAAACCGCGTCCTTCATGACCGGGGATTGAAAGACGAGAATTTCAAGGACGGTCGTGATACGCAAGAGATAATGCAAGACGGTCTGACCCTTTGCCAAAAAGTTTACGGTACAAATTACAATAAGCTTATCAGAAACATGGAACATATTAGTTCGGACATCTCCATGTGGATGGTATACGAAGGTTACGGAAAAGTATTAACCCGGCCTGTGCTGACGCCGCCTGAACGAGAATTATCCGTGATCGCAGCCCTGGCCGTGCTTCAGCGGGAGCGTCAATTAATTTCGCATATTCGCGGTGCGGCTCATGTCGGAGCAACCTATGAAGAAATTTATGAAGTGATTTCCGGCCTTGTGGTGATGATGCCTCAGGAAAGGGTAAATATGACACTCGCTCTCTTAGATAAGACCTTAAAGTAGATCCGATGACTCCCAGCCTTCAGAATATTTCCTTGAAAGGGAAACGCATTCTTGTTGTAGATGACGATTCGGTTATACTTAACACGATCGCAATTATGCTGAGAAATTCTGGCATGCTTCCAATTGCCGCTACCGGAGGTGAAGAAGCGCTTGTTCAATTGCATGAAGCTAGTCCGGATATTATTTTATTGGATTATATGATGCCGGGAATGAACGGGGTTGATGTCTACAAAAAAATCCGACAGGACGATACGTATGCTTTATACCGTAATACTCCGGTTATCATGTTGACTGCGAAAACCGAAAACGATGAAGAGCAAAAAGAGCTTCTCCAAATGGGCATGAGCGCCTATTTGCTGAAACCTTTTGGTTATAAAGAACTGGTCAATATCATTTCCAACGTGCTCACGCTCCATGAGTCAAGATTGGAAAACCTTCGCCTTCACGCGCAGGTCAGCGAAATAAAAAATTATCTCCAGTCCGTTCTTGACGGCATTACGGATTTTATAAGTGTACAGGATGCCTCATTCAATATCAGAAACTATAATAAGTCTACTGCCGACGTTTTCTTTACTGAAGAGTATCCTGCTTCTAAAGGCTTCGAACACACGGTTGAGGGCGTTAAATGCTATGAACGGTATTTTGGACGCGAATCGGCATGTGAGCATTGTCCTGCATTGACGACGGTTGAATTTTCGCAGGCATATGCATCGGAGATTTCCAATGGCGGAAGGTATTTCCAGATTAGTACGTTTCCCGTCTTGAACGAATCTAAACGTACAGAATATTTTATAGAAATTATTAAGGATATCACGGAAAGAAAAGATCTCGAACAGCAACTGGTTGAATCGGTCAAATTAGCCAGCGTCGGTACATTGGCTGCAGGCGTTGCTCATGAGATTAATAACCCCTTGTCAATCATTCTGGGCTTTGCGCAGACAATGTTAAATGAAACGGCACCGGACCACCGGCTTCACAAGGATCTGCGGATTATTGAACAAGAAGCAACACGGTGCGCAAAAGTTGTCAAAGATTTGCTGACATTTGCACGGCCAGGCAGAATGGAGAAATCCGAATCGAACATCGTCGAACTGATGCAAACGTCAATCGGTCTCCTGCGGCATTTTATTAAAAAGAACGAAATTGCGATTACTGAAAATTATGCGATTGAAGTTCCTGCATTATGGATTGATCCGAAAAAAATGCAGCAGGTGCTCATCAATGTTTTATTGAACGCAATCGAGTCGATGCCGAAGGGGGGAGCATTGGGAGTGTTAATCAATTATGACGCTGCAGCTGAAAAAGTAATTCTCCAGATTTCCGATACGGGATGCGGTATTCCTGAAGATAAGATTAGCAAGATATTTGACCCCTTTTTTACTACAAAGACCAATAAGGGAACCGGTCTTGGTTTATCCATCTGCCGTTCGATAATTAAGGAACATCTGGGAACTGTCAGCGTAAAAAGCGGAGTAGACGAGGGAACAACATTTTACATTCAACTGCCTGCGAAAGGGCTTAAATAAAGGGTTCATAGTGACGACGCGAATTTTAGTTGTTGATGACGAAAAAAACATCCTTGCTCTATTCAGAAAAATGCTGAGTGTGGAGGCTTTTCGGAGTATGGATAATCCGTATGACGCGGTGGACATAGTAACTACGTTTAGCGGTGAAGAAGCGTGGTCGCTTATTCAGAAGGAATCGTTTGATCTGATCATTTCGGATCTCGCCATGGAAGGAATGAGCGGCATAGAATTGCTCGAGCGGGTTAAGTCATTTCAGCCCGACATTCCATTCATGATTCTGACCGGCGTTGGGACGATCGAAGATGCCGTGCGGTCTATGAAACTGGGAGCTTACGATTATCTGACTAAACCTTTTCAGCATGATGAACTGCTGTTGTCTATTTGCAAAGCGCTTGATTACGGCCGATTGCATTTGGAACTAAAGACGTTGCGTCAAAAATTAAATTACTCCGTTCCGCCTGAAGAATGTTCGATGGTTGGCCGCAGTAAGGCCTTTATGAAAATGATGGAGATGGTGCATGCCGTAGCCTCCAATGAGGCTTCAGTTCTGATAGAGGGGGAAAGCGGAACGGGGAAAGAACTGGTAGCGAGGGCGATTCATGCTGAAGGCGCACGAAAGAATCGACCTTTTATTGCTATTCACTGCAGCGCGATAACAGAAAGCCTTTTAGAAAGTGAGTTATTCGGCCATGTGAAAGGTGCGTTTAGTGGCGCCTCGTCAAACAAGAAGGGATTATTTCTTGAAGCCGATTCTGGAACATTGTTTCTCGATGAGATCGCAGATGTCAGTTTGGCCGTTCAGGCAAAATTACTCCGCGCTATTCAAGAGAAGGAAGTAAAACCGGTCGGCAGCAATCAATCAATTCCATTTGATGCGCGCATTATCGCGGCAACAAATAAACCCATTAGACAATTGATTGAAAAAAAACTATTTCGGGACGACCTCTATTACCGTATGGCTGTTGTCACCATAACGGTTCCCGCCTTACGCGATCGAAAAGATGATATTCCTTTATTGGCTCATCATTTTTTCAAAAAGTATGCGGGCAAGAACGGCGATGTGACAAAAAGTTTATCTGAAGATTATGTGAATGACCTGACCGGGCGTGAATGGCCGGGAAATGTCCGCGAGCTGGAAAGCATGATCGAAAGATATATAACAATGTCCTTCTTCAATAAAAGTAACGGTGACAATACGGTTCAACTGTTTTCCGGTAGCCGCAACGAAGCCGGCGGTAATGGGATGCCGTATTCACGCCCTTTCGAATTTTCAGATGACCAGCGGATTTGGATTGATTCTTTTATCCAAAAAAACGCATCGCTCAAAACGATATCTGACATGGTCGCTGGCGAAGCAGAGAGGATTATGATTTTGCAAGTACTGGGGGAAGTAGGGGATAACAAAGCGGAAGCAGCACGGCGTTTGGGTATCAGCCGCCCGGCATTATATAAAAAAATTAAAGATCATAACATCGAGTAGGAAAATATGATATTCGGCATCGGAACCGACATTGTTGAAATCGAACGAATAAAAAAAAGCCATTTGGAATACGGCGATAAATTCCTTAAGCGCATATTTACTGGGGAAGAAATCGATTATTGCCTGAAAAAAGAAAATCCCTATCCTTCACTCGCCGTTCGATTTGCTTCTAAAGAGGCATTGGTAAAAGCAGCCCGAGTTGGAAGACTTCATGCCCACACTTGGACGGATGTATCAGTCGAGGTTAATCCTGAAGGCATCCCGCACGTGTTTCTTTTTAATGAATTAAAGAAGCACCTGCAGTCTTCCCGGATCCATATCAGCGTATCGCATTCCCACAGTTATGCGACGGCTGTAGTTATTATTGAAAAATAATTACCTGTTAAGCAGAAAAAATGTAGCAATGCCGAGGTAAATAAAAATTCCGAGCGTATCGTTGGTCATTGTGACGAAAGGACCGGCGGCCAGGGCAGGGTCGATGTTAAATTTTTTCAAGATAAGCGGAAACACCGTTCCGTTAAAAGCGGCAAAAAAGATGACGCAGATCAACGCCGTTCCGACCACGATAGCTATGTGAACGTCTCCGATCCACAACGCGACAATGCTTCCCAGAACAATTCCCAAAATAATACCATTTATACCTGCAACCCGGATTTCTTTGAATATCTGGCGTTGAATGTCCAGGACGCCGATTTCACCGGTTGCCAAACCGCGAATGACGATCGAAGAGCATTGTATTGCAATGTTTCCCGCCATAGCCATGATAATTGGCAGAAAAAAAGCCAGCGCAAGAATAGTTTGGATTGAATTTTCAAAACGGCTGAGAACAAAAGCAGCGACCAATTCGCCCGCCATCGCAGTCAAAAGCCACGGAAGCCGTGATTTTGATATCCGGAAACTGGAAGTTTCCGTAACATCTTCATTTACGGAACCTGCCATTTTTGACACGTCTTCAGACGCTTCCTCTTCAATGACGTCAATGATATCATCGATCGTAATACGCCCGACCAGCTTACCCGAAGGCGTCGTTACAGGAATAGTAACCAGATCGTACTTTTTGAATATTTTGGCAACTTCTTCCTGATCCTGGTGCGTATTCGCAAAAACAAATTCCTGATTCATTACGTCGGAAACTAATTTGTCAGGAACAACCATGAGAAGTGTTTCTGTAGAAAGAACGCCGACCAGATGGTTTTCATGATTCACAACAAAAATATCATAAATCTTTTGAACGTCTTTGGATTTTTCGCGGACTTCTTCTATAGCTTCATGTATCGTGTCTGTGACGAAAACGCTGACGAATTCCAACTGCATCAATCCGCCGGCTGAATCCTCGTCATATTTCAGAAGCTCTTTGACTTCCTGCGAGTCTTCGTAATCGAGTTGGCTCAGAACTTTTTCAGCGGTTTCCTCGTCCAATTCCTGGACGATATTTGCCGCATCATCCGACTGCATTTCGTCCAACATATCTGAAATCTGTTCCTCATCCAGATTTTCAAGAATATCTTCACGCGATGCGTTATCCAGTTCGAGGATAACTTCAGACGCCTTTTCGGTTTCAATGATCTGGAATACGTAATTCCGCTCTTCCTCGTCGAGATGATCCAGAATTTCTGAGATATCCGAGGGATGCAGGTCGCTGAGAATATTTTTGAGCAAATATTCTGCTTTGGAGTCCACGAGATCTTTGATATCGTCAATGAATTCCTTATCGATCTCTATTTTTGACTTTTCACGCATGGGGCCTCTTGGTATAGTAAGTCGGTTAAGCGTATAAACTCATCAACAGATAGCTGCTCAGGCCGCAGTTGAAGGTTGAAATCAATAGATTTTTTTCCAAGAAAAGCGGATAAAGAATTTCGCAGCATTTTCCTGCGCTGATTGAAACTTCTTTTTACAACCCGTTTGAACGTGTCGAAATCACTCACCGGCGGCGGCGTCTCCTTAAAAGTCAGCTGAACAATCGACGAATCAACCTTTGGTCTTGGAAAAAAAGCCGTTGGCGGAATGTCAAACATCTTTTTACAAACAGCAAAGTACTGGCAAAAAACAGACAATATGCCATAGTCTTTCGAAGACGGTTCGGACACCAGGCGCAACGCCACTTCCTTTTGGAGCATGATGGTCGCGGTGTCTATACGGTCCCGATGATCGATTAACTTGAAAATGATCGGGCTCGATATATGATAAGGCAGATTGCCAATGACCTTAAATTTGCGGCCGCTGATGACTAATTGATCGAAATCAAATTCAAGAAAATCCGCTTCAAATAATGTAAAATGTTTTTGATCTTTCAGTTCTTGCTTCAGTGCTGAATAAAGCTGATGGTCAAATTCGACTCCGTAGACACGATGTACTTTACCAAGTATTTCTCTGGTCAAAGCGCCCTGTCCGCAGCCTATTTCCAGCACGGTATCATCAGGCAATAAGTGAGAGGCGTGAACTATCTTCCGCGAAATATTGGCGTCGATCAAGAAATTCTGACTTAATCGTTTTTTTGGAATGTGATGCAAGTTAGCGCCCGCCGGAAATTTTTTTCAAAGTAAATAATTCTGCAGGGATATTCAAGAGCGAATTAGGGCGGCGGCCAGCGGTCTCTGTCCAAACCCACAATTAATCGTAAATATTTCTTGCGTTTTCGCGCCGGCAACTTTATATTCGAACGTTCGTTCGAATAATTCAAAACATACCGTGTTATGGAAACAGTTGCTGAAATAGTGCCAGGAAAACGTCATCAGGGTTTTAAACAAATGCTGACGCAGGATCATGCCGGTGAGAGCATTCATTACCACGGAAAGTTGTATGATATTCTGGACCGGGCCGCTATGCTTTTTGCTCAAAACGGGTACCACAATACCTCCATGCGAGATCTGGCTGCCGAATTAAAAACAAGTTTGGCCGGGCTTTACTATTATTTTGAGACGAAGGAGGAACTCTTGTTCCTCATTTCGCAGTATTCTTTCGACAGCGTTATTTTGTCATTGAATGAAAAGTTAAATCAAGCCGGCGATCCCGTCGAGCGCCTTAACGTCTTTGTTCATAATCATCTTCAATACTTTGTAACTCACCTGAGCGCCATGAAAGTTTTGTCACATGAATCGGATTCCTTATCGGGTGAGTATTTTGAATTGATTAATGCAAAGAAAAAATCATATCTGCAGATTCTAGAGAATATGCTGCTGGACATTGCGCGTGCTCAATCGAATCAACCCCACATGCGTTTGAATCAGAAAATTAAGATTTCTGCCTTATCTTTGTTTGGGATGATGAACTGGACTTACACCTGGTTTAACCCTGATAAGCACAAAAATCAATCGCTGTCCATTCAGAAAATATCCGATCAAATGGTAAACCTCTTTCTTCACGGATTTCTGAAAGACTGACCGCGCAATTGTGTTGCGGCGTGTTCTGTCGCGGCAAGGGTTGATTTATTCAGGCGTTTTCAAAAAGTAGAATTGTATTGTTAAATAAAGAGATCTATTTAATCCAAGCAAAGGAGTACCAATGCTAAAAGCCCAGATATCAACATTCAACGATTGGGTAGACATATTCGCTGAATGGAAGAAGGACATCGGCTATGATGAAAAAACGTTCAAACGATTTCTTCCTAATTACGTTCTGGAGCCTAAATACGAACCTTGCCGGTACAACGAAATCGAATTCGGCGATTTCAGGGGAGACCGCAAGTGGGAACGGGTGCTCGATATTCCTAATCAGGGAATTCGGGATGCCCTTCAGCAGTTGATCGTATACCAAGGCGACACGGAATTTGCCTCGGTCGAACAGCAGCGTTATCTCGTAGACCGCGCGCCGAGCGATTATGATTTGTATGCGCTCATGCGTATCAATGCCGAAGAAATGCGCCACGGATGGCAAATGAGCCATATTCTGGTGACGCATTTCGGCGAAGGCGGCCGTAAGGAAGCCATGAAACTGCTCGAGAGACGCGCGTATGAACAAAAGCGCCTGCTCGGTTCATTCAACGAAGTCATGGAAAATTGGCTCGACATGTACACGTATACGGAATTCATCGATCGTGACGGGAAATTTCAGTTGAAAATGCTCAGTCATTCGTCCTTCATGCCTCTGGCGATGAGCATGGATCCGATGCTTAAAGAAGAAGCATTTCATCTTGGGACCGGGAATAACGGACTCAAGCGTATTCTCAAAGCCGGAAAAATCCCTGTGGAGATCGTTCAGAAATATTTTAATAAATGGGTTCCGACGGCCTACGATCTTTTTGGAACGGACGGTTCTTCTAATGCGCATTGGGCGTATGTGTGGGGCCTCAAAGGCCGCTATAACGAAAGCGAGACGGACGAAGAAGTGCGCAGAGACCAGCTGAATCAAATGGCGCGCGGGTTGTATCATGCAGAGATATCAAAATTGATCGTCGATATGAATACCCTGATCGGGGAAGATCAGCCCAAGTTGATCGTGCCGGATATCAAATTCAACCGCAAGATCGGAACGTATGCACATCAGACGTATACTATTGACGGGAAATTACTGACTACCGAACAATACGAAAAATATAAACTGGAAATACTGCCGACTGACAAGGATCGTGAGATCCTGCGCGGCATTTTCAAAGAGAACGACTGGATCGAATTCAAGCCGTTCAAGGGAGATGCTTAAGTCGTAGATATTTTTGGAATGGGGAGTGAGAGAAAAACCTATAAGGCCGTAATGGTTTTATAGGTTTTTTATTTTTGACCTCAACCCTGTCCCTTCTCCTTGAAAAGGAGAAGGGAACGTACTACCCGCATTAGTACGTTCCCTCTCCTCGTTCGAGGTGTACAGACCGGAGAGATAGGTAACAGGTGTTCGGGGACTATTATTTTAGATCAGGATGTTTTAAAAGAAGCAAAAAAATTAAAAATTGATCTCATTCAGTTTCCGGATAATTTTGATCACCTATTTGATTTTTCGACTAATCGAGATTCTTGGCGCAAATTAGTTAAATAGATCACAAATCTGGTTGAAAAGTATGAAAATTCGAATACTGAATCTGACGAGAACTTGAAAAATGCTGCCAAAGCTTATCTTGATATACAGTCAGTTTTCAAGAAAGATTTACAACAACGAATTTTTGACTCATTGAAATATAATAACGAGGTTTGAGCCTCATCCCGCCGTTGGCGGGACGCGGTCTGCCAAATAAAAATCCCGCTTTGTTCAAACGGGATTTAGAGTGCCGAAGGTGGGACTTGAACCCACACAGGATTTGAGTCTCATCCCGCCGTTGGCGGGACGCGGTATGCCAATTCACGCACACAGAGATTCGATTTTGAGCTTTGGAATGAAGTGCAAATATAAAAACTTATATTTGCACTTTGTCTTGTTTCTGCAAATATAATATACTATATTTGCACCAGAAGGAAATGCGAAAAATGGATATAAAAGACTTTAAATCCGGCGTTTACCGTCAGCAGTATCAGTACCGGAGTTTTACACCTGAACCCATCAAACACTCCTGGATCAATTCGGACTCTGCGCTGCAGCATCTT
>JAEUSK010000063.1 GCA_016787925.1 bacterium | reverse complement strand
ACGTTTAATCTCACGACTGCTCATTTTCAAAATGTCCTCTCCTGACATACTCAACCTCCCATCAAATGAGAGTAATAGTACGCCTTAAATCAGGACATTTCTACTTTGGCTAAATAGGACATTATCACTTTGGTAGGACATACTATTTTTGCCGCTATCCGATCAGCCGCAAGGAGGGATTCGGCGCAAGGGCCAATGAAGATATTTCCCCATTCAAGTGCTTCAGGTATGCCGTCATGCCAATCATAGCCGCGTTATCAGTACAGTAGGATTTGGCGGGAATAAATAACTGAACATCCGACTTTTGAGACTGTTCTCTCAGAATGTCTCGCAAACGCGAATTGGCGGCCACTCCCCCGGACAATACCAGCGATCCAACGCCATGCTCCCTGCATGCGCGTAATGACTTTGATACCAAAACGTCCACAACAGCCTCCTGGAAACTTGCGCAAATATCATGGATTTCCTGTTCACTCCACTTCTCTTGCTTTTTTGAATAGTTCAAAACCGATGTTTTTAGCCCGGAAAAACTAAAATTAAAATTATCTGAATTCCCCAAAGGGCGGGGGAATTTGATTTTTCCAGGGTCGCCCAAGCGAGACCTAACGTCGACCATCGGGCCGGACATGCCGGAATCATTGTCCGGAGCTATATTGAGGAAACGCGCAACTTTGTCAAAACATTCCCCGGCCGCGTCGTCCTGCGTCTCCCCGAGTATCCGGTATCGGCCCAGCGCCTCAGCATGGACCAACAGCGTATGTCCGCCGGAAACGATCAATGAGATAAATGGAAAATCCGGATGACGTTCCTCAAGAAACGCCGCTAACATGTGGGCTTCGATGTGATTGACGCCTATGAAAGGGATGCCCAGACTATACGCTAATCCCTTTGCAAAATTGAGTCCGACCAACAAACTTCCAATCAGTCCGGGCCCGTATGTAACTCCAATTAACCGTACATCGCGGAGCTTAATCCCTGCCTGCTCCAACGCATCTTCGACGACAGGAACAATATTCGCCTGATGCGCACGGGAGGCTAATTCCGGAACGATTCCTCCGAATTTCAACACATCGACCTGTGACGACACCACATTGGATAAGACATTCCGGCCGCGCATAACGGATACGGAAGTATCATCACACGATGTTTCGACAGCCAGCGTTATAAGATCAGGGGAGTTTTTCCGCATCGAGTCTTACTAAATTAAATCTGGAAGGCGCAATCTGACTCCAGGACATGTCGCGCGGCGCAATGATCGTCAGACGCGGCTGAGTATTACCGAAACGCTGTTCCATGGAGTAATCAATCACTGCGTAGACACTGTCCCTGCGCAAAGACGACAGAAAATCCACACCGCCGCGTACCTTGATCGAAAAAGTTGACGGCTGTACTATGACATTCACGTCTTCCGGTACGTTAATCAGCTTGATTGGAAGATTCTCCATCACGGTTTCCCCAAGAGGCTGTATATCAATCAGAACGTGCACGTCTGTTTTCTTAATTTGGACATTCGGCCGGAGCATGTCCGCCAATTCTACATCAACTTCCTTGTCCGCTGAAACATTGGTCAATTGCATTTTGGTCGTTGTTGCAAACAGGATACTGTCCCGGAGCGTCACAGGACAATGCACATCAACTGAGTCGGGGATCGTGCGAAAACCGCCTACCATGACAAATCCAGGGGCGCAGGAAACTTCAATATCCGCGATCACCGGAATCTGTTTGGTGATCCATTTTTTTGAAATAATGTGAAGCGTATCCCTGGACGGAATCGCGTGTGCAATTGCCTCTACGGTGCCCGGGAGTTTCACATTCTCAATATATTTTGATGTGATTATAGTGAAATCGTCTTTTTGTTCGGCGTCAATCACATATTTAACGTCATACACGTATTCCAAACCGAGCAGCGTTCTGCCGCTGCCTTCAAATAAAACAGGTATCTTCGCAGGTAATTCGGATACTACGGCATGTTCTTCCTGAAGATTAACGACCTGAAGCGGAATAGAAATCACCCGCTGATACGTTGAGGACATCCGTACATAAAACCATAAAAAGAAAGCAATAAACAAAGAGAAGAAAAAAATGCGATAACTGGTAAATAGTTTCATATCGGAGGAATGGATTTAAATAACGTTTGCTTCCGGAATATAGATGGCTTTGTATTCCTGCACGGCAAAACTGTCGCTCATGCTTGAAAGATAATCGGCAATATGCCTTGCGTACAATGGATCCTTCTGAAATTCCTTAATTTTTTCTTGAACCAGTTTTGGCGCCAATTTACGCAACCTAAACTGGGAATCCACTGCGCGGGAAGTATAACGTTCAAGAAAACGGTCGCTCATTTGAAGAGGATTCGAATAGTATGCCTTAAATAGTTTACGAATGACCTTTTCACTTTTCTTATTGACGCGGTTGACCTGAAAATTATTGGCGAGTTCCTTCTGAATAAACGTATCGAGTTCATTCTGTTTCCGGTTGACATCCAAACTGAAGATTACGAGCCATTCGTCAAAATTATTTGTCCGATTCTTGCGTTCACAAAAACTTTTGATTCGGTGAACTGTG
Organism: bacterium; assembly: GCA_016787925.1. Classification (GTDB taxonomy): domain Bacteria; phylum CLD3; class CLD3; order SB21; family SB21; genus SB21. The sequence goes on along the minus strand of JAEUSK010000063.1, from coordinate 6,912 downwards.
TTTTGTATTACATCGCTCACCAAAAGACGCACCAATCCGCTGATCAGAAGATTGATATATTCGTCCTGATTTGACTCCAAAACACCCTGAATATTACATTTGGTTTCGACATCCTGAATTAGTTTCAATTCCCGCGCATCGCTGACCTTGATGTAATCCGCACGCAGCGCATCTTCCAGGTCAAATGTGCGCTGGGCTATTTCATCGGCAATCGCCGCGACCTGCCCTTCCAGAGTTAACGCCATGAATTGATCGTAATTCAGCGAGTTGAGGTTCATGTCGGGATAATAGTAACGTTCATTGCGGGTGCTGGTGTGTTTTAGAATGCCCTCCCGGACGACGGAAGTCAGATTAAGTCCGTCATACCCGTATTTCTTTTCAATATAATCTACGACACGCAAGCTTTGGTAATTATGTTTGAATCCGCCAAAATTCTCTCCGCTCAGAGTTCCTTCAGCCGTATCCTCGCCGTTAAGCAGCGAGTCCAGAAGCGCCTCTCCCGTATGCCCGAACGGCGGATGTCCCAGGTCATGCCCGAGGGCTATAGCCTCGGTCAGGTCTTCATTCAACCCCATCGCATTGGCGATCGTTTTGGAAACCTGCACCACTTCGACGGTATGCGTGAGCCGGCTTCGATTTCGCTCACTCACATGTTCCACCAAAATCTGCCGTTTATCGCTCAGGTTACGGAAAGAATTGGAATAGATAATACGATCCCGGTCACGCTGGAACGCTGTACGGTGTACATCTTCAATTTCGTCATTCATTCTCGTCTTGTGCATGTCCTTGCTTTTGCATGCATGCGGGGCGAGAAAACGTTCTTCCCATTCTTCAAAAAATTGACGCCCCCGTTCTTCAATAACGTTATCTTTAGCCCTTATTTCCATTTCCGCAGACCTCTACGCAGTTGGTGATTCTTTCTGTTTCATTGATTCAAAAAAACAAGCCCCGATTAACCGGGGCTTGTTTAAAAAGCTTTGTTTAACCCAGATATGACCGCAGAGATTTACTGCGCGACTTATGGCGCAGGCGGTTGATCGCTTTCTCCTTGATCTGCCGCACCCGTTCGCGGGTTAGTTTAAATTCCTCACCGATCTCTTCCAACGTCAATGATCTTTCAATGCCCAGCCCAAAATACAGCTTAATAATCTTGGCTTCCCGGTCGCTCAATGAGGCTAATGTATTTTCAATGTCCTGCCTAAGAGATTCATTCATCAGAATATCGTCCGGAAGCGGGTTGACTTTATCCGGAACAGTGTCCATAAGAACGCTTTTTTCATCTTCCTGCAGCGGAGCATCCAGGGATAAATGCCGTTTAGAAATTCGAAGCGCATCAGAGACATCGTAATCTTTGATCTCCAGCTCAGTGGCAATTTCTTCCGTGCTGGGCTCGCGCTCAAATTCCTGCTCAAGTTCATTGTATGCTTTACCGATCTTATTCAGCATACCGACGCGATTGAGCGGGAGGCGCACGATTCGGGAATGTTCTGCGATCGCCTGCAGGATCGACTGGCGAATCCACCACACGGCGTAGGAAATAAATTTAAATCCGCGGGTTTCATCGAACCGTTCCGCCGCTTTCATAAGACCCAAATTACCCTCATTGATCAAGTCGCTTAATGGCAGTCCCTGGTTCTGATAATCCTTGGCCACACTGACCACAAATCTTAAATTCGCTTCAACCAGCTGCTTCAATGCAAGCTTGTCGTTTTTCTTGATTCGTTTGGCTAATTCGATCTCTTCATCGGGCTTTAACAATGAAACCCTGTTGATTTCTTCAAGATAACGCTCAATAGACTGATCTTCCCGGCTGTTAATTCGCATCTTTATTCTGGCCATCGTAGGTAAACTCCTTTTTTCTTAATCTATACTAATTTATAACTATATTACTGTATTGCTTTTTATTCTAACAAACCCGCATGTAACTCCTTTATTTTCAATAAACTAATTATGTCATGCCCTGATTAAACGCCCGAAATCAAAAATAAGTTCCCTTTTTCACAACTATTTTTTATTTTTCTTGATGAATAGCGAAAAAGACAGAAATCTAGTAATATTTGACCAAATATTTGGGATGGATGCCCAAGCGATAGAGTATCATAATGATAAAATTATAGGCTATTCTCTTAAAAAAGCCATCTGATTCGTGCCGCCGCGGCGAAGTACAGACGGGCGATTGCAATATCGCAAAACCTTTTTCTTTATTCAGCCGTTGAACGAATTCCACATCCTCCATCAACGGATAATCTTCACGATAGCCTTGCATTTTCTCAAACAGATCTTTTCTCACAAATATAGCCTGATCGCCGTACGGCATTTTCAATACGCTCGTCCGTATATTGACCAGTTTTTCCATTAAACGATAACGCAACTTGTCACTGGCAACCTGAAATAGGAAGGAACCCGATTGAATCGCGATATTTGTCTCAACGATTGCGCAGAAGTCAGCCCAGGATTTTTCAGGAATAATGGTATCCGCATGCAAAAATATCAGCCAGTCGCCCGATGCACGCTTCGCGCCGGCATTCAACTGAACGGCACGTCCTCGGGACGAATGAATTAGCTGAATGAAAGGATATTTGAGGAAAGAGTCGATAAGCGCGCAGGTTCTATCCGAACTGCCGCCATCGGAAACGAGGATCTCAATATTGGAAAACCCGATAAGCGATTGAAGAACCGAAGTGATATTCGCTTCTTCATTCAGTGTAGGAATAATAAAACTGACCAGCATAGTTTACCGGGAAATACGCATTGACGGATTACTCAAAACTTCATTTGGAATCAAAATGATAAGCCTTCGTATCAAACCATTTTCTCCGGCCTGACTGCTTCATCAAATTTTTCACCTGTCATCAGTCCCAGTTCGATAACCGCTTCGCGCAATGTGATATTATCATGAAATGCTTTCTTTGCGACTTTCGCAGCATTATCATAGCCTATATGCGGATTAAGCGCAGTGACAAGCATGAGTGAATTATCCAAATGTCTCTTGATCACCGTATCATTGGCCTCTATGCCTGCCGCACAATGGTCATTAAACGACTCGCATGCATCGGACAACAGCCGGATTGAATTTAGAAGATTAAATATCAATACCGGTTTATACACGTTTAATTCAAAGTTCCCGGACGCGCCGGCAAAATTGATCGCCGCATCGTTGCCCATTACCTGCACACACACCATAGTCATGGCTTCGCATTGCGTCGGATTGACCTTACCCGGCATAATGGAACTCCCGGGTTCATTATCAGGAATCACAATCTCGCCAATACCGCAGCGCGGGCCGGAAGCGAGCCAACGCACGTCGTTTGCTATTTTCATAAGCGATGCGGCCAAGGTCTTCATAGCGCCGCTGGCAAAGACAATCGCATCGTGGGCAGCCAATGCTTCAAACTTATTGGGGGCGCTTCGAAACGGCAGGCCTGTAATCTCAGATATATGCTTCGCTCCGGTTTCTGCAAATTTCGGATGGGTGTTAAGCCCGGTCCCCACCGCAGTGCCGCCCAGCGCCAGGTCGTACAATCCGTTCAAAACAAAATCAATGCGTTTGAGATTATTGTCCAGTTGCTGCACGTAACCTGAGAACTCCTGTCCTAATGTCAGAGGAACGGCATCCATCAAATGAGTACGGCCGATCTTTATGATCTTCCTGAATCTTTCCGATTTCAAATGCAGTGTATCCCGGAGTTTTTTTACCATTGGTTCCAGCCTATGAACGACCTGTTCCGCCGCCGCAATATGCATGGCCGTCGGAAAAGTATCGTTTGAAGACTGTGCTTTATTCACATCGTCATTCGGATGAATCGGTTTTTTACTTCCCATCACGCCGCCCGCAATCTCTATGGCGCGGTTGGATATCACTTCGTTGGCGTTCATATTCGTCTGCGTGCCGCTGCCCGTCTGCCAGACGACCAATGGAAAATGAGAATCGAGTTTTCCGTCTATCACTTCTTCGGCCGCTTGAATAATCAAGTCAGCTTTTTCTTTGGGCAAAGTACCCAATTCATGGTTACTCATTGCGGCGGCTTTCTTGAGAACGCCCAGCGCGCGGATCAATTCGCGCGGAAACCGATCGCCGCCAATCTTAAAATTGCTCAATGAACGCGCCGTCTGCGCGCCGTAATAAGCTTCATTGGGAACTTTTACTTCCCCCATACTGTCTGTTTCAATTCGGTATTCCATAATGCACTCCTGCAATTAGTCCAGCCTATTTACATTTATCAAGCGTTTCGAACCACTCTCTCACGACCATGCCATTTTTATCTTTAGACATGTATAAAATAAACAATTGGTCTTTCAAGCAGGTTTCAAAGCCGCCCGTCCCTGTATTATAATAATCAAGGTCGCTGTTTGACTTTTTTAACTGTTCATCCATGATCAAGTTTAGCGGCCGCAACGTGACGTCATCGGTAACTTTGACTTTGATCACACTGGTTCTGCCGCCGGGATAAGAGAACACTCCGCCGTCCCTTGTGATCGGAACAAATACAGCCGCCATGCTCATTTGTTTCAATCTCTGCTTAACAACGCCCAATTCTTGTCTTTGTTTTTCCGATTCAGCCTTTTTCTTCTCTAATTCCTCTCTCGCCGCCATTTCTTCTTTAGCAGCTTTTTCTTCTTCCAACTTCATCATCTCTAACGCTTTATTGGCATTTTCTTCAGCCGCATCTTTTTGTTTGTCGCTCTTGGCGGCGGTGTCGGAGGAAGCGCAGCCCGTCATGGCTGCCAACGAAAAAATAAGAACGATGATCCACGTTTTCATAACGGCTCTCCTTGTTTTAATAACTCACACATATGAACTAAATGTATAGAAAAATATTTATTCAATCATTATTTTTTTCAATTGTTCAATTATTGCGTCAACTTCATCGGCACGAACGGTACGCATATCGAGATGAAAGGCGTTCTCCCTGACGAAGCCTACAATGGGTATCTCGGAAAGCCTAAATCTTTCCGCAATTTGTTTCGCCGATATGCGGGTTGACGTTATCGTAATGTCAACGCTTGGAATTTTTTCAAGCGGCAGCGTGCCGCTTCCGGCCTGCGCAAAAGAATCGCGGACAACGATGCGCATGTGCGATTGCTGACCGGCTGCATTTTGTACTTTAACGGCCCTTGCTTTCACTGCGTCGATACTTTCAGTGAGCATGTTGATCACCGGTGACACAGATTTCAACTTATCAGGCCGGAGAATTTGTTTAAGAGTGGTCTCCAGTACTGCAAATGTCATTTTATCGCAACGCAATGCCCGCATCAGCGGATTTTTTTTTATCGAGGCGATATATTTTCTTTTCCCCGCAATAATCCCAGCCTGGCATCCCCCGAGTATCTTATCCCCGCTAAATGTGACGACGTCTGCTCCCGCAGCAATGCTGTCTGATACGACCGGTTCATGCGGGAGGCCAAATTGCTCAAGCCTTATAAGCGCCCCGCCCCCTAAATCATACACAAGCGGTAATTTGTTTTTACCGGCTATGGCGGATAATTCCTTAAGGCTTACCGAATTTGTGAAGCCGATAATTCGGTAATTGCTCGTGTGTACGGCCAGCAGTAGACCGGTTTTCTTTGAAACGGCTTTTTCATAATCGCGGAGGTGCGTTCTATTTGTTGTACCCACTTCGCGCATGACGGCTCCGCTTTTTTCCATGACATCCGGAATTCGAAACGAGCCGCCGATCTCCACCAATTCACCTCTGGAGATGATCACCTCTTTTTGGAATGCAAGCGTATTCAGCACGACTAAAACGGCTGCGGCATTATTATTCACCACCGCAGCAGCTTCCGCTCCCGTGAGCAGGCAGATCAATTCCTCCACGTGCGACATCCGATCGCCGCGCTCACCGGTATGAAGATCTAGTTCAATGTTACAATAATTTTCGGTAACGAATGTAAGATTCTGTATAGCGGCTTCGGATAAGGGCGCACGGCCAAGCCCTGTATGCAGAATAATTCCGGTTCCATTGATGACTCTTTGCAGGCCCGGTTTGAGTAATCTGTTTAGCCGATTATCAATTTCATGGAGCAAATAGGTTTGAGCCTGGGCTTTCGTCGTGAAGGAAACCGCGTGGAGTCTTTTTTTGAGCTTCACAATTTCATCACGGACGATCCTGATAACAATGTCCCGCGGAAATTCAGTCGCCTGGACTTGTTCCGCCACTTGATGGACGGACGGAATCAGGTTCAGTCTTGTTTTTACATTTATTTTCACAGTAACCGCTTTATTCTTTTGATTTAAAAAAAGGCTGCGAAAGCGCGTCGAATTTAATCTTACGGACCGCATCGGAAATCGCCAACTGTTTCGACTGTAAAAGATAATAGATACAACTGACGATAATCAATGAAGCAATCAGGCCTTGCTCAATACTAAAATAGTCTCCTACGGCAATATTCCGCAAACCTACCTCCACCTTGAATAATGAATACGAAGGCCGAATACCGTAAACCGGTGTGCCAAAACAGAAATTCTGAATAAAATTGAGCGCAAACTGGACACCAATGCCGGTCCATAAGGCACGGGTTCGGAAATAACAGATCGCAAAGACGAAACCGAGCAGCGCGATGTTTACACCGCTAAGAATTTCGTCGACGTGAAATTGCGTTTGTATCAGTGCATACATAAGTGAGACAAATATGGCCGCAACGATCTTGCCCATACCTTCAGCCATGGTCTGCATAAAATATCCGCGGAGAACGAGTTCTATCCAGATTGCGGCTACGGCCCATATCAGTATGTTCATACCCAATCCGCCGATAAAATCTACGAATTCAACCGGCTGCGGCGTAAGGGATATAAATCCCCACGGCAGCAGCAAAATCAGCAATACTGCAGGCATCAGCATTCCGAGAAGTAAACCGAAAATAAGTTCCCGTATCCATTTCGCATGAAAACTCAGACCGATGGAACGCCATGAC
>JAEUSK010000222.1 GCA_016787925.1 bacterium | reverse complement strand
ATAAATCGGAGCGTTTTACCAAAAAAATTCTAGAAGGATTGGATTTAGCTTCCTATTTAGATCTGATCATCGGCGGCGACTCATTATCAAGTAAAAAACCGGACCCGCTGGTGATTGAACATACCGTATCGATGTTGAAGGTCGACAAGTCAAAAACCGTCATGATCGGCGACGGGTACCAGGACATACAATGCGGCAAGTCCGCAGGGGTTTTGACTTGCGGCGTGACGTACGGATTTAAACCTGCAGAGGAGACTAAAGACGCCGATTTCATAATAAACGAGCTTATTGAACTAAAAAACATTTTTAGATAATACCTACATGATCACAAAAGATATTCTCAAAAAAGTTCGCCGTATCGAGATCAAAACACGCGGTCTGGTGAATAACATCTTCAGCGGAGAATATCACACGGTGTTCAAAGGGCGCGGAATGTCGTTTTCCGAAGTTCGCGAATACCAGTTCGGCGACGAAGTGCGGTTCATCGACTGGAACGTTTCCGCACGTATGGACCGGCCGTACTTAAAAGTATTTGAAGAGGAACGCGAGCAAACGCTGATGGTGCTTTTTGACGCGAGCGCGTCGGGAAATTTCGGAACCGTGAAACAAACCAAGATGGAGATGATGATCGAGATGGCGGCGCTCATTGCTTTCAGTGCGATAAAAAATAACGATAAAGTTGGACTATTGATCTTTACCGATACGGTGGAGAAATTCATTCCGCCGAAAAAAGGGAAATCGCATGTTCTGCGCCTTATTCGTGAACTTCTTACTTTCACGCCTCAGCGCAAGGCGACAAGAATTTCTGCAGCGCTGGAATATGCGATGCATGTGCTGAATCGGCGAAGCATAGTTTTTCTCATGAGCGACTTTCTTGATGAGAATTACGACCGACCGCTTCGCGCCGCGGCAAAAAAACACGATCTGATCGCTATTCGAATTTTCGACCGCCGCGAGAAAGAACTGCCGAAGGTTGGCATGCTGACTTTGGAAGATGAAGAAACAGGAGAATTGGTTGAGTTGGATACCTCGTCCCAGGAAGCGCGTCAAGCTATCGCTGAGCAAGTTACAGCGCGAACAAAAGCACAAAAAGACATTTTCAGAAAAAGCAAAGTTGATCTTATTGATATGGCCACCGGAACGGATTATGTCGAGGCGTTGATTCAATTCTTCAAGAATCGCGAAAAAAGACTGCAACGAGGTTGAAAAAAAGCATTGACATAATAATATATTTGTATTAAGTTTACGGTTAAATTGAACAACATTTCTATACAGAAATTATTAATACTTTTAATACTACAAATATGATGAGGTAAAATCGTGGAACCAGTTTACGCAAGAGCCAAAGATTTACGCGAAAAAGTTGAATCGGTCATGCTGAAAAAAATCGAATGGCGCATTCTTTTTTCCGTGGACGGCAAACGTTCTGTTCCGGACATCGCCGCTAAAGTGGAACGCGATGAAAATTTTGTCGGGGAAGTCCTTGAGAAATTGGCCGGCGATAAACTGATCACCGGCGGCGGCGCGCCTTCGGGAAGAGTTACAACCAAAGAACCCGATGCGGACGCTAAAAAGGCAGATTCAAAAAAAGAGAAAAAAGAAACCAAGAAAAAAGAACCGGTCATTGAAGCAGAGCCGGTAAAAGAAGTTAAGAAGGAAGCGCCGAAACCAAAAGAAGAGCCGAAAGCCGTTGCGACGCCGAAAAAAGAAGATTTTGATCTGATGTCTGCCATGACCGACTCGCCGAAAGAAGAACCCAAAAAAGTTGAAACGAAGGCTGCCGCAACGGCCAAACCTGTTGCAACCGCAACCGGAGCAGGCGGCAAGAAAATTCTCGTAGTGGATGACAGCATTGTGATCCAGAAAATGGTCGAGATCGCATTGGAAAACGAGCATTATGCATTGACCAGCGCGATGAAGGGCGAAGATGCCATCCGTCTGGCCAAAGAGCTGCAGCCGAACCTTATTCTTCTTGATATGATGCTGCCGGACATGAGCGGCCTGGAAGTAATGAAAGCGGTTCGCGAGTTAGGCGGAAGCTTTGCGACGGTTCCCATTGTCGTTTTAAGCGGCAAAGATTCTCCGCAGGACAAAGATACGGCGATCAATAACGGCGCCAATGATTTCCTTACAAAACCTTTCCACGATGAGGATTTACTTTCAAAAGTGCATGAATATATTGCAAAATAAAATGATAACACGTATAGTGACTTAACTAAGAAAACCCTAAAGTTTTGTTTAGGGTTTTTTTTCTTTTCAGTACCATCATGATTACCGATCCGAAAGCCAAAAAATTTGTAGAATTCTACTTGTCAGAATTACTCACCCATGTGAAAAGCATGAGCGAGCACCGCTTTTCGCCTTTGGAGTATAACCTCATTAAGAAGGTGATCGTTTTTATCACCCAATCGCGCGATCATCTTTCACAGGTTGAGAAGTTATCTTCGGTTTCCACGTTGTCCGCTTTTCACGCATTTCTGCAGAAGATCGTTGAGAAAGTTCAACAGCCCGATTTCAAGAAAAGCCAGATGATTTCCGTGATCGAGACCGATTCGGAAAAATTATCGCAGATTTTGTTGCAGATACTGAAATCACGTGACACGCTTGCACTTTTTGAAACGGAACTTGCGAAGATTGGAATAGAAATCAGTACGGAGACGTTACGGAGCGAACCGATTAAATTGGCTGAAAGAGCTGCCGAAAAACCCGCTAAAACGATCACACCTGCAAAAGAAAAAAGCTCGGCGAAGCAGCCGGTCAAGACAAAAGAGTCCCCAAAACCACAGATTCTGACCGCATCGGAATTCAAAAAAGTTGACGACATGATCGGTTTTCTTTCCAGGCGCGGTAAGAGGAGCGCGCATCATGATGATACAACGAAAGAAACTTTGGCTGCACGCTCATCGACAGAGCCTCCCGCAACAGGTGGAGGCAAAGGCGAGGGGGTTGTTTCGGACATGGAAGACTTTTTCAGCGAATTTCGCACGGAATTTACGCGGCTTGAATCTGCGTTGACCCAATTGCGAACTAATTTAGGTAGAACCCGTTATATCGTCGAAGTGGCGGATTCTTTCGGAGAATTTAAGCGTATTGGAAAGATATTCGAATTACCGCGATTCAGCCGCTCGATGCATGCGATGGAAAAAGCGCTAATCGATGTTGCGGACAATGTAGATGGGAAGACAACGGGGCTGAACACGGCGTCATTTGGTATCATACAGGAATTGGCGGTATTGTTAAAAGAAATTGAAGTGCAAAAGAATTTTCCGTTAAGCACGTATTTGTTGAATGAGATCCATGCCTGTCTGGAAAATTTCGCGGCATCTTCGCTGAAAAGCAATACAGATGTCATGTCAGATACGCATGTGTCTGAGAGCGTCGAAGAGGTTGGTGCAGAATTGATGCAATCGTCAGTCGACGACGATGAAGAGAAATCCGTGAGCCTTGATCTCTCCAATGTAGCTGAAGACGACTTTCGGGTTTTCAAAGATGAAGTTCGATATACATTCGAAACTGTTCGATCGGCCGTTGAAAAACTCAAGGCTTCCGGCAGTGACCCCGATGCGATTAAAGATATTCAACAGTCTTTCCGCAGTCTTTTTACAGGTTCCAGATTACTCCGATTAACCTTATTAAGCGGACACTTTGAGCTGATCCTCGCGCAACTGAAAACCTGCATTACATCGCAAAACGCCATTGCTCCGGAATTATTACATCTCATCGAAGAAACGGTAAAAAACGGCGCCGTTCTGGTTCAGGGAGAAAAGATCACCGAGGCAATATGGAACAAGATAAAATTAAGATTAGAAAAATTCGGGACACAAAAGGAATTACCGACCGGAGAAACGCCGGCTGAATTTACAGCGCGGCCGGCCAAAACGGCTCCCACGGAAAAAATAAGTGAGAAAAAGGCCGGTCAGCCGGTGAGCGATTCCGTGCTTGCCTCCAATGAAAACTGGATCCATGCATTTCAGCCGATCCTCGAAAGTCATCCTTTTGTCGTTAAAGAAACTAAAGAAGAAAAATCGGTTGAGTTAGCAAAACCCGATGAAATGAAGTCCCGCGATCCGCAAGTTCCAGAGCGGGAGATGTCAAGAGCCAAAGTAGCAGAACCTCTCAAAGTTGCAAAAGTTAAAGGTATCTTGGCGGAAAAAGAAAAAACGGCGGAGCCCGATCATGTTATCATTCCGACTAATCTGGTTGAACTGATGGCAGGCGGCGATGTTGACCTGAGCGATTTTGAACTGCCTTCTTTTGTTGACAAATTGAATATTGAACCGCTAAATATCTCGGCACCCAAAAACAGATCAGGAAAGAAAAAAGTAACCAAAAAAGAAACCATTCTTGCAGCCGGCAATGAAAAAACAAAAATTCCGGCTAATGAACAAACGGAGAACGCGGTTGAGGCGCCAGGAGCTGGCCGGTTCAGTCTTGAAGAGTCTAATTTTGATGCCGTGGATTTGGAAATTCTGGATATTTTCAATCAGGAGGCGGACGGTTATTTCAAAATTTTAGATAAATCGCTTACCAAACTCGAAAACCAGATCACCGACGAGACTGCCCTAAAGGATATTGAGCGCGTGAGCCACAGTTTGAAAAGTTCCTCCCGAATGCTGGGCCTCGCCAAAGTGAGCGGACTTGCCGGTGTGATAGAGTTGATCGCGGAACGGTGCAACGAAAAAGAACTCGATATGGATGCCGATCTGAGAAACATAATGCGCGAAACCGTTCAAAGTATCATGAATTTGCTTGAACGCAAACCCGCAGACGTCAGCGGTATTATTGAATTTTTGCTGAGGCTGGAAGAGAAACTCTCCGCTCCGAATATTTTTGTCGGTAATATTCCCGGTGCGCCAGCCGCCGTTTCATCCGGCGTTTTTGTTGCCCCGTATTCTGCAATAAACAAAGAGGCCATGCCAGATGCATCGAATCCGAAAGTGGAACCTGAGAAAGAAAAATCTCTTGAAAAGATAAACCAGAAAATAGAGGTGCCGGCCGCGAAAACGGAGTCTACGGAAAATTATTTTACTAAGATCGGCGTCGATGAAGAGATTGTTGAAATATTTAAGGAGGAATCATCAACCTATTTCATGCTCATGGCCAATTCTCTTGCAGCGCTGCGGGATAATCCAGCCCATGAGACGGCGATGCGCGATATAGAAAAATCTGCGCACAGCCTTCGCAGTTCCGCCAAAATGCTGGGATTTCAGAAAATAGGAAATGTGGTCAAGCCAATCGAGGATGTGGCCGAACATATTAATGAAGGCGCATTGGCCGTGAGCGCGGAAATTGTGGAACTTTTTACACATGCATTGGCCGCGCTGAAAAAACTCGGCGATGGCGTTGATGTGGACATTACGGACGTGGTTGACCAATTGATGCAGGTGGAAAAAAAGGACGCCCGTGGCAGTACTCCGAAAGAAGAGCCAGGCACGCCGGCAGCAAAACCCAAAAGGACTAAAAAACGATCAAAACCCCAGTCCGATTATTTTGCAGATATTCAGTTCACTACCGATCCCATTTTGAAGCATGTAGATAAAGGCGCTGCAGAACTTCTCGAAGAAATGGCGCATTCTGCAACGCAATAATACAGTTATAATACTTGTTAGATTTAAAGGTTAAACTATGCGTACTATTATAAGATTTATCATGATCTGCTGCTGTTGGACCCAGATCGCATCAGCAGCGACGTCTTCAGGTGTGCTTAAAGGCGATGAAACATGGGAAGGAGTGGTAATTGTTACCGGCGACGTTACTGTGCCCGAGGGCGTTACACTTCGCATCCGGCCGAATGCGTTAATAAAATTTGCGGCAAACCGGGACGATCAGCAGGGCGGCTATGATATCAATAAATGTGAATTGATCATCGAAGGCATACTGCGCGCCGAAGGCCAGGAAAAATATGAGATCCGCTTCACGTCGATCAACTTCAGCCTTCCCGGCCAGGAGTCTAAATTGAACGCCCAACCGCAGGCGAGCGACTGGTATGGCATCATTTTTAAGAAAGGGAATAACGATAAAAGCATCATTTCCTACAGCGTAGTTGAATTTGCGTATGACGGCATCACATGCATCAATGCATCGCCTCGTATTTTTAGGAACCGCATCGAAGGAAATTATTGGAACGGCGTCTTATGCGACATTATGTCGGCTCCGAAAATTAACAGTAACCGGATCATGAATAATGGCTACGCGGGACTGAATTGCAAGATCGGATCGTCGCCCAGCGTGAGCAGTAATGAAATAAGCGGCAACCGATACGGGGTACTTATACAGGACGTTTCTCAACCCGTGATCGGCGATATGCGGCTCGGTGAAAATGCAGGGAAAAATGCGATTTACGGAAACCTGGAATTCAATCTCTACAATCACACTAAGAATGTCATATATGCGCAGCGTAACGACTGGGGGGATAATACGAATGCTGACCAGATGATTCACGATGACGATGAAAACAGAAAATTTGGGCTTGTGGTTTATACGCCAGTATACCGCACTGGAAGCATTTCGTATTCTGAATTGCAGAGCTTAGCAAGCTCAACGACGACAGCCGCGCCGACCGAAGCAGAAAATAAAGCGAAGCAGGCAGAACTCGATGATTTAAAAAAGAAACTTGCCGAAAAGAAAGAACAAACGTCCAAGAAACTGGCTTCCGCATCGGACATAACCTCGATGGAAGAGAAAGAAAAGATCAAAGAAGACCAAGCTAAAGAGAACGAGCGGTTAAAACTTCTTGAGGCTCAGATTAAACAGCAGGAACAGATAAAAATAGAACAGGAAAAAGCACTGGCGGCCCAGAAAAGAGCGGAAGAAATTGAAAAACAGAAAGCCGCCACCGCTGTGACAGCTGAGAAAAAGGAAACTTCTACTACTTCTGCTCCAAGCTTTATTCCGACTAAAATGGCGAACGAACTTGACAATAACCCGAAACCGATTCAGAAAATAAATCCCGTAATGCCTGACTTGCCGAAAAAGGCGAAGGTGAGCGGAACGGTTTCGTTGCGCGTCTTGGTTGGCGCTAATGGAATTCCTGAGGAGATATACGTATCAAAAAAGATAGGTAATAAGGATTTTGATCAATTGATCAATGACGAAGCGATCGCCGCGGTGAAGAAATGGGTGTTCGAAACAGGTTTATCGAATGGACAACCGGTGAAATATTGGACGGTCGTGACGGTTCTAATGAAATAATTGTTTTACGCATTCGTGAAAGGTGATAGTGAGATTTTCATTATCACCTTTTTTATTTGCAGCCTATCGCGGTAACGCGCCGTTGGATATCCATAAACGGATGGTGTCAATTTGCGCCGTTGTAAGGAATGGAGGTCCGTCTGCAGGCATCCGGTCTCCGTCAATACCGGGTACACCCTCAACCTTCCGAACTAAATAACTGTCATCCGGAGCAAAAGGCATCACGCGCTTGAGAGAGGGTTGCTCCTCACTGTTGATGTTCACTATGTCGTCATATGCATTAAACTGAGATAAATTCATTCCGGCTTGCGGCGAGGATCCCGCGTGGCATCCTGCACTGCCGCATTCATTGGTAAAAATATTCTGAACATTTACAGGAACTAGCAATCCGCCGCCGGTTGTGGGGTTGTCAACTTGCTCCAGTTTGCCGCAAGAGGCAATGATGCAACATAATGTGAATAGGCATGTAAATTTCATAGCTCTGATTCTGTTAAAATGGGTCACCACTTGAATTGTCTGTAAATATTGAATCCGAGGTGTAGCGCCGGATCTTTCTTCGTCAATTGGTTAAATGGAACGGGTTTTGTGGAACTGCCTGGAATGTACTGCGTTGTGTGAATAGACTGGGAATTGGAAATAAGCAACTGAAACACATGGAGCCGCACTTTATAGGCAAGGCCAAGCGACCACGCATCATAACGCCGGTCATCCGCAAAATCATTTCCTTTATATCCGCCGATCCTTGGAATATATTCTGCGGTCAAAGCAAAGTTTTTCATAGGCTGGTATTGAGCGCCCAAGCCGATTGCAAACGTTGCGCGGCTATCTGTATAGTTTTGAAAAGTGGTGTCGTTAATCTGCTTGATGATTGCTGCATTATGATTGCTCCTGAATGCTATGGAAGGAACGGCCAAAATTGAAAAAGTACTATTGACCCGTGTGCCGGCCAGCAGTTGCACGTTAGGTGAAAACCGGTGCTTTGCATTCACATCGCTTCGGCTGATCCAGTCAAAGCCAGCATAAATGCCAATAGAAAACGGCATGTTCCCGGATTGCTGGATCGGAACATGTTTCACGGCAAGCTCGATGTCTTTATTTTCACCTGAACGTCTGAGCAGAAAGTCAGTATTTTTATTCAATCCAACGGATACATTGATACTCGTGATCGCCCCATTATCTAAGCCGAAAAAACTCCCCAGTGTGCGGCTCCCGCCTCCATTGCTAACAGCAAAACGATGCAATATGCGAAATTCAGCGGTTTTTGAACCCAGTACACGTGTCGTCGGCAGATTAATGAGCTGTGTCGCGAGAAATGTTTCTGAACTTTCAGTGGAGGAAGCAGACATTTCTGAATCGGATTCTGCACCTTCTCCCCAGATGTTTGTGGGAAATGACCGAATCCAATTTTCGATGACGCTAATCTCGTCCTCCGATAATCTGTCATCGTCCAGGGGCATACCCTCGTCTTTGAAGGGAAGCCGTTCCTGATCACGAATTATTTTTCGGTAGAGATAGCTGTCGCTGACATGGTTAGGCATGATACGCTTAAGAGAGGGAACTTCAACGCTGGGGTTATTGACCAGATTTCGGTAACTGAGCCCGGCCTCAAGCGACAGACCCAATGGGGCATATTCTGAACTGTGGCAGGAAACGCATTTTGCAGTAAATATCGCCTGAACTCTAGCGAATTTTTCAAAATGCTCCTGGTCCTGAGCTAAAATATTTTCAGTCAAGCTCGTTGTGATTGTTATTAGGAATGGCAGCAGAAGATATTTAGTCATAAGATACTTTTTCTTTAGAGAGTCCTTGTTATAGTAAAACTAATACCTGAGTAGGGCTCCGATGTTGCCCATGATCTTCAGCCGGGAATTGTCTGATGTGTTTTCAACTTTGCAGCCCTGCATAAAAGCAAACGTGATAGCTTCTTCTATAACATCATCAAGGTTATGGGCTTTGCCGGAGCAGATCGGACAGGTATCCTTGGGGCCTTTCTCTTCGGGTACTCCGATAAAAAAACATTTGTGACAAACGAAACCGGGAGCTTTGTAGCTTTTGGCAACAATCAGCGTATTCACTCCGCCGCGACGCAGAGATTGTAACGTAGGCTGCAAACCGAAAATTCCTTTACCGCCGACCGTATTTGCTTCGCCTTTGAGTTTATCAATCAATTCTGTTTCATACTTTTTCTCAGCCGCCTGGGCAACTTCCTGCGACTTTTTTAATATGTCATTGAGCGGCGCTTCCGGCTCAACCACAATGTGGCCGACGATTTTCTTGCGCGTAGATGAAGTAAGAGTGGATTCAAATTGTGAAATAATATTTTGTCTGCCGCCGATGATCAGTCGCGTCATGTCCTCCTCTTCGATGAGCTTTTCTGTCTGTGCTGCCACATCATTAAAATGTTTTTGAACCATTTCTTCGTGAGCGCGATTAATGTTTCTTTCCTGAGTACCTTCAATGCCGCCGTACTTTATTTTCGGCAGGACGTCATTGTGGATGCTGAGGTATTCCTTAACAAACCCCAGCGTCACGTCCAGAATCTTCGCTTTGGCGCTGTCAACAAGAACAATACCGTAACTGCGATGCTCGCATATCAATTCGCTCAGCGTTCGTATGTAGGGGTCATAGTCGGCGTTCAAATGGTTGGTAACCGCTTGTGGAAGTTCTAAAAGCTCCCAAAAATTATTGGCGCTGCAGGAAAAAATCGCCAGGCCTTTATGGTGGTCGTTATGAAGAAAGTCGTGATGGACAAAATGTTCAATCTTAGAAAAGTCGTTTTCCAGGGACAGCACCTGCTCGCGGGCCAGTTTTTTTTCTTGCTTTATTTTGTTCAATCCCTGACGCCGGTCTTTGATCATATCTTTAAGGGCTATCTTGTGGTTATTATTTTTGTCAAGTTGAAGATACATTGAAGTAATAAAATAATCTTTACTGCCCATTTTCGACAGCCGTTCGATCGTTTTTTGATTCACCATGGGATCTCCTTTCTTGAAACCGATAAGGTCGTTTATTAAAAGGATAAGAACCGGAATATGCAAGAGAACACAAATGAATGAGACGGATTATATAGTGCTAACATGCGTTTGATACGTTTTGAATTTAGAGCCTTGATAGGAATTTCTTCGTTCAAGTTCATCGTGTACGCATTTGGCCATATCATTTCCGTTCGTTAGCCACTTCGGCGCTATCAGCATGTCTTTCGGGGCATCGCCATACAAACGTTGGATGCCGATCCTCGGCGACAGGCGTTCAACAAAATCGGCGACAAGTTGTATGTATTCGTTTTTCTCGAAGACATGAAAAGGATCGGATTGGTACGTCGAGGCCAGAGCGGTTTTTTCAACTATGTGAAGATTGTGCATCTTGATAAAATCGATCGGAAGTTCAGACAGCGCATCGGCCATCTCAATCATTTCGTCGCGTGTTTCCGTTGGAAATCCGAGTATGATATGTGCTGTGATATCGATATTTCTCCCAACAGTAGAGTTTACGGTATCAACAAAACATCGGTAATCATGCGCGCGATTGACCCATTGCAAAGTTCGGTCATAAATAGATTCACAGCCGTATTCAATACTGACATAATGTTTTTGCGCTATTCGCTCAAGCAGAGACAGTTTTTCGTCGTCCACGCAATCTGGCCTCGTTCCAATGGCCAGGCCCATTATATCGGGATGCGTAAGCGCCTCACGGTAAAGTGACTCAAGTTCATCCACCGGAGCGTAGGTATTGCTGTAAGACTGAAAATAGGCAAGGAAACGATCAGTATGAAATCGTTTTCTTAGGAAAGGAAGCTGGCTATCAATTTGATTCTGAACGGGTACTGACGGTTTAAGATAGACCTTTGAACGGAATAGTTGGGACGCCGGGCTGAATCCGTCGTTATTACAATACGTACATCCGCCGTTTGCAATAGTGCCATCACGGTTGGGACAGGTAAATCCCGCATCAATGGTTACACGATGAATTCTCCGTCCGAATCGCCATTGAATGTACTGGTTATAAGTAAAAAACCGCCGATCCGGGCCAATGAACGGATGTTCATCTAAACTCAACCATGATCGTTTGTCGATCGCAGCAGGGGAATAGATCATTAGGTTTCTATTTGGTGTGGGTAATCAATGATAATATACAGAACGATAATGGAAAAATCAAGAGCGTATAGAACGGAATACGAAGTTATAATTTACATGCGAGTTTTAGTTTGAAGGATTGATTCATGGAGGAGAGAAAAATATTAAAATTAGAACCTATAACTCAATTCGATAAAAAAACGGTCTGCTTTTTCATATTGGCCCGTAGAATATCCGTATTCAAATGAAGTAAAAAGTTTTCTGGTGAGAGCATAACTGCCGTCTATCGTGATTGAACTCCGGCTGTATTGTGAGTTCTGAAAAGTATAACGGTAATGATACGTTCTATAAGTGGCTGTTAGATACAAGTCAGAAAATTGTCTTGAAATGCCGTAACTTGAACTATACGCCTTTGTATTAGTGGTTGAAGTATAGAAGAACCGATAGTTCAAGCGTCCGAATACTTGCATATTTTTACTCCATCAAAATATAGGTTCTTAGGCGCAATGAAGCATGATGGAAATCAAATATTAAGAAAAATTAATCTCATGCAGAATAATATTCAGACCTATAGGGGGCTGTTTTGGCAGTTTGAGGTGCGCAGGATGACCTATGCGATAACGGGATAGACGGATCAGTTTTTCTTGAGTGTCTTGATCATGATGAGATGAATGGAAACGCCTACGGCAATGAGAATAAGGATTACGTTGACATACCATGGGGTTTTTGCCGTAAATATAGAGGCGAGAATGGTGATCCAAAGAATGGAGATTGAGAAGATCTTAGCGGAAAGGGGAGTGCCCTGATTTTCTTTGTAATTTTTTATGTAACTACCGAAGTATCGGTTGTGCATCAGCCAGTGATAAAACCGCGGCGAACTGCGCGCATAACAGGTTGCAGCCAAAAGGAGAAATACGGTTGTTGGTACGAGGGGTAATATGGCGCCGATAATGCCTAACCCGACAAAAGCATGTCCGGCAAAGGTCAGCGCGATCCGGTTGATACGGCTTGCCGGTTCTTGATGTTCAGATTGATTATTATTTTTTTCTATGTCCATTTCATACCTTGAATAATCTCATTTGGCCATGTTGAAGCTATTTCCTATCTCAGTGATCACGCGCGCATTTTTGCTTTTGCAAAGGTGCGGCGTATTAATCTGAGCCAATCGTCACGGTTATTTAGATAATTTATATTTTAATTTGTGAATCGCAAGCAACAATATGATAATGAGTTCAAAAGTTTAGTCAGCTACCGGTTACGTGACCTCGCTCATAAGTGCAAGAAGATTCTTGTCAGGATCCCGAAAAAACGCCATCCACAAATCATAGCCCTGCATTTTTGCAATCATGTGAGGCTTCGATTCAAATTTAACTCCTCGTGCGGCAAGCGTTTCAAAGGTCTGCATTATATTGTCAACCTTATAATAAATAATGGAACCCTGTCCGGCATTATCCTTTGCCGGTTCATCCAGCATGAGGCGAACTCCACCGCAATCGAAAAAGGCCAATCCCGGCGGCGCCTTGAAAAGGAAACGCATTCCCAATGTGTCTCTGTAAAATACGATTGCTCTTTCAATATCAGTTACCGGAACAGCAATCTGTCCAATTTGATCAAGCCCGATATTCGGCGGTGAGGCATTATTCACTGTATATCATTTCAAAATTTTGAGGTTCGATTAATATAGGAAGAAATTCCATTCAATCTGCATGATGTTGTATTATGACTACTTACGTTTTATGTTGTTCGGGATTTTCAACTGAATACCAGTCAACTTTTCGTGTCAAGTACATGACTATGGCCGTTATGGTCAAAAGCCCCATACTGCCAATCAACAAGGCATAGTCTTCATTTTGTAAGACGATGTAGAGAAAAATATACAATACAAAGAGAACTGCGGCTATAACTGCGGGAGTCTTGCGTTGTGAAGCGATCGCCATCGAGTATAGTCCTATAAGGACTACAATGGAGGCCGCCGAGACAAAATAGGCGGAGTCAAATCCAAAATGTTCCGACAGGGCAGTCACCAGCAGATAAAAAAGGATAAGGCTTAGGCCGACAAGCGAGTAATGAATAGGATGCAGCGTTTCCTTCGAAAGAACTTCGGAAAGGAAAAATGCTAAAAAAGTAAGCGAGACAATAAGTATTGCATATTTGGCGGTACGCAATGTTTTTTGATATTCATCGACAGACCGAAGTAAGCGCACGCCGAAAACGGATTCAGTAACATCATAGCGTTTGTTCAACCAAAATTGCGGGAAGTTACGGTTCAGTTCCAGAACATTCCAATGACTTGAAAAACCTGAATCACTTAATGATCGTGAGTCTGGAAGGAAGGCGCCGGTAAAACTGGGACTAGGCCACGATGACTTCAGGTTTATGGCAGTTTGCCTTCCAACCGGGCAGAACTGTATTTCTGAACTTCCATTGAGACTGAGTGAGAATGAGAACGGGTAGTTTTTGCTTGTTCCGTCCAGTTTGGGCAGCACAGTAATTCCGGAAGAGACAATATCAGGGAATCGAACTCCAGCTCCGGCGGCATAAGCATGTTCACCGAAGACCATGTGCACATTCTCTTTAATTCCCCGAGGATCAGAAATTCCAATGGTTATAACTGCATCGTTCCAAATAGCGGTGTAACCGCTCTGCAAGTAAGCGGAGATAATTTCGAAATTGAATCCTCCCGATAAAGACAGTTGGCTGTTATACAAGATCACTTCATAAATTCCGCGAGATCTTGTTTCTGTCGAGAGCTGGCCCTCTATTGCCAATGAATCAGGCAAGATGTGCAGATATTCAATTAATGGAATTTCTTTTCCCTTTTCGTCCTGAACGAAATGCCTGACAGGGATTGTTAAGATTGGGCCGGTAATTATTTGAGGCAGTCCCCATTTGTCGCTGACCTCACGAATGGCTGAGTCACGGCGTTCGCTGCGTTCTTTAATCAATGATTCTACAATGGCTGCCGGAATTAATAACAAGAGAGTCAAAAAAGCTATGATAGCCATGCGAAGCAATATCGACGATTTCAGAAAACTTTTAGACATCAAATGCTCCTGGTTATTTGATTCCAAAATAACACACCAGACGATCAAAGAACTGTCTCTCGCTACGTACTTATTTTCCCCTGAATAAATTTACAAGCGAGTTCCACGTCGTACTGACTCCCGATGATCAAAGGCACGCGCTGATGCAGGTCGGCCGGATCAATCTCTAAGATACGGCGATGCCCGTCGGACGCAAGGCCGCCGGCGTGTTCGATGAGCATGGCAAGCGGATTGGCCTCGTACAGCAATCGCAATTTTCCTTCGGGATTGGTCTTATCTTCCGGATATAAGAAAATACCGCCATATAATAAATTACGGTGAAAATCAGCTACGAGTGATCCGATGTAACGGGCCGAATATGGCCGCTTGTCAGCGCTGTTGTCTTCTTTCAGATAGCTGATGTAACGGCGAACGCCATCATTCCACTTATTGGAATTGCCTTCGTTGATACTGTACATTTTGCCGCGCTTCGGCGTTTGTATATGCTCGTGAGACAAAATGAATTCACCTAAACCCGGATCGAGTGTAAATCCGTGAACGCCCTGGCCGGCTGTGTATACGAACATGGTGCTGGATCCGTAAATAATATACCCCGCAGCTACCTGCTGAATGCCGCGTTGACGGCACATATCGGTTTCACTTACGTTGGCGTTGGGGTATTTGCGGAGAATGGAGAATATCGTTCCGACACTGACATTGGCGTCGATATTGGAAGAACCGTCGAGCGGATCGAAGTTGATAATATATTTTCCGCCGGGTATGGTGTCCTTCAAACTGAGCGGATGTTCCATTTCCTCTGATCCCAGCATGTAGATCTCCCCGCGTCCACCGGAAATAATATTGACGAGCGTGTCGTGTGAAAAAATATCCAGTTTTTTTACCGCTTCGCCATGAACGTTTTCCGTTCCGGTCAATCCCAGTACATCTACCAGTCCGGCGCGATTGACCTCGTGGCCGATGATCTTGCCGGCAAGCGCAATATCCGTAAGCAATCCCGACAATTCACCGGTTGCTTCCGGATGCGTTCGCTCCATGTCAATGATATGACGGTCGATCGTTTTGAAGCTCATAAGTTTTCCTGTATTATTTCACTGCTAAATGTTGCAAGGAGTTTTCTAACGCGCGGTCATTTTAATCGGCATTCAACCTGCATGAGATAATCGCAAAAAAAAAATAATGTTTGAAGTACTAATATCCCTGAGAGGAACCGGCTTTCCCGCTGACGATCTTGACGCTGGCGCTGGCGCCGATGCGCGTGGCGCCAGACTCGACCATTTGCACGACGTCCTCATAGGTGCGAACGCCGCCGGAGGCCTTAACGCCGATTTGTGTGCCTACAACTTTTCGCATAAGCGCGATGTCGGCAGCCGTCGCGCCGCCCTTGCTGAATCCCGTTGATGTCTTCACATAGGCTGCGCCGGCTTCTTTGGCGAGCAAACACGCCTTTATTTTTTCTTCGTCGGTGAGCAGGCAGGTTTCGATGATCACTTTGACGGGGCGCCGCCCGGCATTGCGAACAACCTCCTGAATATCTTTTTTGACCAAATCATATTCGCGTGATTTGAGCCAGCCGACATTAATAACCATGTCAATTTCCTGTGCGCCCTGCGCAACGGCCGTTTGTGTTTCGAATCCTTTGGATTGACTGCTGGTGGCTCCGAGCGGGAAGCCGACCACCGTGCAGACGAGCACGCCGCTTTTGTGAAGCTTTTGCGCGCAGCGTTTAACCCAACCGGGATTGACACAGACGGAAGCGAAACAGTACATACGCGCTTCTTCGCATAACTGGTCAATTTCCTGCTTCGTTGCTTCAGGTTTGAGTAATGTATGATCGATCAGACGCGCAATCTGCTGTTTGGCCGGACTGATGCCGAGGCTCGAGGAAATACGGCACGCGCCGCATTCGATCATCTGATCGGCGACCTCGGGATGTTTCGAGACAATGCAATGGCAACTGTCGGAACGTTTACAATCCGTATTGGTGCAAGCCTCGCAACTGGTTTGTTCCGAAGGCATTTTGATAGCGGCGGCGTTTTTCAGATCGGCGATGATCTTTTCAATTTGATCGGCAAGCATTTTTTCCGGGTATGAGCTCATAGTTTTTATTTTTTAATTAAAATGTTTTTTCAAAGTGTTGATCGTGTGATCGATATCGTCTATTGAAACGTCAAGATGCGTGACGAAACGAATTTTAACGTCGCTGAATGGAATGGCGAGAATGCCCTGCGATTTTAATTTATCTATGATATCATAAGACGTTCCGCTCTTCACGCTAAAGATCACAATGTTGGTTTGCACGGTGGACAAGTCTATCGTAAATGATTTTAATTCAGAAATAGACTCGGCAAGTTTTCTTGCCTTGAGATGATCTTCGCGCAGTTTATCAACGTTATGCCGAAGCGCATACAATCCGGCCGCCGCAAGAAGTCCTACCTGACGCATTCCGCCGCCGAATGCCTTTCTGAAGTATCGCGCTTTGTCGATGAACGGCCTTGTTCCAACCAAAACAGAACCCACTGGCGCGCCCAGGCCTTTGGATAAGCAGATCGAGATGCTGTCAAAATATGATCCGTATTCCATCGGCTTGATATTCGTAGCGACGCAGGCATTCATCACGCGCGCGCCATCGAGGTGAAGCGGGATATGACGCCGCCGCGAGACGTCCGCGATTTTCTTAATTTCCTCAATCGGATATATCGTTCCGCCTGCTCGGTTATGCGTATTTTCCAGCGCAATAAGTCCGGTCGGCGCAGCGTGAATATCGTCAAGGTTATTGACCGATCGATCGATCTGCGCGGCAGTTAATACGCCATTCGTTCCGGGTAAAATTTTTGTGATCACGCCGGATAACATACCCGCGGCGCCGGCTTCATATTTGAAAATATGCGCATCGGCTTCGAGGATGATCTCATTGCCGGGCTGGGTATGCGTTTTGACGGCAAGCTGGTTGCCCATGGTTCCGCTCGGAACAAAGAGTCCTGCCTCTTTATCAAACATTCTTGCAACCACCTGCTGCAATTCATTCACGGTCGGGTCTTCGCCGAAAACATCATCGCCGACTTCTGCGGCAGACATTGCCGCGCGCATTTCAGGTGAGGGTTTTGTAATGGTGTCGCTTCGCAGGTCAATTATTTTCATGAAACTGCCGTGTCAGGTGGTGAGTTCGTTGCATGCAGAAAGAACTTAATGGTTTAGGGTTATTATTTCAACGAAAATTTAGCTTTTATCTTAGGTGTTAATTATACAAATTATATTAGGCCAAATGGTATTGTGAAAATCTGGATTCCAAGCATCAAATAACAAATAATATTCAATGACAACAATTCAAAACTACAGTAACAATAGTTATTTTGGCCATTTGAGTTTGGAATTTATTAACTGCCAGATATTAACCAGAGAATAAACGTCAAATGAGAAGTGTTTTGATCGGTCTCACGGGGGGTATTGGCTGCGGTAAAACGGAAGTCGCTAAGATATTTCAACAGCTTGGCGCAAAGATCATTGATGCGGACGAGATCGGTAAAACTGTAGTTGAAACACAGCCGGAGGTTTTGCAGGAAATTGCGATGGCTTTCGGGCAGCAATTTGTAAATTCGGACGGAACATTGAAAAGAAAAGAATTAGGTGCTTTTGTATTTGCGGACGAAGAAAAGAAACGACAGTTAAACCGGATTGTTCACCCGCATTTGTTTAATCGCGTTCGGCACGAGATCGAAGCGGCGCAAAGTGCGGGCAACGAAATAATAGTGGTTGACGCCGCGCTCATATACGAAACGGGCATTGAAAATATCTTTGACAAGGTAATAGTAGTTAATGCAGACCTTAAAAATCGCATAGCGCGTATTAAGCAGCGCGACCAATTGACTGATGATGAAATCAGTCATCGGATTGCATCCCAAATGCCCTTGGATGAAAAGGTCCGCCGCGCAAATATAGTCATTAGCAATAACGGCTCCGTGGAATCTCTGAAAGAAGTAGCCGAAAATATTTTCAGGACTTTTTTCGATTAACGATTGGATCAGATCATTTAAGAATTTCAGACCGCAAGATAACCTTGCTTAAAAAAAATTAATTTTCTACTTTGCCAAACCTTTTTATCACTTCTTTTTACTATAAGCGGAGTCAACATGGAAAGATTCATCGGCCTACTTGGTTTAATCGGCATTCTCGGCATAGCGTATGCAGCCTCGAATAATAAGAAACGCATCAACTGGCGGCTGGTCGGGATGGGGATGCTCATACAGGTTGTCTTTGGAATTCTCGTTATTAAAGGAAAGGAATGGGGCGCGCCGTTTAATTTTCTTGCGATCGCTTTCGAGAAGATCGGAGAAGGATTCGTGGCCATTCTCGGATACACCACCGCCGGCGCACAATTTGTATTTGGAAATCTGGCGATCAGTCCCGGTGCGAACGGAAGCCTCGGATTTTTCTTCGTATTTCAGGTTTTGCCGACCATCATTTTCTTTTCTTCCCTGATGTCCCTGCTGTATTACCTCGGCGTCATGCAAAAAGTTGTGCAAGGCATGGCATGGGTAATGTCGAAACTCATGGGCACGAGCGGCGCGGAGTCGTTATCTTGTACCGCAAATATTTTTGTCGGTCAGACGGAAGCGCCGTTGATGATACGGCCGTTTATTAAGACTTTGACCAATTCAGAATTACTTACCATCATGGTTGGCGGAATGGCCACCATTGCCGGCGGCGTAATGGCGGCCTATATTCAAATGCTGGGACAGTCGTACGCGGATACATACGGCGTTCCGATCGAGCAGGGACAGATCATGTTCGCTACGCAGCTATTGGGCGCGAGTATCATGGCGGCGCCTGCGGGCCTGGCGATTTCAAAAATGATGTTTCCTGAAGTTTCAGATCCCGTGACGAAGGGCAGCGTTAAAGTTGAAGTCGAAAAAAATGCATCCAACGTTATCGAATCGGCGGCAACTGGCGCGGCAGACGGAATGAATTTAGCATTAAACGTTGCCGGAATGCTCCTGGCATTTATCGCACTCATCGCTTTATTCAATGCCCTATTTGGAATCGTCGGCGGCTGGGTTGGCATTGAGAATTTAACGCTACAGGACATTTTCGGCTACGTATTTGCACCCGTGGCATTTCTTACCGGCGTTCCATGGAGCGAGGCTCAGGAAGTAGGGCGATTGTTGGGAACGAAAATTGTTCTTAATGAGTTCGTTGCGTATTCCGATATGGCCGGATTAATTCACACTAAAGCCATTCAAGATCCCAAATCGATCATGATTGCCACATTTGCATTATGCGGTTTTGCTAATTTCTCGTCGATCGCTATTCAGATCGGAGGCATTGCTCCGCTGGCGCCGGAACGCCGTAAAGACATCGCGGCATTAGGCCTGCGCGCCGTTTTGGGCGGAGCGCTGGCAACTCTGATGGCGGGCACGATCGCCGGAATCTTGCTGTAATTTATTTTAATGAGAGATCTTTTTTTCAAATACTGGATCATCGGACTTGTCTTCATTGGCGCGGGCATTGTGGTTTTTGTTGTTCCCCCGATCCTGCACACGGTGATTGAAAAAAAGATCCGCGATGCGATTGTGCGAACAGAAAAGAGGATCAATTGCAAAATCACTCTTCAGTCGCTGACGTTCTTGAACACGGCGACATTCCAAATTGAGAACCTTACCATTGCTTCTGATTCATTTACCTTGGCCGCGCTGTCCCACGCAGGAATTGACAATTCAAACAAAGTTCTTGAAATCAAAAAGCTGAATGTGGATCTGTATTTGGGAGGGTTTTTGACGGGCCGATATGTGCATGCGATCACGATAGATTCCTTGAGAGCCAACGTGATCCGTACCACTGACAGCACGAATAATCTCTTGACTATTCTCAGAGCATTTCAATCGCGTCCCAGCGCGGACGCGGAAACTGGCCAGCCTGAACAAAAAAACAAAATCGCGCAATTTGTTGACACGTACCTGCAGAAAAGACTTCCGTCATTTGAAATTCGTCACCTGGACGTCCTTTATCGAGATTACTCAGGTCATCGTCTTTTAAGCCGTAAGATCGCCCCAAAGCCGGACGAAATAAGTTTCAGAGATTTCAGTTTGACTTTGCGTGAAAGCCTTTTGCGCGATGCGCAGTTTGAAATGCGGGGCTCAATCGTTCAATCGCCGGCGACGGTAAATCAACTGGAGATCAACGGATCGCTGAATCACTCAAAACGCCAGATTGTACTTAATGCGTTGTTCGATTCGAATTTCAAATTACCTTTTATAAAATCGTTTTTTGACGGCGAAATATCTCTGAAAGGTTTTGACGCTCAGATATACAGCATCGAAGACGATGACGATCGGAGCAACATAAAGGCCGCCGTAAATATCAATGAAATGGAAATCTTGTCCGACGCGGTTTCCGAAAAGAAATTACGCAATCTCAATGTTGGTTTTGATTTAGACCTTGATTTTGGAGCGGATGAACTGGCCATTCGCCCCGCTACCAGAGTCTACCTGAATAAGATAACGGGTTTTATAAGCGGCAAGATCGAACGCCTGCATGGCCATCCGCTGTTAGACGTGAACTTCAAAATGCCGATGATACCTATGAATGATTTTTTTTCATCGGTGCCGGAAGGTCTGCTGACGCGAATTGACGGTATTAAGGTCCGCGGCTCATTCGAATTTGAAGCTGCCTTGAAATTGGATTTTGAACAGTTGGACAGCATCAAGTATAATCCCACCTTGACCGTAAGCGATGATTTCAGGGTGTTTTCTCTTGGCGATTCGATTGAAGTTAAGGTTCTGCGGGACAGCTTTAATTATACGTTCACACGGGAGGATGACACGGACAGCACATATCTTGTTGGCGGAAGTAATCCGTATTTCCAGCCGCTCGATAGCATTCCGCCGATTCTCATCAATAGCGTGTTATTCTGCGAGGATAATTCTTTCTTCAAGAACGACGGGTTTAACGTTTTACAGATCGGGCGAAGCCTGCGCGACAATATCCGCGAAAAAAAATTCGCACGCGGGGCGAGCACGATTTCAATGCAATTCGTGAAAAACATTTTCCTGAGCAGAGAAAAAACAATTTCACGCAAGTTTCAGGAATTGATTCTTACCTGGCTGTTTAATCATGAGAAATTACTGGATGAAAAACGCGACAAAGAAAAACATAAAAAAAGACTGTTGGAAATTTATTTGAATATCATAGAATGGGGCCCGGATGTTCACGGCGTCGGGCGGGCAACGGAATTTTATTTTCGTAAAAAACCAAAAGATCTGACGGTGGGTGAGTCCGTGTTTTTGGCAACTATTATCCCGAATCCGAAAAAATATGAGAGGTATTTTGAAGACGGTTTGCCGAAAAAAAAACATGCCAATTTTATGAATCTAATAGTCAAGATGCTGCATGAAAAAGATGTGATCGATTCATTGACCATGGCCAGGAACCTGCCCTGCACGTTCAAGATTACCGGCGAAGCGCGCCGGTTCATGATCGGCATTAAGGCCGCTGACAGCACGGACACGGAGCAGGATGTTTATTACAAAGATATCGAACTGAATAATTAAGGAACATCATCATGAATCCTGACGGTAAGGTCTATCAATTTCTCTTTAATCACATTGCCCAGATAAAGTGGCAATGGCGTATATTAATCTTTTTCTTTTTCTTGTTCGTCCTGTCCAATTTTATTTCAGTATTTTATACGGTATACTTGCCTGCGTTGCCCGTTACGGCGTCAGGTCATGATTTCAGGTCGTTGATACATGTAGCAGGCTGGCTGATCGGAATTAGTGTTTTAACGTTTGCAGCCCTAAAGATACTCGATAAGCGGTCATGGCGTTCCATCGGTCTGAGTTTTCATGCGAAATGGATACGGGAACTTATTTTCGGTTTACTTCTCGGAATGCTGATGCCTGCAGTATTGCTGATTTTGCTGCTGCCGTGGGGATTTATATCCCTTACGCCGCAGCC
>JAEUSK010000169.1 GCA_016787925.1 bacterium | reverse complement strand
TTTGAATGTTCTTTTTTTGTGATGTGTTTTTTGGTTCAGGATATATTTAATGACCGTATTTAATTGAGAATGGCTGCATGAAAATGCACCAAAACCTTCTTGCCAGTTGAATTCGAGTTTTGTGAACCCTTTTTCTTTTATAAATTTGTTAGTTGATTTTTTTATTTCTCTAACCAAATCAGACAAACAGCAGGACGGTTTCATTCCGATCAAAAAATGGATATGATCGGGCATTCCATTTATTGCGAGCATTTTTTGCAGTTTGTTTTGAACAATACCGGTGGTGTATTTAAAAAGCTGATCTTCCCAATGCGGGTGAATGAGCGATTCTCGGTTTTTAACAGAAAAAACAACATGGATATAAATTTGTGAATAGGTGTCGGCCATGTAAATATCAATAGATTGAACCCAGAGGGTTCAAATATTTGTAGAAAAGAATGGTGTCTTTAATTCGACCCCTGCGGGGTCGAATGAGGGTCTCATGGACATATGGCTACAAATATCTGAAAGCCTCCGGCTTCAATATTTTTTCTGATAATTTATCGTTTTACGAGAATCACTTTATGGGATTAATCCCGTTAATCTAACCCAATCCCCGCTTTTCGTCCCGCCCATTTCCATTTATTACTTTTTGTGGAACCCGACGAAGTCTTAATCGCCTGTGATTTCTGATCGCGGTTACGAATATAATCATGCACTGCGGCGGCAACGGCGGCGATCAGGTCTTCTTTGTGTGTTAGTTTGTCAGGTGAGAATTCCTGCGCGACAAATCCCGTGTCAAAATTTCCTTCAATGAACTTCTTATTTTCCATGACGAACAAACAAAAGGGGATCGTAGTCTCGACGCCGACAATGGCGTATTCACGCAATGCGCGGCGCATGCGTCCAATTGCTTCTCCGCGTGTTTTGCCCCATGCGGCTAATTTAGAAATCATCGGGTCGTAATAGATCTGAATTGTGTCGCCTTCAAAAATTCCGCTGTCTTCACGGATGCCGGGACCGTAAGACGGTTCCAGATGCTCGATCTTTCCGATCGACGGTGCAAAATTATTGTCACAATCTTCTGCGTAAATTCGGCACTCGATGGCGTGTCCGTCTATTTTGATGTCGTCCTGATTAAAGGGTAGTTTTTCGCCTGAGGCGATCAGGATTTGCTGACGAACCAGATCGATGCCCGTAACCATTTCCGTAACGGGATGCTCCACCTGCAGACGCGTATTCATTTCCAAAAAATAATAATTAAGCTCGGCATCGACGAGAAATTCGATGGTGCCGGCACTGAAGTATTTGGCTTCGCGCGCCAAGGCAACGGCGGATTCTCCCATACGTTGGCGCATATCCGGGCTGACGACGGCGGATGGCGATTCCTCAATAACTTTTTGGTGGCGGCGCTGGATCGAACATTCGCGTTCGCCGAGGTAGACGATGTTGCCGTGTTCATCGCCTAAAATCTGAATTTCAATGTGCCGCGGCTGGGTTACATATTTTTCGATATACACCGTGTCGTCGCCGAATGCAGAACGAGCCTCGCCTTGTGCCCGGTCGATAGCGTCGTTCAGTTCAGATTCCTCCGTGACGACACGCATTCCTTTGCCGCCGCCGCCGGCTGCCGCTTTGATCAGGATGGGAAATCCGATGGATTTTGCAACGGCCATCGCTTCTTCTTTGCTTGTAATTCCGGACTCCGTTCCTGGAACGGTCGACACACCGCATTTTTTGGCTAATTTTCGCGCTTCGGTTTTATTGCCCATCATCGCCATCGAGGAAGCAGAAGGGCCGATGAAGATAATTCCATTATCACGAACAAGTTTTGCAAAATCGTCATTTTCACTTAAGAAACCGTATCCCGGGTGAATTGCGTCCGCCTTGGATTTTTTGGCGGCATCGATAATGTTTTCCATCACGAGATAGCTTTTGGCTGACGGCGCTTCACCGACACAATAAGCTTCATCGGCGAGTCGAACGTGTGCGGAGGTGCGGTCGGCTTCTGAAAATACGGCGACGCTGACGATGCCCATCTCCCTGCATGCACGGATAATTCGAATAGCAATTTCGCCGCGATTGGCAATGAGAATTTTTTTTATTTCACGTTTCATGACCTGAAGCCTATATGGTTTCTATATTTTTTCAGGGGCGATAGGTACGCTAGTTCAATATTTCGGAGGAAGCCAAAGCTCCTTTTTCCATTCGGATAATACGTTTGGGGATCTTTTTTACAATTTCATGATCGTGCGTTGCCATGATAATGGCCGTTCCCTTTTCATTAATCTTGAGGAGCAACTGCATGATCTCCATGGACGTTTCCGGATCCAGATTTCCTGTAGGTTCATCTGCGAGTATAACGATGGGATCGTTTACGAGCGCGCGCGCTATGACGACGCGCTGCTGCTCGCCGCCGGAAAGTTCATACGGCATACGATTTTTTTTATTGGACAGTCCGACCTCTGCGAGAACCTTCATGACTTTTTTTGGTACTTCAATTTTGGGCGTATCGGTGACCATCAGGGCAAAGGCAATATTGTCATAGACGGAACGGTCGCGCAGCAAACGAAAGTCCTGAAAGACGATGCCGAGTTGTCGGCGAAGAAACGGTATTTCTTTCTTTTTCAGATTTTTCGATTCAAACTCGCCGATGCGGATATCGCCGCGTGTTGGCAACAGGTCCATATACAACAGTTTAAGCAGCGTACTCTTTCCTGCACCGCTGGATCCGAGCAAATACACAAATTCACCGGGTTCAATTCTGAGTGAAACACCCGCCACGCTGGATTTTTCATGGTATACGACGTATACGTCGTTTAATTCGATCATTATTCTCCGTGCCTTACGACAAAAGATTTCGGATAAAACGTTTGTATTTTCTTTTTCAATTCGTCAGCCTGTCCGCGTTCCGCAAATCCGCCAACCCAAACTTTCCAGGTTTTGTCAACGAGTTCAATTGATATGTTCTCTTTGATCCGAGATTCCGCTTCAGCCTTGGCCTTCTGAGCAGAAGCTTCATTTTGAAAAGAGCCTATTTGCACCCAAAAGGCAGGTCCGGCCGGCGCGTATCGTCCCTTCATTTCGTTGATCCATGCATCAGGGTATCCGGATTGAATAAATTTTGCTTTAGCCGTCTCGGCGTCGGCGTGCGTAGAATATGCACCAGCCCACACTTTCCATTTCCCGTCCTGATCCTTTACCATATATATTTCTTTATTTTCCGGATTGGAAGATAATTGCACATAGTTCTTATAGGCATTCTCCACGCTGCCCGCAAAAACCTGAATCCGGTATTTTGCAAAAGTCGTCGGCGCGATCTCTTTGTATTCAACCGGCATGACTACAGCCGCAGCTGAAATGTCAGCCGTATCCGGCGGAATAAACTCATCGTTGGGCAGTTTTTCGTCGGCCAGAAAATCTAATTTCTTATTTTTGTTCTTTTCTGATTCCTCCAGCGCTTTTACAAAATCGGCGTCCGATTTTTTTCCCGGCTGCATAGTCGCACACGAGGTGAAGGATATGATACTTAAAAGGCATGCAATTCCTCTTTTCATAAAATAGCCCTTGCTTGATAATTCTATCATGATGTCTTACTCCATTTTCCATTTTGTTTTACATACTCCGCACAAGCAATTGCCGCGTAAGTAGGTATACGAAAATATACCGGTATCATGTTGGTCTGACCATGTGAAACGCAGCGCATACCGGCCCACTTCCTCAACGTCGCTCATAGCAATATCTTTGAAACGAGCGATATCCATGGAGCCGTCGTTTACCGGCGTGCCGCCGTGTTTGGTAGCATCGCAGTTCGCGCAGGGGCAAATGGAACGCAAGTAATCGAAGCTGTATTCGCTGGAATGGTCATCACCCCAGATGATCGACATTTTTTTTCCGCTGCGGTCAATGGTGACGTCCACAGCCGTGAGTTCTTTTATTTGCATGTTTCCTTAATAAATTGAATGGATTCGTTCTGCACCGTTAGTTTGTCGTAATCGACGGTTGCAATATGATAGCTATTTTTTAAAACTATTTGTTTTTTATTTACCGATCCGAGCGCATGGAACATGAGCGCTTGGTTTTTGAATTCAAACGTATGATCTTGTTCAGCGTGGATAAGTAAAACAGGGCATTTAACGTGAGACATCCGGCCGCCGAGTTTTTTCAGAAAACGCTGAAGTTCCATAATGCTTTTGATGGGCATGAGATCGTAGTGAACTTCCGCTTTTTTTGCAGCCGGGTCTTTGATATCCGGGCCGTCATATTTTTTGATGAATCGTGTAAAATATTTTATCAAAGGCAGTAATCTTAGTTTCCAGCCGAATAATTTTATCCCGGACGAAATCGTTATTACGCCTGTCACAGGGTGGAATGAAGACACATACAGGCATAAACAACCGCCCATCGATTGGCCGCAAAGGAATACGTTGGCATAACCCGTTGATAGTTCATTCAGTTTATTTTCAACGGCTTCAAGCCATTCCGTCCATTTTCTTTTTTCCATGTCTTCCGGAGTTGTTCCATGTCCGGGAAGCAATATGCCGCACGCGTCAAAACCTGCTTCAAAGAATTTCTGACCGAGTTCACGCATCGAGTGACAGGTGGATGTGAATCCGTGGACAAGTATAACCAGGGTCTTATGCGAAGGCGATGCAAAATAAAAAGGCTCCGCTCCCTTCATGATGTCATGCGTCAAGATAAACCTATTTGAATTGTTCTAACTTTTTTTGAATAGCCGTAATGTCAATGCCGTCCATGGTGCCTTCGGTCGACAGCTTCTCAATGAGCAGGCCGACACTCTGGACCGCCTCGTTGATGATTGTAATGGTGTTGGGATTTATAACCGGTCTTCCTTCCTTCGCGGCTTTAAAACCGTCCTCCAGAAGGCGTCCGATCTCTTCGATCGGCGTCAGCCCGAGCATACGCGCTGCGCCTTTCATGCTGTGCGACGTGCGGTGGAGCAGTTCTATCGCAGCAGGATTCGTCGGGTTTTTTTCGATCTCTTTCATTTTGTCGGTCAAAACAGCCAGGTTTTCAGCGCTCTCGGCCTTGAACACCGCCATGATCTCCATCATATCTTCTTTTGAAAATTCCATCGGCACCTCGCATGAATTATATAACAATTGAATGTACATGTTTTGTCAGAAAACTTCAATCTTAATCATGCAATCAAATTGCATTTGAAACTTACACGAAATTAAATACATTTGGAAAATTTAATCTGAGCATAACTAACATGCATACGATCATTTTAGCTACCGCTAATAAGAAAAAAATTGAAGAGATAGAAGAAATTTTGACGGGCATGTCTATCGAATTGCACACCACGCTGGAATTTCCGAATCTGAAAGATGTCGTAGAAGATAAAGAAACGTTTGTCGAAAACGCGCTGAAAAAAGCAAGAGAGATTTATGCCGCAACCGGCTTGAATGCTCTTGCTG
Organism: bacterium; assembly: GCA_016787925.1. Lineage (GTDB taxonomy): Bacteria > CLD3 > CLD3 > SB21 > SB21 > SB21. The sequence goes on along the minus strand of JAEUSK010000169.1, from coordinate 12,575 downwards.
ATGACTCGGGCCTGGAAGTAGACGCGCTGGACGGAAGGCCGGGCGTGTATTCCGCTCGTTATGCCGGTGATGGGCATCCGTATGCGGAAAATAACAAGAAAGTGTTGGGGGAACTTGCAGGCATTTCGGACGAAAAGCGAACGGCGCGGTTTCATTGTGTTCTGGCGTACGTTGGAACCGACACCGAGGACAAATATTTTGAGCAGCTTTTTGATGGTGTTTGCGAAGGACTCATCAGCCATTCGCCCGTTGGAGATTTCGGTTTTGGATATGACCCGATTTTTTTTATCTCGGAATACGGAAAAACCATGGCGCAACTTGACCCGGAAGTCAAAAACCGAATCAGCCATCGCGGCAGAGCGCTGGAGAAATTCAAGGAATACCTGAGAGCGGAACAACGAGCGGAAGGTGAAAAATGAGAATAGCGTTTATTGACTGCACATCAGGTATCAGCGGCGATATGGTGCTTGGCGCACTGCTTGACGCCGGATTGTCATTAACCGTTTTGAAGAACGAACTGGCCAAACTGCCGATAAGTGAGCCGTTTGAATTGTCATTACGTCAGATTCGGCGCGGCGGCGTTTACGGAATAAGATTTGAAGTTGTCTGCCGTGAAAAGCAGACTCACCGGCATTTGCACGATATTGAAACGATCATCGGAGAAAGTTCTTTAGATGCGGCATGCAAAGGGCAGGTGATGAAAGTTTTTGCATGTTTAGCAGAAGCCGAAGCGGTTGTCCATAAAACATCAGTTGAAAAAGTGCATCTGCATGAAGTTGGCGCCATAGATTCGATCCTCGACATTGCAGGTTGCGTGATCGCCCTTCACAAGCTGGGCATAGAAAAAATTTACACCACGCCGATCGCTCTAGGCGGAGGAACGGTTGAATGTTCTCACGGCGTTATGCAGGTTCCCGTTCCCGCAACGGCCGAGTTGCTCAAAAATTACCCGATTATTCACAATAAAAATATATCCGGTGAATTATGTACGCCGACCGGAGCCGCGCTCGTAAAGGCCCTATCGTCGGGTGTCAAAGAGGATATCCCGATGCTTATACGCGCAGTCGGGTACGGAGCGGGGAGTAAACAATTTGATGGAATTTTGGATCTGCTGTCAGTTACGATTGGGGATGTGTAGCTTATTTCAAGTAACAGCTCAGGATATAGAATAGCTTAATTCGATTGAATAACACTAAATACTAAATAAAAAATATATAAGTGCTTTCTCACTTATTGATTTTTCATTTCCTGTTTTATGTTTTTCATTGCTTCTGTTGACAGAAATAATCCCGCCATGCAACGAAGCGTATGGTTGCTAATTCAACAAAACTCTTTATTCTTCCTTATCCCAATTGATCTTACCGAGCATGCTGCCCATCATATCTTTGTAGCTGACGTGCGATTCAACCCAGTCTTTACTGAGCGAGGAGTTTTGATGTAAGCCTTCCAGAACAAATTCCATCGCGGAGGCAACTTCAAATTGATCGGACGCATTCACTTTCATATGTTTTAATGCGACTTCCTTCAGTGACGGAACTGAATTCAAAAGATCAAAATAGTGCTTGAAAGGCGTGTCATTAGAGATCTCAATTCGATGGCCGCCTGCAAACCATGCGAGAATAGGTTGATAAGCCGGCAGATCTTTTTTGGAAAGAGGATCGGGGAAATAGTTTTTGAAAACGGATTTGATGGCGCGTCCGATCAGAACTTTCGCTACGGTGGCCATCCCTTGCTGTTCGCCTTCATACACCAGTTCGATTTTACCGGTAATAGACGGAATCAGATAGTACAGATCGCATATGCGCGGAAAAGGTTTATCTTCCTTATGCAGAATGGCGCGGCGTTCCGCGGTGCTGATCAGATTTTCCAGACAAGAAATCGTAAGACGCGCGCTGACGCCGGATTTATGGTCGATGAATTCACTCGCCCGCGCCTGAAATGCGATGCTTTCGATAATCTCTTTAAAATAAAAAGGCACCGGAACATCTCCTGCGTCCCGTTTTTGCCAGGCTTCCTGTTCCGTAATATGCATTCCGTCTTCGATGGTCAAAGGATAATGGGTGAGTATCTGCGAATCGATTCGATCTTTCAGCGGCGTGATAATATTGCCGCGATTAGTGTAATCTTCCGGATTGGCAGAAAATACGACAAGAATATCGAGCGGGATGCGGATATTGAATCCGCGAATTTGAAAATCCTTTTCTTCAAGAATATTGAATAAACTGACCTGAATGCGGGGTTGCAGATCGGGCAATTCATTGATTGCAAATATCCCGCGATTACTGCGGGGAATAACGCCGAAATGCATAACGCGTTCGTCGGCATAATGAAGTTTCTGCGTCGCGGCTTTGATCGGATCGATATCGCCGATAAGGTCGGCGACGGTCACATCCGGAGTTGCGAGTTTTTCGCCGTAGCGTTCCTCTCGTCCAAGCCATCGAATTTCCGTTTGGTCGCCGTTCTTCTCTACCATGTCGATGGCAACTCGTGAAATCGGCGCAAACGGATTGTCATTCAGCGGCGCGTCTTTGATAACGGGAATTTCCTCGTCGAGTAAATTGACCAAACTTCGCAAAATGCGCGTCTTGGCCTGTCCGCGCAGACCGAGCAGAATAAAATCGTGTCGTGATAAAACGGCATGAATAAGTTCCGGTATCACCGTCTTATCGTATCCGACAATGCCTGGAAAAATATTTTTTCCCTCGCGCAGCAGGTGGATCAGATTGGAACGGATCTCTTCTTTGACGGATTTAACTTTATAACCGGCTTTTTTGAGTTCGCCGATCGTCTGAGGTTTGGACATGTGATACCTTTCTAATAAAAATAAGATTTGCCAGATTCATCAAATCTGGCAAATCTATTAACCGGCACATCAAGGGCCAATATTACTTCTTCGCGGAATCCGCTTTCCCCGTCTCAAACGGCACCGGCATCGTCGGAGGTACTTTTGCGTTAAGTTCCGTCAAAATCGTGTCCGTCAGATCTGCGCCCGAATCGCCGTACACAACCAGCCCTTCCATCGGCGTTCCCAGAATTACAGTGTAGCCATGGTCTTTGCCGTACTTATTGATAAAATTGCTGATGTCCTGAAAGATCGGCTCAAGCAATTGAGCTTGTTTCTGCTGGAGCGCCTGCTGATGGCCCTGCTGCAGCTGATAAAATTCATTTTGTTTCTTCTGGAATTTTTCAATTTGTGGAGCCAGCGCCTGTTGAGTCAAGACTTTGAGTTTGTTTTGAAGGTCGGCATCCATATCCTGAAGTTCTTTGTAACGGCCTTCCAGTTCCTTCTGCGCGCCGACGGATTCTAATTGCATCCGCTGCTGTACGGACATCGCCGGTTTGTATTGCGCAAGAAGTACATCGGATTTGACATACCCGATCTTAACGCTTCCGTGGCCGAATTGAACCGACAGCAGATAGATCACGGCGATCAGGGACAATCCCGCCGCTGCAAAAAATGCATAGGTTAACTTGGTCATTTTGTCGTTGGACATTTCATTTGACATGTTATTCTCCTTTAGTGGTTATTGAATAATGTATTTTTTATGTTGCGCGGATATAAGCTGACTGATATTCATCAGCACGGGAAATGCCTCCACGTCGTGCGCAATGGTCTCCACTGCGGCTGATTTGACCGCAACCGTTTTTCTTTCGTCAAATACGGCGAATTTGAATTTGCAGCGTTGAAAAATTTCGATCAGCTGTGTTTGCAAAAATGGATCTTCGAATATCGCCTGGATAGCGTCTTTATCATAGTCGGAAAAAACGATACCGTGTTTTTGATATGAATATCTTTTTGAGTGCAGCACGGCCGGGGCATAAAATTCCAGGTCCAGCGATTCCCGGATATCGGCCGACGGATTGACGATCGCCATGATAAAAGGCTGGCCGACCCGAATCGCAATAGTCAGGAGCGACTGCTCGCCGATAATGGTCTTCCGGTCAGCGTATTCCTTTCCCAGGAACACGAGCGAAGTGCGGATTTCAGTCTGGCCGTCACGAACGGTGTAGCTGTATCCGCGTTCCGTGACGATCTGAGACTGTTGAAAATATTCTCTTTGAAAATGCGCCAGATTGGCTCCGTTATTGATCGAAGCGATTTTGAAAATATCCAGAGTGTCGCGGTCGTCCATGACCAGCACCCAAAATTTTTTCAGAAACCATACCAATAACGTTACCGCTACCGCAAAACTGAACAGAAGCCACAGCGCCTTGTTTTCACCGCGCGCCGCCTGCATGGCCGTGACAGCTATCAGATACATCCCAAGCACAATGACGCACATCATGACCAGGTTGCCCAGCCATTTTTTAAGAAATGAAAAACGGTGCGTTTGAAAATTCAGAAGCGTCAAAGTGATTACGTGTTTTGGTGAGTTGCGGGCTTACCGAATTTTTTTTCTTCGCCGCGCAGGAGTCGTTCGATATTCTCACGATGTGTAAAAGTTATCAGTATAGCAACAAAAACACTGAACCAAACTAGATGAAACGATATATGGCTGTCCAATATGAATCTCTGAATAAAAACCATGATTGGAAAAACCCATGAACCGATGATGGATCCCAGCGAAATATAACGGAACAATCCGAAAACAATAAGAAATACGAGGAAACAGATTCCTACCTGCAGCGGCGCAACACCCAAGACAGCCCCTGCAACGGTCAGCACTCCCTTGCCGCCTTTGAATCCGAAAAACACCGTCCAGATGTGTCCGGCCACAGCCGCGACGCCCGCCAGGATACGCACCAGGGTTTCATCAACATAAGCCAGATTTATACCGGAGAAAAACAGCGACGTAATGAACATCGCTGCGCAAAAACCCTTTGCGACATCAATGAAAGCAACCACGGCGCCCCATTTACCGCCCAAAAGGCGAATGGCATTGGTCATGCCTGCGTTACCGCTCCCTGTAGTGCGAACATCAACTCCTTTTAACAAACGGGATAATATAATGCTCGGTGAAACAGATCCGAGCAGGTAAGAAGCGGTTAAAATAATGACGAGCGAGACCATAAAATTAATTTGATTCAGTTAAAATACGAACGGTTCGCATAATACTAAAACAGAAATCGAAATTCAACTAAAATGCTAATACTCGGGAAATATATCAAATCACTATGGCCCCAAAGGCTTATTAAACAAGCTCTAAAGCCAATAATGACTTGCTTCTTTGTCCAAAAGAAATTATCATGAATTAACATGAAAAATTTGACGACTACATCGGTTTGCCCGGTCTGCCATCATCCGCTGTTTCCTTTTAATCAGATTGCGCACGGTGAAAAACGGTGGCATATGCGCCTCTTATGCAAGAATGAGGCGTGTAATTTTAACGACCAATTTGATTTGACTATGACGCCGCGTGTATTTGAGATATTCACACTGGATTTTAAGTATGTCGTGGATGAGCCGTACCTCCTGGAGCAAACCAGCGGATATCATCACATCAGTTTATTTGTTATGTACATGATTCAAATGCTTGGAAGAACTTCTGTGCGGTATCTTGGGGAACAGCTTAAGTTCAAGTACGCGAATTTGGAGAATTATCTGGTGCGCTTATCGGAAGACGACCTGATCGGATTTGACGGTCGGTATGCGCAGATTTCCGAAAGGGGCGTTCAATTGTTGAGGTCAGCATTAAATCAGAAGCAGGAAGATTTTGTACGCCGGCGCCATCAGGATTTTCATGGTCTGGTCAAAAAGCTCACGGACCTGCTAATGAATGAAGATGTCACGGCATTTAACGCAGAACGGTCCAGGATGACGCATGTTCTGTTAGATCTGTCACCGATCAATTTATCCGGGCGAACGATCAGGCAGGCGAACTTACGAAAGATAAAATTTTCCAATTCCACATTTGACCATTGTTTGTTTGAACATTGCAATTTCAATTCCGCCGTAATGGATCACAGCAGTTTCAAGAAAGCGCACATGGTTGATTGTCAGGTTCAACGTGCAGGACTTCAGCATGCAGATTTATCGTCGGCTATCTTTGAGAAATCATTCTTGGTGGAATCCGATATGTCCCACGCCGTCGCATTTCACACTACTTTTAAGCAGTGCAATTTGCGTTCCTCCAATATGACCGCGATCAACCTGCGCGCATCCAACTGCCGCCAATCGGATATGACGCGGTGCAATCTAACGGAATCCGATATGACCGGAGCCAATTTGTGGGAAGCGATCCTGAATGAATCCAATTTGGAACGCTGCGAGATGAACAAAGTACAGATCAGCGTTGAAACCAAATTTCTTGATGCGCGCAACCTGCTGAAGGCCAAGAATATTTCCAAACAATTATGGGAAAAGATTCAGATTCAAAATAAAGATCTTCCGGATTTTACCGAATATCGTATTCAAAGTTCAAAACTGGCCGGTTCGTAGACGGTATTCTGCCCGCAAACATTAGAATGTCATGAAAGTCATCTGGTTTTCCGAAATAAAATGGAATTTTCTTACGCACAGGCACCACCATCTGATCCGCCACTTTCCGGACAATTGGGAAATATTGTTCATTGAAAATTTTGCTCTCGGAAAAAAAAGCCATTTTATTCCGCGGCGCGACGGACGCGTAACGTACGTGACGTTGCCGGTATTCAAAGGAACTGAATACGCGCTGATCAATGCCATTCAAAGCAACATTTTTATCCGTTTCTTGCTGACGATCACACTGTTTGCTTGGACGAAAGTTGTTTTGTTGTTAACCGGTTTTACGGGCGGCAGCCGGCTGATATTCACTTCGAATATCTTTTTCGCAGATGTATTGAAACGGTTGCCGAAAAAATTACTGATATATGACTGTAATGATTACCCGATGGGGTTCTCCGGCGCATTGCCGATCGCAGAAAATTATTTCAGGAAGACCATCGAATATTCTGATATTTCCATTGCCGTATCGGAAAAATTATTGGAGGATATTCGTAAATACCACGTTACCGCAAGTTATGTAATCGGCAACGGTGTGGACTACGATCTGTTTGCAAATCCTGAAAAAAAAGAGCAGCCGGCGGATATTGTCTCCATTCCGGGCCCCATTGTTTTTTACGCAGGCGTACTGTCCGATTGGTTCGATTTTGATCTCGTTGAGAAGATTGTCAATGAGATTCCGGATGTCGCGGTCGTTATGGTCGGGCCTTCCATATCGCCGCATGTGAGATCTGATGTGGAGCGGCTCTCAAAAATATCCCGCATTCATTTTCTGGGAACAAAACCGCACTCCGAACTTCCGGCGTATATTCGCGCTGCTCACGTTTGCATGATTCCTTTCAAAAGAACGCCGCTCATCGAAAGATTTAGTCCCAATAAAATGTACGAATATCTTGCTGCCGGAAGATCTGTCGTGACGATGGATTACACGGAAGAGATCCGGCGGCTTCGGTCCGAAATTTATGTTGCCGGGAACAAAGAGGAATTTGTTGGCATGGTTCGGCAAAGCCTAAAACAGAAAGCCGACGAATCCGAATTGCGTAAAATCGCTCAAGAAAACAGTTGGATGAGCAAGTCGCAGGAAATCGTCGAATTGATAAATAATAAACTGCGCTGAGATAAAGAGTTTAAATGAAATCGTATTTTGTTTTATTCGTTTTCTATTTGTCCATATTTGTTCTGACCGCCGGTGGACGAATTGCGTCCAGCGATGAGACGGCGTTTTTTCTCGAGACGCAAAGCGTAGTTGAGCGCGGAACATTGGCGGTGCCGGATACGATCGTGAATAACGGATCCTACGGCAGAGACGGCAAGTTTTATATTGGCGGCGGGATAGGGTACACGTTGCTATCCGTTCCGTTTTATTCGCTCGGTAAACTAGTCATTACAATCTTTCCTATTCCGGAAATCCACCAAATTTTCATTCTTAAGGGGTTCTTTTCGCTGACCAATCAGTTTGTCTGCGCAATGATCGGCGTGTTGTTCTTTATGTTTTGCAGGCGCGTTGGATATTCGCCAAAACTTTCTTTTTTTCTTACCGCTGCTCTTTTGTTCACCACCAATTTATTTCCGTATGCGAAATCATCCATGCGCGAACCTTTGTTGACTTTATGCCTGTTGGCAGCAGCTTACGGGATGTTTGTTTTCAAAGGCGAAAAGAAAACTTCGTATTTGCACCTTACCGGGTTTGCAATTTTCTACATGCTCAACACAAAAATTTCTTTCGCGGTCCTGCTGCCAGTTCTTGCGGTCTATTTCATGTTGATTTACGATTCGAGTTTATTCGTATCCTTTCGTTTGATGGGCTTTAAAATATTATTCAGGAAAAAAGCATTTTGGCGTGACGGCCTGATATTAATGGGGTGGGTTGTAGCGGCATTTATGGTAATCGGCGTATATAATTATATCCAATTCGGCAGTCTTTTCTCATCCGGATACACGAACAAACCTCAACCGTTCAATAATCCGCTATGGCGGGGTATTCACGGGTTGCTGTTCAGTTCCGGCAAAAGTTTTTTTCTTTATGCGTCTATCACGGTATTATTTTTATGGGCGGCGCCGAGATGGATCAAAAGTCATGCGAAAGAATCTGTTTTTTTTAGCATGTTATTCCTGGTCATGCTCGTTCTGCACGCAAAGTATTTCGCGTGGGCCGGGGACGGCAGTTGGGGTCCGCGTTATCTCATCCCGGTCATTCCTTTTTTTGTTCTACCGATTGGATTGCTTCTTCAAAATTCTTTGGAACAATCCAAAAAATTGTATAAATTTGCCGCACTTTCGTTGTGCGCGCTCGGATTACTGATCCAATTAGGCGGAGTTAGCGTGTATCTAGGAAGTTATCTCCGTTATATCGGAGAATACCCGTACCAGAAAGATTTTTCCGATCCGGAATTTCTATTTAAAAGTCGATACGTTCCCGAATATTCGCCGGTGATCGGCCATTGGGAACTTCTATTGGTCTCGTTGGAGAAACATATGAGCGGTGAAATTGGAATAATAAAGATTGATAACGCGCAAGAGCGGATCCCTATTGCCGATGCCCAAAAGGTTATCTATCTGATTGATTATTGGTTCATGTATATGTTTTATGCCGGCATCAAAACGGGTTGGATTTTGTTTTTGTTCTTTATAAATGTGATAGCGGTGATCGTTTCGGGCTTTCATGCGATTCGTTTATTTGTGAAAGCGCAGGGTTCGCGTGGTTAAGCTTTTGGTCATCATTCCTGCGTATAATGAAGAGATGAATATTGCGCAGGTAGTCCGAAGTGTTGACGAAACGCGGAGAATACTTCCCGACACGCTGTTGGACATTGTCGTGGTTAATGACGGTTCTGCTGACCGCACATTGGAAGCCGCGGAATCATCGGGTGTCATCGTTCTTGACTTGCCGTACAATCTCGGTATCGGCGGCGCGGTGCAGACAGGGTTTCGTTATGCGTCTGAGCATGGCTACGATGTTGCAGTCCAGATCGACGGCGACGGCCAGCACGATCCGGAGTTTTTGCCCAAACTGATTGCGCCGATTTTGTCGGGAACGCATGACGTAGCGATCGGCTCGCGTTTTCTTGATTCATCCCGCGCCGGATTTCAGTCTACATTTACGCGGCGCATAGGAATTAAGTTATTTGAGTGGATTAACTCGGTCATTATCCGGCAAAAGATCACTGATAATACATCGGGTTTCCGCGCATATAACTCGAAAACGATAACCATGCTTGCAGATGAATACCCGCTAGATTATCCTGAGCCGGAAACGGTGATCATGCTGGGTTTACGAAATTTCAGGATCGCCGAGATTCCCGTTGTGATGAAAGAGAGGCAAGGCGGCCGTTCTTCTATCGGGGCATGGGTGTCGTGGTTTTATATGGTAAAAGTGTTGTTGGCAATATTTGTTAACGTATTTAAAAAACACAGATGATGAATCAGGAAACAATTGAAATCTGGCGTATTCAGGTGGTGGCTATCGGGTTCAGCCTTGCAGTCATGTTGTTTGTATTTGAATTGATCCGCAGAAAAAAACTGCGCGAAAAATATTCTCTGGTCTGGTTTGGCGCCGGCATAGTCATGATCGTTTTTTCGGTTTGGCGCGGTTTGCTGGACGAGGTCGCGCATTTCCTGGGCGTAGGATACGCGCCGGCGTTGCTGTTTTTAGTAGCGTTATTTTTCGGAATGGTGCTGATGATTCATTTCTCGGTTGTGATTTCCGATTTAACCGAGAAAAACAAAACACTCGCGCAGGACATGGCTCTTTTGAAAGCTGAGCTAAAAAAGATGAAAGCGGATGAACGTAAACCATCCTGACTATTGGGATCAAATTTATAAAAACGAACACCCGCGATGGGATCTGGGTAAAGCCACGCCGGTATTTGAAAACTGGTTAGAATCCGGGCAAACGCTCGGGACCGGGCGAATTGCCATTTTGGGCTGCGGAAACGGGCACGACGCGCTGCTTTTTGCCGATAACGGGTTTGAAGTAACGGCGATTGATTTTGCAGTAGAACCCCTGGAATATCTAAAGAAAAATATCCCAAAGGACCAAAAGAATATTAGCCTCCTGAAAGCTGATATTTTTGAATTGCCGCAAAAGTATTCGGAAACTTTTGATTTTGTTTTAGAATATACAGCCTATTGTGCAATCGATCCGGTGCGGCGGGACGAGTACGCAGATTCAGTGTACCGCATACTAAAGCCCAACGGGTATTTGATCGGTTTGTTTTTTCCTACGGACGGACGTCCAGGCGGGCCTCCGTTTGCTATTCGACACGAAGAAATTGATGAAAAATTCATGAAAAGATTTTCCGTAGTTCTTGACGTAATTCCGGAGGATTCGGTTCCCAGAAGGTTGGGAAAGGAGCGATTTGTCATTCTTCAAAAAAAATAAACATTGGATTTTGATCGTTGCTTTTGTTTCCTGTCGCGCGGCTCTGACCGGAGAAGAAGCGAAAATTGCCGATCTAATTCAGTATCAGCAGAAACTCCGGCCGAAATTTGAAATTCAGGATGCGTATAAGTTGATGTATCAGGGTAATTTGGGGATCGATCATATTATGGGCGATACCGCTGCAGCAAAAGAATATCTGGAATATGAAATATCATCCATTCGAGAATCGGAGTTTCCGGATGAGCCGCTCATTGAGAATATTTCCGCAGACGGCTCGATCGTACGGATCAACCTTCGTCCGTTTGAACGACTGGGTATGAATTCAGGAAAACTATGGCGAGTTATGGTTTATTCCACGGAGCATTATCCGCAGGTCGCAGAAAAGTTCCTTCACGCATGGGCACTGTATGTGAAGTTGTGCGAAAAGAGAGCTTTGGCGTTTGACATCGAAAAAGTTCGTTTTTTTGACGAGCAGATGAAAGCTAACAACTACCGAAGCGCTCATCATTCCACTGAGTATGTGAGTAGTTATAAGCCCGCATACCGAGTTGTTTTGCTTCGCGAATTTGAAAATTTATTTCACTTACCTAATTATTAATCCGAGAGGAATAGCGTGGAAGTAGAGTTACTTAAAATTCGGCGTGAAAAATTAGACAAATTACGCGAGATGTCGATCGAGCCTTATCCGTATAAATTTGACCGGCAGTATTTTTCTAAAGAATTGCTGGACAAATTTGATTCTCTCGGCGTGAAAGATGACTCGCAGCTGCAAAGCCCGGACGCCCCACGCGTGCAGGTTTGCGGGCGCATTATGTCGTTGAGAAGCAAGGGTAAAACGGCGTTCGCCCATGTCATGGATCCGCACGGTAAAATTCAGATCTATGCGCGCAAAGATGCGCTGGGCGAAAAGATGTATGAGGCGTTTAGTAAGCTTTTTGATCTCGGGGACATTATCGGCGTGAAAGGAGTTTTGTTTAAGACCCATACGGGAGAGATCACGATTAAAGCGGAAGAGATTACCCTGTTGTGCAAAAGCTTGCGTTATTTGCCGGCGGGCAAAGAAAAAATTCTTGAGGACGGAACGGTTCAAAGATACAGCGATGTGGAAGACAAAGAATTCCGTTACCGACAGCGGTATGCGGATATGATCATGCACCCGGATGTGCGGGACGTCTTTGTCAAGCGAAGCAAGATCATTTCCGCTATTCGTCAATTTCTCGATCGGCGCAACTATCTTGAGGTTGAGACGCCCATCCTGCAGCCGCTGTACGGAGGCGCTTCGGCGCGGCCATTTCTGACGCACCACAACGCGCTCGACATTAAATTATATATGCGGATCGCTTTAGAATTGTATCTGAAACGCCTGATTGTAGGCGGATGCGAGCGCGTCTATGAGATCTCGAAAATTTTCCGGAATGAAGGCATGGACCGATTCCATAATCCGGAATTTACCATGCTGGAATTTTATGAAGCCTATTCGGATTTTTACGATCTGATGACGCTGACGGAAGAGATGCTGGCGTTTGTCTGCCAGGAAGTTAACGGATCGACGCAGTTTGAAACCATGGGGCATCTGGTGAACTTTGCTCCGCCGTATGAACGCCTGAGTATGTTTGATGCGATCAAAAAATATGCGCAGCTGGACGTCAGCGAAATGAATGAAGAATCGCTGCGTACGGAATGCGAAAAGATGGAAATTCCGCTTGACAAATCGTGGGATCGCGGCAAGATCATCGACGAGATATTCAGCGTAAAAGTTCAGGATCACTTGAT
>JAEUSK010000118.1 GCA_016787925.1 bacterium | reverse complement strand
TACTGATTCTGCAAATTTTTCAATCCCGCCCTGATCGAACATCTGCCGGTCGCTGACGGCACCGACTTCAAACGGAAGCACGGCAACGCGGGGTTTCTTCGTGACCACACTTACCCTGTCCTGAGCGTCTAGCGTTCCGCTAATCAGGATCAATGCACATAACCATATTTTCATATCCGTTATCCTTAATGTATTATTTGATGACTGAAAGAATCCTGTCAGGAAATACGCGAAAATCTATTTCATCAAATAAACAAAAGCAAACGGTTTATTTTTTTGGACGCAACCCTGCTGGATGCTCTATGCAAATGATCATCATCAAGCTTTCATCTCTACTCTTCAATTGCCGATGGAATGCCCATTTGCGTTAATCGCTCTCTAACGTTCGCTTTGTGCTGACGAACGTAGTTTCTTCTGATGTCGGGATCCGGAGTCTGAGACGACGTTGGCGTTCCCGCAACATAAAAATAACTTCCCCATGAATAGTTATACGTCCAGAAGAATCCGCCGCCATCACCCTTGATATTACCCGGGGTTCCCGGCGTCAAAGGCGGGCCGTCAATCGCAATGAGGCCGATAAATCCGTAGTACCAGGTACTGCCGGCGGGAACAGTCGGAAGAAAACCTGCCTTGGTCAGGAACGTATCCTTGACGTCCGTTTCTATCTCATAGTCGTAGTGACATACGTTCAAATTATCATGGAAGTGGTATTCAATATAGACTTCATAATGCCCGCACTTGGCGTCGGACCAGCGGACGGAAAGGTCGGTACCGGAAATGGTCTCGTTATCCGCAGGCTGCAAAACCTTGAAATCCCGCGGGACAGAAACTGAACTTTCCACAGAGCGGCTTCCGACCTTGATCTTAAGATCGCATTTGGTTCCAGGCATAAAAATAGTATCGTTGTAGTCAAAATCATTATAATATGGATTATCAGGCGGAACACCGTTGATCGTGATCTCCGGAACCGTGTCGTAAAAACTTACGATGACGTCGGCATCGCCGTAGTAAGATGAGTCGTACTCCCAATATTCCGTTGCAATAAAGGCAGTCGCAAAGATCGGATTTGGATTATCGTAGATATATTCGGTCACGTATTTGTTCTCAACAACTTTGTCACAACTCATGAATAAGATCAGGAGAGTGACGGTACCGATTACTAAGAGTCTTGTTCTCATAACATCTCCCGGTTAGTCAAATACTTTTCTTAATTAGTATTCCTGTTATGAGAAAAGTGACAATATATCTAAAAAAGATCCCTGCCTTATTCAGGCTGGGACGAAAACCTAATATTCATATGGTATAATTCACTTGGATTTCAACGAAGAGAGCCCCCTACTAACGCACGGCGGCCACAAGACATGGCGTGGAGTTTACCATTGATTCTGTCGCAAAGCGAACCCGTAAGTTGCGTAGATTTCAATTTCATTCCCGTTTGTAGCCGGCATAGACCACTCGACGGTTTTTATAGACTATAAATATCCAGCGCTCATAGCCAGAACACCCCCCGATACAATTACCATAACCATAGTACATGTTAATTGAATCAGCTTCAGTTGATAGATGCATTTCGAGTTTTGTGGAAAAGTTATAATAGTGATTTGGTCCAGCGTAGACTACTCCCGGCACTTTTGCAAATGCATTAGCGAGAGCCCTAACATTCAAAGGCGGATGACTGACAAAGAACCACGGATACCCGTGGAAGTCCCACAATGATGGGGGAGAGAAATTGAGTGAAAAGGTAGTGGTTAAGGAGTCAACCGTTGTATTGCCCGTCGGAAATGTTCCGATTTTCAAATTATGTACCCATTCTTGGAGCGTATCGACATTAAGAGCAAGACCGTAGTTCGAAGAAACCTTGTTGTGAATATTCTTCATGATAATGAGCGTGTCAAGAAGCGGAATAGAATCTCTGCTATCATAAAGTGCTGCAAGAGGATAGAGATATTTGTTTAAGATGGTATCAGGTATGCGAATCATTGCAGTATCTGGATCTGCTTTCGCAAACAAGTGGTCAACGGCAAAATCGGTTGCATCAAGAAGGAAATGCAGTTTTCCTTCATTGCTTGGGGAATATGTTGACAAGGTGTCATCCGGTGGCGTCAAGTGGTCATTATTTGTGCGTGAATTTGATTCTGACTCACAAGACATGAAAATCAACAAGAATGCCAAGCAACCTATGTGATGGCAAATGTTCATACGACTCTCCTAATCTATCAGGCTTGGATCAGGCAGGTCATTCGTCGTCCAGAAGTAAAATTTTGATCATTCTACCGACCCTTTCTTCAAAATAGTATGTTTCACTCAAAAAAAGTGTCAAAATATTTTAAAGATACTTATCAGCTCGTTTGACCAAATAAAAGAAGGGCGAAGATCAATTCTTCGCCCTGCATAGAATCAAATTCGTTTTACAAGACGCTCTCTCCTGGAAACTCGTATTCGCCATTATACGCGCGAATACCCCATTCAAAAGCTTCCTCATTGATCGGAATCATCGCGCATTTATCCTTTAACGCCTGACGGATCGCGGTCAGGAATGTCTCCTTTGGAAAAATATCCGTTGCGGCATGCAAAGCGCCGAGAGCAACGATATTCTTTACCATGACTTTGCCGAGATCCATGGCGATCTGGGTGAAAGGAATGCCGTAGATTATCGTTCCGTGATTAAATATCGGCGGTGCCGTAATAATGGAACTGTCATAGATGATAGTGCCGCCGTTCTGGACGTGCGGGCCGAATTTAGCCAAGCTGGGCGCATTGAACGCAATGAGAATATTTGGATTTGGCGATGCCGGAGATAGTACTTCGGTTTCCGCAACGTGCACATCCGCGTAAGAAGTTCCTCCGCGCGACTCCGGGCCGTAGCTCGGAATATGCGTTGCGTCAAAGCCTTCATTTATCCCGGCGCGTGTGATGAGCATCGCCGCTGTCTGCGCGCCGTCGCCGCCGGAGCCGGCCAACTTCAGCGAAATGTCGCTTGGCGAAATGTGATGCGGGAACCCGGGGCTGAAACGAGCCACTTTATCACTTGTCCCGCCGACCAGTTCCTTCAATTTGTTAGGATCAAAGTTCGGTTTGTTCAGCTTGAACCACGGCTCGCGTGGTTCGTCTTTTTTAACTCCAAGAGGAAATACAGGCAACATCTTATCGCGAACCCAAATCTCCGCCTCCTGCGGCGTCATCTTTAGATGGGTTGGGCATTCTGCCAGCACTTCCACAAACGAAAACCCGCGCCCTTCAACCTGTAACTGAATGCCTTTTTTGATGGCCTTTTTTGCATGGTTGCGCTGCTTGTTGTCAAATAACGCGACGCGTTCAACATACATCGGGCCGTCAATCTGGGCTATCATTTCCGCCATGCGAAGCGGTTGGCCCATGATTCTATTTCGGCCATGAGGCGAAGTGGATGTCTTCTGCTCCATCAACGTCGTCGGTGCTAATTGCCCGCCGGTCATTCCATAGATCGCATTGTTAATAAAAATTACCGAGATCGGAATGCCTAGCTGTGCAGCCTGGATGATCTCAGCTAATCCGATCGATGCCAAATCGCCGTCGCCCTGATAGCTTATCACGATCGATTCCGGATTGGCGACCTTGTGTCCCAGCGCAACAGCCGGCGCACGTCCGTGGGCGGCTTGGGTGTTACCAACATCAAAATAATAGTACATGAATACGCTGCAGCCTACGGGCGACACCAGAACCGTACGGTTTTGAATTTGCAGTTCGTCAATGGCTTCCGCCAGATATTTATGCGCAAGCCCGTGGCCGCAACCCGGACAATAATGAGTTGAGTTGGCTTTCAGACCTTCGCCGTGAGCATGACGCTCGAACTTTTCATAAAATATACTCGATTTCATGCTAACACCTCCTCTACCGAAATGACCTTTTCGATGATTTCTTTAAGTTGCGGTAATATGCCCCCGAAACGACGAACATGGTCGATCGACGGACATTCCAGGTTGTGGTGACTCAACGCCATTCGGAGTTCGTCTTCCAACTGCCCATTGCCTGCTTCAACCGTAATGATTTGTTTGGTATGGCTTAATATGGGTTTGAGCAGGTCGATTGGGAACGGCCACAGCGTGATCGGGCGGAACAACCCGACCTTCAATCCTTGTTTTCTTAATTCTCTTACAGCGCCTTTCGCCATGCGTGCCGGAGTGTTGCATGCCATTAAAATTATTTCTGCGTCGTCACAGTGATACAGGTCAGCGCGCTGCTCGTTCTGTGTCATTTGACGATACTTATTATTTATATGAATATTGTTTCTTTCAAGATCGGCTTCGTTGAGTTCGATCGAGCAGATGAGATTGCCGCGGTGAGACTCATCACCATAAACGGCCCACTCAGGAATTCCCGGTTTGATCATCGTCTTAGGCAAATTTACTCTGCCGGTCATCTGCCCCATGTATCCGTCTCCGACGATAATCACCGGATTGCGGTATTTAAACGTCAGTTCGAATGCCAGCATCGTCAGATCCAGCATTTCCTGAGGCGTGTACGGTGCAAGGACAATCGCGTGCGTATTGCCGTGGCCTAATCCTCTGCAGACTAATTTAATGTCAGCTTGTTCCGGACCCAGGTTTCCAAGGCCCGGCCCGCCGCGCATGATATTCACAAATACGCCGGGCAATTCTGCGCCGATAGAATACGAAATACCTTCCAGCATAAGACTGAATCCGGGCGACGACGTGAAAGTCATACACGGAAGTCCTGCGCCGCTGCACCCATACATCATGTTCACGGTGGCAACTTCGCTCACCGCCTGGATAAATACTCCGTCTAAATCTGGCAATAATTTTGCCATAAGTTCCGCGCCTTCTGTTGACGGCGTGATAGGATATCCGAAAAAGTGACGGCAGCCCGCCAGCAGCGCGCCGATCGCCGACGCATACGTACCTTTGGTTACCAACGATTCCGTCTGAGCAAACGGGATCACTTCGCCGGGAATTGCAAATGGTTTGACCAACGGCTTCGGCCGCGGGCCATTGAACGATTTCGGATCGGTTAGTTCAAACTCGAATTCCGTTTCCTGCGCACGCAAACCGAACGGTTCCGGGCACGCGCTGATACATAGCCCGCATCCCGAACATTGATCGAGACTAAGTTCGATCGGAATGAGGCCGGTCAGCGGATTCACTTCCTTGCCCATCGTGATGCATCCCTTCGGGCAAGAATCGATGCACCGCCCGCAGCCTTTGCAGTACTCGGGAAATACATACGGTTTTGGTCTAGATTTCATCTTGTTCTCCTTTTAGAAAGGATTACCGGTTACGAAAACAATAAGTAAGTTAACAAATAAAAAATCTCATCTAAGGTTCAAACTTCCTTTTTTTATCTGCCTGTATTTCAAAATGTCATGAATGACCATAATTAGAACGTCCTGAACTTTCTTTTCTACTTCTTCGGATAAACCTTCACCCGATCCAAAATCTGCTCCGTCGACGCCGTAAATAACCAGATCAGGCGTTTCGGATTTTAAAGCTTTTGCAAGTTCAATCGCTTCGGCAATACTAAAAGCATGCGTCGAATAATTGAAAAAATTAGAAGGGATCGTTTCGTTTTTTGGTTCAAGACGGTGAACCGTTCCCGGCATATTATCCGAACTGACGGCATCGATCATGATTGCAAGTTCTGTCTCCTTCCAGACCTCCATAAGCGCAGCGCCTTCCCCGCTTTGTTCGATCACCTTTACATCGGGGAAATTTAATTTGGCCACTTCCCGTGCTACTATAACGCCGACGCTGTCGTCGCGGCGAAATTCATTGCCAATGCCGATGACGATAATCTTGGGGTTTGTTTTCATGTCACTCTCTTTCAATTTCAAGTTTCAAAAAATGCGTCGCGCAGGAAATGCAGGGATCATAATTACGGATCGCCTGCTCGCACTGCCATGTCAGTTTATCTTTATCCAAACCGATATTTTTTTCTACAAATTTTCTGAGATCGGCCTCGATCTGCTTTTGGTTTTGCGACGTCGGCGGGACGATCTTCGCATCGGTAATAACGCCCTCCCCATCGGTCGAATAGCGATGATAACAAATACCGCGCGGCGCTTCGGTACATCCATAACCGGTTCCGGCCTTCGGATGTAATTCCAATCGCGAGATTTCCGGCGGTTCATAATTCTGAATAATTCGAAGCGCTTCTTCGCATGCATACACCGTTTCAATGCTGCGCGCAATAATGCTCTTAAACGGATTTTTGCATTCCGGCATGAAATGAACTTCCTTAGCAAGCGCCTTCGCTGTCGATGTCAATTGTTCAAAATTCAGATTAAATCTTGCAAGCGGACCGACATTATAAGCGCCTCGTCGAATGATAATGCTGTGCAGCGCATGGCTATGCGCTTCATGGATTTCTTCAAAATTGCGATCATAGTCCCGAATCTCAATATTTAATCCGCGGTTGGAAATAAGTTTTCCGTCCAGGATTGCGTATTCATCTTCGCGGTGCAGAGCAACAAATTCATAATCCATTTCGAAATCCGGAAATTCAAACCCGGCAACCCATTTGACCGTTTCAATAGACGCATCGCGCGCCCATTTTAATTTCTCAGCAAGCGGCTCTAATTCTTTCTTTGACGGCGCGCGGTAAAATCCCCCGACCGCCACATTCACCGGATGAATTTCCCGGCCGCCGACGGCGGTCATGATTTCATTGCCTATTTTTTTTAGTTCCAATCCGCGTTTGACTACTTCCGGAAACTTACCGGCCATGTGGATCGCGCTTTCGTATCCCAGAAAATCCGGCGCGTGAAGCATATACATATGTAACACGTGACTTTCGATCCATTCGCCGCAGTAGATCAGCCGGCGCAGGTCACGCAGCGCGCCTTCGACCTTGATTCCAAGAATATTTTCCATGGCCTGTGAGGAACTCATCTGATACGCAATCGGACAGATTCCGCAAATACGCGCTGTAATGTCCGGCGCTTCGGTATACTTTCGTCCGCGCAGGAAGGCTTCAAAAAAACGCGGAGGTTCGAATATTTTAAATTGGACCTTTGCTATTTTTTTGTCTTTGATCTTGACAATAAGCCCGCCTTCGCCTTCGACCCGTGCCAGATAATCCACTTTTATCGTTTTAGTATTCATACGCCTCACTCTCCTTACGGCACGCATCCGAGTAACAATTAAAAGCGCGGAACGATCTGACTATATCCGGATCGCTCACGGCAAGTTGGCTCCACCACTTGCTGAGAGAAGACATATTCGGCGTCTCCTTGGGGCCAAAACATCCGTAACAACCTCTGTGGTAAGAAGGACAAATGGCGCCGCACCCGGCTTGCGTAACCGGA
>JAEUSK010000114.1 GCA_016787925.1 bacterium | reverse complement strand
CAAGGGAACGCAGTTTCATCGGGTCTGTATTTTTATCGGCTGGAAGGAAATAAATTCTCAAAAACAAAAAAAATGCTTTTGGTAAGATAATTTTAGCTGCAACCGTATTCGGGGGGAGTGAAAATTTCTTTCTTTGAGTAGATCGTTTTCCCATTGACCTCATACTGGCCTTTTATCAGTACTCTGTACCAACGCCGTAACGCTTCAACAAGAATAATCACCGCGCATGTCATGATGATCAGGGTCATGCTGATGTTGATGTAACCCTGAACGGCCATTTGCGGGTTCTCCGTCAATGGAAGAAAATTGTCCGTTATGTTTAACCAGCATGCGGTCAGCGTCGTTGTCGCAACAAAAACAAGCGGTATGAGCGTGATCCACACATATTTTTTCTTACCTGAATTTAATATTGCGCTGGTTGCAACCGCCAATGCCACGCTGGCGAGCAATTGATTAGCCGTGCCGAACATTGGCCAGATGGTGCTGATACTGCCTGTCCAAATAAAATACCCCCATCCAACGACCACCAGAGCAGACGAAATCAAGGCGCCCGGCAGCCAGTCTGTTCTGTCAAACGGTTTCCAGATCCGCCCGCCGAATTCCTGTACCAAAAAACGTGATACACGTGTTCCTGTGTCGATGGTCGTTAGAATAAATAAAGCCTCGAACATAATTGCGTAGTGATACCAGTATGAAATGAGGTGAGTAAATCCAGGAATAGATCCGAATATCTGAGCAAATCCAACGGCGAGTGAAACGGCTCCCCCGGGCCGGCCGGCAAGCGATTCGCCGATTTCTTTTGAAAGTACATCAAGGCTGACAATATCCAGGCCGAGCGTTTTGAATTTTTCCGGCGTGACATTGATTGCAAAATAGTCGGCCGGAAACAGGGAACAGGATGCGATCAGCGCAACAATACCGACAAGGCCTTCCATTAGCATAGCTCCATAACCAATAAAGCGCGCGTCCGATTCTTTATCGATCATCTTCGGCGTCGTGCCGGATGCAACCAAGGCGTGAAATCCCGAGATCGCGCCGCAGGCAATCGTGATAAAAACGAACGGAAATATTTTTCCGGGAATGATCGGCCCGCCGCCGTCAACAAATTCAGTAATAGCCGGCATTTTTAAATCGGGATGTACGATAAAAACACCGAGAACCAGGGCCGCAATGGTTCCAATTTTCATATATGAACTCAAATAATCGCGCGGGCACAATAGAAGCCAAACAGGTAATACCGACGCGATAAATCCGTAAACTGCGATGGAAATAATAATCCCTTCTCGTGACAATGTGAAATACGGTTCAAGAAAAGATCCCGGAATCCAACTCCCGGCGATCACGGCGAAAAATACGCCGATAACACCTATGATACTTGCTTCGCCGATTCGTCCCGGGCGAATCCTATACATCCACAATCCTACAAATAGCGCGGTCGGTATTGTCAACGCGATCGTGAATGTTCCCCATGAACTCTCGCGCAATGCATTAACCACGGCTAAGCCCAGCCCAGCCAGAGCGATAACAATAATAATAAGAATGGCGATCGAACCGATCAGCCCGGCCAGAGGGCTAATCTCATAGCGCGCAATTTCGGCAAGCGACTTTCCTTTACGGCGAACAGAAGCGACTAAGATGACAAAATCCTGGACAGCGCCGCCTAGGCATACTCCGATCAATAACCACAAATATCCCGGAAGAAATCCAAACTGTGTTGCCAATACCGGTCCGATTAAAGGGCCTGCACCGGAGATTGCGGCAAAATGATGGCCGAAGAGAACCCATTTCGAAGTCGGATGATAATTTTGGCCGTCATTCATCGCATGAGCCGGCGTTTCGTAGGCGTCATTGAGAGCAACAACCTTAGATGCGATAAATGCGCTGTAATATCTGTAGGCAACAGCCATAACCAGCAATGCA
This sequence comes from bacterium, assembly GCA_016787925.1. GTDB lineage: Bacteria > CLD3 > CLD3 > SB21 > SB21 > SB21. The sequence goes on along the minus strand of JAEUSK010000114.1, from coordinate 6,967 downwards.
GCAAGCAGCAATGGAAATGCATTCATACATTAGCTCCGTATGAAAATACTGTGGCGGCATGAAAGGGTTTTGATCGGTAAATATAATCGGCATAAGTTTGAATATCAATGGTCAGTTGCTCTCGTGCTTGTAATCCCATGTTGATTCATGTTGATTTTTTTTGTATCATTTTCAAAGCACGGGCGTATTCATTAGCCGGTAACGCAAGACCTGACTAATATTAATACAATTCTCAACATGGAAAATTTTTCTAATAAAATCTATAATTTACCTGTATTTGTCTTGCTCATCACAGTTTTATGCACTGGCCTGCTTAGCGCGCAGGTCGGCCTTTCACGCCGGCAAGCTGACAAGCTTTTTGAGAGCGGCGATCATTATCATGCCATGCAATCGTATAAACAATTGCTTGACGAAAATCCCAATGATCCTGAATTGAATTATAATGTGGGTAATAGCCTCTATCGTATGCAAATGTATGATCAAGCTAAATTGTACTATGAAAAAGCTTTGGCAAACACATCAGATTCGAAACTAAAAAATAATATTCAATATAATATTGCTAACTGTGAATATAAATCTAAGAAACTTAAAGAGAGTATAGAAGGCTATAAACAAGTTTTAAGAAAGAATCCGGAGGATACCGATGCCCGAAAAAATCTGGAATTAGCTCTGAAACAAATGCAGAAGCAGAATCCACCTCCACAGAAAAATGAAGATAAGAACCAGTCCAAGAAGGACCAGCAGAAGGACGAGCAGGATAAGGACAAAGCGGAAAAAAATCAGGATGAAAAACAGGTGCCTGACGAGGAACGGAACGGCCAAAAAAAGCAGGGTGAGAAAAAACAAGGCATGAATAAAAAGGAAGCTGAAAAGCTGCTGGATGCTCTTAAGAATCAGGATAAAGATTATCAGAAGAAAAAAATAAAAGAAAAAGTTACGAAAGAGCAAAAGACAGAAAAAGACTGGTAGCGACTAAATAAACTTACCGTAGTCGCAAGTTACGGTTTAGAGGAGTTGTTTTGGGTTATTCCGGCGTAGATATTAATTTTTCATGGAGTCTTTGGATACTTCTTTTTCTCTGCATTGCGGCAGTTGCCTTTTCGTTCTGGTCCTATAAAGAGACCATACCGCCAGCCTCGGCCATTAAAAAAAACCTTCTCGCGAGCATTCGTTCACTATCAATTATCCTTGTTTTAATTATTCTTTTCGAACCGATTCTTGACCTCACTTTTCAGAAGGAAGAACGTCCTGTAATCGCGGTCCTCGTTGATCAGTCAGAAAGTATGGGAATGGTTGATAAGATCGCGGATCGTCAGGCGGCCGTTCGGAGCGTGATAAGAAGCGAGACCTTGCAGAAACTGTCGGATAGGTATGACATCGAGTACTTTACATTTTCAGATGACCTCAAAAGCGCGTCAGTTATAGAAATTGACACCTTATTTTTCAATGGGTCTGCAACTGACATTTCCTCATCATTGGAGTCGCTTAAGAAAAAGATGCTCGGAAGGAATTTTGCCGCCGCGATTCTTATAACAGACGGCCAATATAATCTGGGCGTTAACCCTGCGACGTATGCTGCGGCATACGGGTATCCGGTGTATACGATCGGCATCGGGGATCCGGTTGAATCCAAGGACGTTTCAATCACGCATGTGGCGCACAATGACATTGTATATCTGAATAACAAAATTCCTGTTGACGTTTCACTGACTGCCTTCGGATATAAAGGGAAGTCTCTGAGCGTCCAGCTTCTGTCAGAAAATAAAGTGATTCAGACTAAGTATGTCACTATACCTGATGACGGTTTGGCGTTGAAGGCGGCATTTGATTTCCAGGCAGTCAAAACCGGACTTCAAAAATTCACAATAAAAGTCGCTGCGCAGCAGGATGAACTCACGGTGAATAATAATTCAAAATCGTTTTTTATAAGGGTTCTTAAGAGCAAAGTGAATGTGTGCTTGGTCTCAGGTTCACCCGGTGCTGAACACTCCTTCTTATACAAGTCCCTCACGGAGAATAATGATATACAGGTGAAGGCTTTGGTCGAAAAAAAGGACGGCTCATTCATTGATATTATCGAACCCAATTCCGACGCGATGACGGCCGGCTACGATGGTTATATTTTTAATGACTACCCGACTGCCAATTCGAACCACGTGCAATTTCAGGCTTACGCAAATTCAATTCTCCAGGATTCCAAGCCGTTTATGTTGTTTAATGGGACTCAATTGGATATTACTAGAGTCCAACAACTGAAAGAGGTTTTACCGGTGGAATTAAAACCTGACATGACGTTAGACGAAAGCTTGGTTTATCCTATGCTCACCGTAACCGGAAAAAATAGCGTCGTTATGAAAGTTTCCGATAATCCTGCCGACGCGGTTCAACAGTGGATGGATCTGCCGCCGATGTGGATAAACAAGATTGATGTAACGGCAAGGGAAGGGAGCGAAGTTCTTGCAAGATTGGATATGGCGCGCGCCGGCAATGCGCTCAAATCGCGTAAGGACTTCCCGTTAATTGTTTCCAAAAGAACGAACAAGACTAAATCTATTGTTGTAGTCCCTTATGGGTTTTGGAAAAGTTATTTTATTATGTCGGGGCTGGGCAGAAATAATATTGCGTATCAAAGTTTCATAGCCAATGCCGTCCGGTGGCTGACAACGCAGGATGATACTAGATCCGTGATCATTTCAACTTCAAAGAATATTTACAGGAACGGGGAAAAAATAATATTTTCTGGCCAAGCGTATGATGAGCATTACAGTCCGGTTAATGATGCAAGCTTAAAGGTCCAAATTAAGATGCCGAACCGCACTTATGATGTTGCCATGGAGTTAACGGGCAACGGGCGCTATGAAGGCAGTATTAACGGGCTGGAAACCGGGGATTATGACTTTGAAGGCGAAGCAATACGGCAAGACGTTTCCCTGGGGCGGGACCGCGGCAAGTTTGCAGTCGAAAGTTTTAGTGTAGAGCTCTTACATACCAACATGAACAAAAAACTATTGAATTCTATTGCGTCGGAGAGCGGCGGGCAGTTCTTTACGCCGGCTGATTTTCATGCTATTATGAACATACCGCCATTTCACCCACTGATAACTGAACAACGAAAACAGATAGAACTCTGGAATACAGTCATTCTTCTTTTCATGCTTACAGGTTTGCTGACCACGGAGTGGTTCATCCGCAAAAAGGCGGATATGTTATGATCTACGGCCTGTCCATGAGCTTAATTCGCGCATCCACGATTTTACAATCGCTTTTTGATTCAAAAACCATAAAAGGATTCATGTCAATCTCGGCGATGTCTTCAATATCAATAACGAGCTGGGAAAGACGTAAAATATATTCAATGACGGTTGCAATGTGCACTGGCTTCTCACCTCGTACGCCCTGGAGCAGGGGATAACTGCGAAGCGACTCTAACATTTCCTTCGCGTCGAAGTCCGTGAGCGGCGCAATTCTAAATGTAACATCCTTCAGAACCTCGACATATATGCCGCCGAGTCCGGCCATGATGACAGGGCCGAATTGTTTATCATGATTCATGCCGAGCACTACTTCCTTGCCGCCTTTAACCATTTCCTGAACAACAATCCCTTCGATTTGTCCGTCTAATTTTTTTTCTTTCAAGTTTTTGTAAATGGCCTGATACCCATGGCGGACTTCCGACTCGCTGCGCAGATCGACCTGCACGCCGCCAACATCCGATTTGTGGACAATTGTTGATGAGTGAACCTTCAATACAACCGGCTTCTGAAGTTTTTTTGCAAACGCGGCGGCCTCGTCCTCGTTTTTTACTATAGTATTAGCGGCTACGCGAAATCCATAGGCGTCCAGGATTTCAAAAACCTCGCTCTGTCCGAGGTAAAGGCGGTTCTCTTTATACGCTTGCTTAATAATTTTCTTGACATGGTCTTTTTTTACATCAAAGTTCTTGAATGTACCTTCGTGTTTTAACCGCCACTTCCTATGTTCATTCATCGCCGCAAGTGCTGCGACCGCAGATTCCGGAAAAATATATGTCGGAATATTATGCGTACGGAGATAACTGATATTTTCTTTGTCCTGGCTCATGAAACAGCAGAGGATCGTCTTTTCCGGATATTTTTCATTGATCTTTACAATTTGAAGAGCAACCTCTCGCGCAAATTCCGTCATAGGTGGAACGAATATCGCCATCATGGAATCGACATTTGGATCGGCCAGCAGGATTTGGAGTGCTTTTCCGTAAATTACAGCGTTTCCGCCCGCGGTCGTATCGATCGGATTGGTGACGCTCGCATCCGGCGAGAGTACGTGACGCAAATCGTCTTTTGTTTTTTGTGATAATTCCGCTAACGTCAAGCCGTTATTGATCAACGCATCGGTTGCCATGATCGCCGGCCCGCCTGCATTGGACAATATCGCAACGCGGTCGCCGTGAGGCAATGGTTGTTTGTCAAAAGCCATCGCCAGGTCGAATAATTGTTCGATCGACGGAACACGTATCACGCCGGCTTGACGGAACATCTCATCAACGATGATATCCGCTCCGGCCAAAGCTCCCGTGTGCGAAGATGCTGCGCGAGCCCCCGCAACGGTTCTTCCCGATTTCACGGCAATGATTGGTTTGAATCGGGTGATGCCGCGCGCGATCTCTATGAACTTCTTCGGATTACCGAAACTCTCCAGATACATCAGAATCAATTTGGTGTTCGATTCGTTCTTCCAGTATTCTAAAAGATCATTTCCCGATATATTAGGTTTATTGCCTATGCTGGCGAAACACGAGATGCCAAGCTGGAGCGCAGCGGCATTCTCGAGAATCGCAACGCCCAATGCGCCGCTCTGAGAAATAAAAGCGATCTGGCCTTTGCTTAGCTTTGTCGGCGCAAAAGTGGCATTCATTTGAATCTGCTCATCGTTATTGATTATGCCCATGCAGTTAGGGCCGACCATACGCATGCCGTAATGCTTGATTTTTTCGACCAATTTTTGTTCCAGCGCGGCGCCCTCGGCACCAACTTCCTTGAATCCTGCGGTGATAACTATGAGCCCTTTAATTCCCTTTTCTCCGCATTCATCCACCACGCCAAGAACCAGCTGCTTTGGCACCGTAATGATAGCGAGATCAATTTCGCCGGGAATCTCTTTTACGGAGGGGTAACATTTCACGCTGTGAATGGAATCGGCATTGGGGTTTACCGGATAGATGGCGCCCGTAAATTCATATTCGATCAAATTGTGAATGATCTCTCGCCCGATCGTTTGTTTCTTTCGAGACGCTCCGATGATTGCAATAGAGCGAGGCTTAAATACTTTGTCGAGGTTGCTCAAGTTATTTTCCTTGTTTGATAATAAATTGTTTTTTTTGACTTGCAGAATGAGAAAATATCTCCATTGCACTGCAACTTCACTTTGAATGAAATGCAAGTTACGCCGGGAACATAATACATTTTTTGTAAAGATGCACAAGATTTTTGGAAAGAAAACGAAATCATAAGATTGAAAAGTGGAGAGGATTGTTTTATATTCAGATAATGAAACCAAGCATAAAATTTTATTTGGAGCAGTTATGTTACGCGTTGGATATTATCAATTTCGGCCGGCTTTTGGACAAAAAAAGAAGAATTTGCTTAGGGTGATAAATACGCTCCACGCGGTAACGGCCGATTTGATTGTTTTACCTGAACTGCCTTTCACGGGATATTATTTTCAAGACAGACAAGAAACGATGCTGCTTTCGGAAGAACCTTCCGGATCAACAATTGTAGAAGCGTTAACGGCATTGTGTAAGGAAAGAAATTGTTACGTTGTCACAGGATTTGCCGAAAGGGCATTGGATAAATGTTTTAACAGCGCGTTACTCATCGGGCCTGAAGGACTGCTGCATACATATCGGAAACTTCACTTATTTAGTGAAGAAAAAAATTGGTTCGATCCGGGAGATAATGCACTGCAGGTTCAAACCGTTCGAGGCGCAAAAATTGGAATGATGGTGTGTTTCGATTGGATTTTTCCGGAAGTCATGCGCACGCTCGCTTTGCAGGGTGCACAGGTGATATGTCATCCGTCAAATCTGGTGATGAACTACTGCCAGGATGCGATGCGCACGCGTTGTATAGAAAATATGGTGTATGCGGTGACGGCCAATAGGTTTGGGTCGGATAAACGCCCTCACGGCGAACTAAAATTCACCGGCCAGAGTCAGATCACGGCTCCAAAGGGTGTCGTCATTCACAAGGCTTTGCCTCAAAGGGAAACTCTATTCATAACAGAAATTGATCCTGATACCGCTCTGAATAAGAAGATAACCGCTCTTAACGATCTTCATAAAGACCGCCGCCCTGATTTTTATACTCTGTAATCTTGTACGTGTAAAATAAAAAACGGATAATCGAAAATTCGATTATCCGTTTCCGTTACTGAATATCTTCCTAAATTATTTCATCAGAATCATTTTTCTCGAGGTGTTGAAATTTCCGATTTGCAGGCGATAAATGTAAATACCTGTAGATACGGTTGATCCGGCGTCATTACGGCTGTCCCAGAACACTTTCTGCACGCCGGCTCCCTGCAATTCCCCGCGAACCAGTTCCCGGACCTTTTGACCAAGAACATTATAAATCGTTAATTGTACACGGCTCTGTTTGGGCAGCTTATACGAAATCGTAGTCGAAGGATTAAAAGGATTCGGATAATTTGCCAGAAGTTCGAATCGCTCTGGTACTTTTAACCTCAAAGATTTTTCCGGGTGATAGGTGATATCGCCATTGTAAGCGATATCGGCCAATCGGTAACTCACACTATCGCCGGGTTTAACGTCAGTATCAACGTATTGGTAATCCGTCGAAGAAGTTTTTGATCCCTGTCCGTCAATTGTTGCGATTGATACAAAATCGGAGTTTGGAGTTTTCTTTTGCACGAACCAGTATGCATTTTCAATTTCTGATTCTGTTCTCCAGACAAGTTTTACATGTCC
>JAEUSK010000110.1 GCA_016787925.1 bacterium | reverse complement strand
GAAAAAGCGGGATTGAAAGAGCGGATATCATTCAACCGTAAAACAGAAACCGCAGAATTAGACCGCGTTCTAAATTCGAGCTGGTTTCGCGGTAATCTGCGGTCAATCATGATATTCTCCCGTTTTGCACATGAACTATGTTTGATACTATCATAATTAGTGCCAAAAAATCAGCAGAATTTCTATTATTAATATTACATTTAAATATCCTCTGCGCCAAATGATTGGGGTTTTTTTACATATATGTAGAATTTACACAGTTTAAGACCGTACGATATTCTTGGAATACGGCAAAATTGGATAGAGAGAATGGTTAACGGGACTGGCTTGGATTGAGTTTCTTAGTATAGATTATGCAGAATTTTTGCGCAACACTTTCACATCCCTGGCAGTCGTCGGGCATCTTTCTGCTCTCAAACGGGATACGTTTAACTTCAAATCCGAGGTCAAGGTATGTCGCTTCGGACTCTTTCGCCATGCGCTCGTCAGCTATGAATCTTCGTTCCCATCCGTCCTTGATCAATAATTCATCTTGGTAGGAACAGGTTGGTGAGTCGGCAGAATTGGTCTGTCCAAGGATGGTTAATCTTGTATCGTGAGGGTTTTTCATATTATCCGAAATTAACGATCAGCTGCGTGATATGGTCTTCGTGGAAAGGAACATTGAAGTGCCGGCAGCACGACCGCGCGGACTCTACAAATTTCTTGTGGCGGTCGCCGCCTGCGATTTTCTCAACCGTGACGAATTCCTGCCATAATTGATCCGCATCACTAGATTGGCATTGTTCCTCTATCATGGGAAACACGACCTCGTCTTCGCGTTGTATATGTCTGCGGAGCATATTCGTGAGGTCACGTGCAGATTCACAGAATGACCTTATGGCCCCCGGATTTCCACTTACCGCTTTGAGGCGATTTTTCGCCATCACGCTGACGTAGCCCCTGCCTTCTGTATGTTCGTCTCTCAGAACTTCTACAGGCCCATGCCCTACCGTTCTGGTATCTGAGAACTTGAACAAAACATCTTCCTCTTTTCCATGATGACAGGCATCGGCGAATTCACGCAGAAAGTCAATTATTGTACCCGAGCGTTCATTATCCAGTTTCCCGTCCCTCTCAGCTTGTTCCGCCAGACGTTCAAGGCATAACAACATAGACTCAATGACGCGGTGTTCCTGAACCAAAATTTGAATGGCGGTTATCATAGTATTACGCAGTTACGGCCGCTGTTTTTTCAATTTGATGTAATCGTAAATGCCCCAGTAATGCGGCGCCTGTCGCCGTCACATACTGCGGCAGATCTCCATCCGGAACATGCACTGTTCCGGTCAACTGACCCGTGATGGACTTTGCCATGGTATCCCATCTCAAGATACCGCCGATCAGAATGTAAGTAGGCTCCGCCTTAATTCTTGTGAGAAGCTGCACGGATCGATCTGTCAGAGACGAAATGGCGCCATACATAATGTCTTCAGGCGGAACACCTTCGGATAAATGGCTGATGACCTCCGATTCGGCAAACACAGCGCACACGCCGGAGATCGGAACTTTTTGTTTTGACAAACGCAACAGCGAGCCTATATCGGCGGTGCTGTATCCCATGTAACGGGCCGTCTTCTCAAGAAAAGCGCCCGTCCCGGCCGCGCACTTGTCATTGAGGCGAAACGTGACCACTTTTCCTTTATCATCAACGCGCGTAGCTTTCATTGTCTGGCCGCCAATGTCGAGAATAGTACGAGTTGTCGGAAAAAGCATCTGTGAACCGCGGGCCGATGCTGTCAAATCGGTCACCTGAAGATTTCGAAACGGAACCATGTGGCGGCCGTAGCCGGTAGTAATAATGTATTTTATGTTCTCTCTAACAAGTCCGGCCTCGCGTATGGCTTCTGCAAGAACCAATTCCGACGTTTCGACCAGTTTTGATCCGGTCGGCGCCATGGCCTTGCCGCAAATAGACTGTTCCTCAGACAAGATTACCGCTTTGATATACGTTGACCCCATGTCTAATCCTGCTGTGTATTTCATACGGCCTCCTTGGCATGAGGCTTCCGGCTTGCAATAATATGATCCATCGCAAACAATGCCGCACCAAGAGCGCCCATATAATGAGAGTCTTCGCTGATATTGACTCTATGCTGAAGGCTCTCCTCCAGCGCTTTTACCATTCCTGTGTTTTTCGCAACGCCTCCGGTAAATGAGACTTCATCTTCAACGCCAACTCTCTTCAAAAGACCGGTGGATCGCGATGCGATAGACTGATGAACTCCCCACAGAATATCTTCGACTTTTTTTCCTTTACCAAGCCAGGACAATATCTCAGATTCTGCGAAAACCGTACATGTGGTGCTGATGCGAACGCTTCGCTGAGCGAGCAATGCGGTAGGACCCAAATTATCCAGCGGAATATCCAGCGTTACCGCCGCTGCGCCGAGAAACCTTCCGGTGCCTGCCGCACATTTGTCGTTCATGCAGAAATCTATGATCTCGCCTTTATCATTCACACGTATAGCTTTGCTGTCCTGGCCGCCCATATCGAGCACGGTGCGGGTCTTGGGAAACATGTGAACGGCGCCGCGCCCGTGACAGCTTATTTCGGTAACTTGCTTATTACCAAATGTGACCTTGTATCGTCCATAGCCAGTTCCGATCACAAACTCCACTTCCTGCTCGCCTATACCGGCGAGCTCTACGGCTTGCCTGAACGCGTTTTCTGCGGCCATGGTCACATTCGCGCCGGTGTCGATAAGTGATCGCTGCACGATACGGCGGCGCTCATCGATGATCACTGCTTTTGTTTGAGTGGAGCCAACATCCACTCCTGCTGCATACGCCATTACTCGACCTCCTATAGTTGTGCTGCCGCGATAGTTCGCCGCGATGCCAGTCCTTCAAAAAAAGCGTCAATTCTGTTTTTCATTTGTGCTTCAGATACTACGCGTTTATCCATCATGTCCGATTCCAAAAATAACGTTGCGACGTCCCGCTCTGCTAACAAATGCTTACGTCCATCAGCCAGCCCTGTCGAAACAGTTCGGCAACTCTTGATCGGATGATACACAACCCCTTCGATCGCATAAGTTTCCATCATTTGCAATAGCGCCTGGTCCTGGTGAAACATACTGTCCATCGCATCACGAACGGAAACAAGCAATCCTTCCGCGAGACTTTCTAATGGATTTTCCAAGTCGTATTCAAAACCGAGGTTCGTTCCTCCGGAAGCGAACCACAGATAGGTGGAATGAACAAAACTTCCGCCCCAAAGCGAAAAATACTCATTAAATTTCCTGAAAATCGGATAACATGGAACACCAACAAACGCAAGACGATATTTTTCCTCGGTGAGGGTTCCGATACCCTCACGGACTTTGTAGCGCATTTCCTCCGCAAGTTCTTTGAAGTAACAACTTCCTTCACGAGTTCCTCTGAATCCATTGGCCACTCCGAGAAAAATAGTTCCGTCCGTGAGAGCGTTAAAAACGGATGGCCGGGACTCGTTGCATAGCAATATCTCTTTCCATGCCCGGCTCATATCGTTCGCATATTTAAGTGTCTCGCGAAACCTATCAATGTCGAACTTCTTTCCGCTTACTTTTTCACAAACCGAGATTAATTCTTTCAACTGCGCAAGCACATATTTACGGTCATTCTCAAAATGGCTGTCATTTTGGGCGCGGGCCGCTTTTTTTCCGCGTGTTCCCGGAACGTCGATAGTCACGATCGGGATATTATACATGCGTTCCCAAATTTCTGCCCATTTGATATACGTGTTGCATGCGTTGGTCAGCACGGCCATCGAAGGTTTCGGGATAGTTCCCATAGGATGTTTTCCTCCGCGGAGTTGTACGGCTACATCGGCTTTTACGTAGCCGCAAATGTCGGGGGAGTAACCGTAATCTTCCGCTTCGGTCAGGTATTCGCCTGAGATCCTGCGCACGGCGGTTTGAAGTGAATTGATTTCCGGAAATACTACCGGGAAATCAAATGATTTCAAAATTTCATTCAAACTGCCCATGACGAAAACATAGGCCGACGGCCGGCCCGTTTCCGCCGCGTCAGAAAGTTCGCCAAACCAGTTTCGGAACAGGTCTGCGCCGTCACGTGCGCCGCGGCCAACAATCGTATCGTTAGATAAAGTCTCGCTCATAGTGTTTCCTCTATTGAAAAATTAGATTTTCGACGAATGTTTCAAGCTGGATACTGATATGGTCAAACGTGTTCTGGTTTTCCTCAAATTCGCTGATAAAATAGGGGATATTGTGTTCGTCCAACGCCTTGCTATAAGCCACTTGTTCCTCCAGCCCTGGCTCGCACATTTTAGCCGCCGCCAAAATTACTGCATCGGCACGGGCATTTCTAAAACGTTGAAGAAGCATTTTCTCTTTAGGTTTGCGCAGATCGTGTTGAACGGGACTATAGGAAGAATTTTTTATATAAGCGGTGGCCAGTTGAAGTAAAGGATCGCCCGTGACCGGAACGTCATCTAATATGTACCGAAGTCCGATGAGCAAGTCATCGTCCACGAGATAACATGAACGCCCGATCGTTTGGATAAGATCTATCGGCGGCTGCTCGCAAAATCCGCCTTCAAATACAACTCGCATTTTGTCTTGAGCGTATCTTGAACGGTCATGAATTAATGGCAACACAATCCGCATCAGTGTATTATGTTCTTCTCTCGGCAAAAAACCCGCCATAGCAACCAGAGCATAGGCGTCTTCAGCGTCGATCTGCCAGGGCGATTCACGTTTGATATCATAGAGTTCCTTCATCCAGCCGCGGCTTTCATTATAAACCGCAATAGAACGCCTCAAATCATCTTCGCTGACTTTCCGGCCGGCAACACTTTCTATGTCCTGCTTCAAGCGATCATATTCGTTACATAAATATTCTATGGAGTGGTTTGAATTCGGATTTTGCGGCAAATAGAGGATCTGGCTTTTGTAAGAAAAATTTCTGCCCCAGATGGCGGCGAGATTTCGCGCCGCATCGCAAATCGGATGTGAAACGAACATATCCAATTCAAGATTTTTGGACATTGAGAGTTCGAGCGACGTCTTAATGACGGAGCAGAGGTAGGAGCCAAAATGTGATTCGGCGCCCATACCTTCCAGTTGTGCGCCGGTAACCTTCACCGGCAGCATTCCCGCGGCATGGACGATCTCTTCGGGAAAATAGACCTGAAAATGACCCACAACTTTTCCGCCGGCCTCCCTCCATTTTTTTACCGTGGGATACGCGGGATCTTCGCTGAATTCACGGCACAAATAAAGAATTTCATCAAGGGTCTGTCCATGGCAATGTTCGATAAATGTCATAATTTTCCTTTCTTCGTCAGCAGCTCAACTTACTCAATTTGTTCCCGCAAATAGCTCCAATGTATGCGGAGAAAATTTCTGCGTGGATCTGCGAAATCAGCGGGGGACGAATTCTCTATCGGTTTCTTTCCACCGAACTTATCGAGGCACGTGTTCTGTTTTTATATATACTGCCCGCCGTCAATTTTTATAATTTCACCTGTTATATGCGTCGCAAGATCGGAGCAAAGAAAAACGATGGTATTGGCAACGTCCTCAGGGCGGCCCGGCTCCCCAAGCAGGATCTCCGACTTTGACTTGGCTAAAGCCTCCGGTGTCATAGACAACACAAGCGGCGTCTGGATTAGGCCCGGTGCGACCGCATTCACATTGACATGGTAACGGGCCAGTTCTGTTGCAACGGCTTTGGTGAGTCCAATAATTCCTGCTTTTGACGCTGCATAGTTTGCGAGGCCGAATTTTCCGCGCATGCCGTTGATGGATGCGACATTGACAATCTTTCCCGACTGCTGTTCACGAAAGTGCGGCGCAATATGGTGAATACAATTGAAAGCGCCTTTAAGATTAACGTTGATCACATCGTCCCACATGGATTCGGTCATCTTCCAAACCGGCGCATCTTTTGAAATGCCTGCATTGTTAACGAGGCAATCAATGTGGCCTTCTGCTGTGATAATATCGCTGATACATTTCCCGACGTCCTCTGTGTTGGCGACATTTACTTCAAGAAATCGGGCGCCTTTCAAAGATTCCGTCGGAGCCTTTATATCCAGCCCGATAACGGACGCGCCCGCCTGAACAAAAACTTCTGCGGTGGTAAGCCCGATGCCGCTCGCTGCGCCGGTTATGACAACAACTTTACCCTGAAGATCTATTTTGATCATACGTTCTTCCAAACGGGTTTACGTTTTTCCATAAAAGCCGCTATTCCTTCATTGGCGTCGTGCGTATTCATAAGATCATTCACATAAATAGATTCCAAAACCTGAATGTCGCGGAGGAATGATTGATAAAATTGATATCGCGCAGCCTTGACAGCCATTCGCAACGCTTTGCCGCTCTTAGGGAGAATGTGCTGTTCCAATAAAATATCCACGTCCCGTGCCGGATCGGCACTCACCGAATGAACCAATCCGATTTCGCGCGCGCGCGATGCGGAGATAAAATGTCCGGCCAGCAGAAGATCATCCGCGGCTGATTGCCCAACCAAATGCGGAAGAAGCAGGGACGCCACCGGCGCAAAAACGCTTAATCCAATTTCGGGTTGCCCAAAATGCGCATTCTCCGCAGCTATGACCCAATTGCAGAATGCCGCCAGTTCCATCCCGCCGCCTAAACATTGTCCGCGCACAAGTGCGATCGTCGGAATACCGGCTTCACACAGATGTTTGAACATCGAATGAAACGTACTCAGCATTTCCGCGGCCTGGTCTTTTTGGTGTTCAGGAACACTCGCGCCGAATGAGAAATGGTCGCCGCTTCCGGAAAACACAATCGCCTTGGTCCGATTATCTTCTGCCGCGCAATCGATCGCGCGAATGAGTTCCTGCATCATATCATTGTCTACGATGTTGCCTTTGCCGTTGGTTAGATAAATGAGAGTAACTTGTTCGTCGAAGCGGGATTCGACCTTGATCTTGGTATAAGCGCTCATGATATCTTTTATATTTTAATGTTTGTTGTTGTAAGTGTCTCCCGCAGATGAAACAGATAAACACAGACAAAGAAAAAACAATCTGCGAAAATCAGCGCGATCTGTGGGAAAGCTTTTTATTTTCCTTTTGGCAGAATTTCTTCAATGAGTTTCTCGCCCCATTTTTCGCCCTTGGCGAGTAGTTGACGCAGCTTGATAAAATCCGCTTCGCGGCTGGTTTTCGTACCTTCGTTGAACGCGCGGAAACCTGCGCGGCCTTCGTTCATCATATTCAGGCCCAACCATGCGCGGTTGCTTTCGCGATTCTTATCCCAATGCTCGAGTTTATGCTTACGCATCGATTCCAGCGTTTTCGTAAGACAGCCCGGAAAGGTCATCATCAGCGAATCGACCAACTGATCGATTCGCTGGTCGAGCGGCGTCAGATCGATCTCGCAGGTACTCATTAATTGTTTTCCTTTATCCTTTTCCTCGCCCACCTTGAAGTCGCCGTATACAAGTTTGCCCATCTCATCGATCCAGCGGTCTGTCACGACCAATGGATTGGGAATATATTTCCCGTCTTTTTTCAGAACGGGAACGAAATCCGTAATGAGTCCCAGACGATGCGCTTTGTGCGCGGACCAATGTTCACAGAGCGTGCAGCTGAACATAGCGTTCTCGATTCCGACGAAAAGCGGCAGAAAATCGGTGGAGCCGCCGTCGGGAACAGATCCGTGTTTGGGACCCGCTTGTCCAAATACCGCGAGGTCGCTCGCGATCGTGAAATCGCAGGCCATTCCGATTTCCTGTCCGCCTGCGATACGCATGCCGTTGACCCGGCAGATCACTGGTTTATCGCAGTGCATAATCGTGGTGACCATGTCGTTGAACAAGCGCATATATTGACGGTATTCATCCGGCTGGCCGGCATAATATTCGGCGTATTCTTTTGTATTTCCGCCCGTGCAGAATGCGCGGCTGCCATCGCCGGTGAAAACAACAGCCACAACATCACGCGCATTGGATGCTTTACGGAAAGCCAATATCGTTTCTTTGACCATCAAAGTGGTGTAGGAATTCAGCTGCGTAGGATTATTAAGCGTGATCCATGCAGAGTACAGACCTTCCACAATCTGCCCGGAAGATCGTTTGATGGGCTTGAGTTCATACCGGATCTCCTTAAAGCCGTAGTCAGGAACAAGATCATGATTCTTAAACATAACGAACTCCTCTAAGTGACAGTAATAATTGCTTTTGTTTTCAATATATATACCGCTCCTCAAGAGCGGAGAGAGAACTTTTGTCGTGCGATGAGACTAAAAATCGGGAATGAGAACGGGACGCTGATCAATTTCCTTCTTGTGCGACCGCTCAAAGACCGCATTGATTTCGCTCATCGGGAATGTCTTAACAAACGGGACCAGCTGGATTTGGCCACTGCGAATCCAATCCAGCGCCTCAGGATAATAAGATACATCGCATCCCCAATTACCGATCGCCTGCGCATCGAACGCCATGAGGTTACTCAGACGAACATTTACGCTGTCGAGTGTAAATCCGACCACGCATAATCTGGATCCGAATGTTAATAAGCTGAATGCGAGTTCCTGTCCTACAGATGTGCCGGACGTTTCGAATATCTTCCATTCGAAGGGGTTATACCCTTTTTCTTTCACCCAGGACTGAATGGATTTACGAATGGCCTTAGCGTCCGATGTTTTCGGATTGATGGTGAGCGACGCGCCGAAACGGGAATACGTTTCCAGTTTTTTATCATCGACGTCAAGAACAACCACATGCGCTCCCAGAGAAGCGGCGATCTGAATGCCGTAGCCTCCGACTCCTCCGGCTCCGATGAATATCGCGATATCTCCTGAAACAAGTCCCGCGTTCTTGATCGCCTGCAGTGGTGTTGTCACCGCATCGGCAATGACGGAGAGCTGCGCCAGCGTCGCGCCTGATTTTCCGAAGAACGCTTTTTCATCTGCAACATCCACCGCGCAGATGAATTTCGACGGGACGACCACGTGACTGGCAAATCCGCCGTCAATATGATTTCCCGGCATCTTCTGGTTCCGGCAGATTCGAACTTGTCCCTTTTTGCAGAGATCGCACGTACCGCAAGGCATGACGGCAGGAATGAGAACGGCTTTGCCGAGCCATAAACTTGAAGCGGATCCGGCTTCTTCCACCACGCCACTGATCTCGTGTCCGAGAGTAAGTGGCAAGGGTTTCATGGTATTCACGCCATCATAAAAGAATCCCAGGTCGGTGTGGCATACTCCGCAGCCGGCCACGCGAACCAACACTTCATCGGCCTGCAAAGCAGGTGCGCCGGTTTCAAATTGCCGCATTGGTTTTCCAACGGCTTCCATTTTCCACGAGTATATTTTTGCCATAAGATTTTTATAAAAGAATTTAAGACTCTATTGTCTTGAATATCTTGAATAAATTATCGAACGCTCGTTCGAAAATCAAGAGAAAAAGAATATTTCTTTTGAATGGATCGGGAAGGTGTAATTGGGAGTTTACAGAAGAATTTTCTTTTGGGCGCAGAAGTGGTCGTGTACCCAATTCATCTGCACCTTACAGAGTCTTGATAATCGTCAGACATACCTATTTCGACGCAAGAAAACGCTGAACCGCTCTAGATATTGTACGCAAATTAATGTTTTTTTTCTTACAATAGTCCGAAGTAAGCCAAATCAGTAATGTTTTTGCTCCTTTGCTTGAATTGCAAGAACTACAACATAGGCAAATATTTGATTCACTAATATTTGATGCATCATTGTCTATGTGTTCCCATGTTGCTCTATCTTTGGCGTTGGATCTAAACACTGTATTACAATAGACACAGCTTAAATCTCTGTCTCGAATTTTCTTTTCCATCTCAAGCGGAATATTCCAATTATTTGCCATCAATTTGTTAAGTGGATAATTGCAGAAATCTGTTAGCAAGAAGTGGTTCCGGTAAATTCAATTTCACTACAATATAAAATCCGTCGACAAGAAATTCGAATTCTGGTTTTTAAGAATTTCCGTGACGATCTCTTTATTAAGATCAGTTTCCTTTAAAGCAACGAGTGTTCGTATAGAAAAAACTCTTAATGCATCGCTGACAGACAAAGTTCCTTCCGCAGAATCTTTTCTACCCGTGAAAGGAAACACGTCGGGGCCTCGTTGGCATTGGGAGTTGATATTCAGCCTGCATACCTGATGCACGAGCGTGTCGAGCAATACGGCGATCTTATCCGGATCTTTTCCAAAGACACTGGCCTGCTGGCCGTAGTTCGAATGTATGACATAATCCAAAGGCTTTTGAATATCTTTAAAAGTAACAATTGGAACGATCGGGCCGAATTGCTCTTCATGGTAAATTCTCATTTTCTCGTTCACATCAGACAAGACGGCCGGAAAAAAGAAAGACCTGTTTTTTATTCCGCCTGAAGGATTACAGATCTTGGCTCCTTTTGTGACCGCATCATTAACCAATTCCGTTAAAAATTCTGATTTGTTTGGTTCCGGCAATGGGGTGATGAATACATTATCCTCCCACGGCATTCCGATATTGAGTTTTTCAACTTCTGACACAAATTTTTCAATAAAAACATCTTTTATGTTTTCGTGAATAAAAATAATTTTCAACGCCGTGCATCGCTGTCCGTTATACGATAATGAACCGGC
>JAEUSK010000098.1 GCA_016787925.1 bacterium | reverse complement strand
TCGGGTACCTATCTTGGCAGAGTAGATATTGAGTTTCAGGTCAGACAATGTGTGCGTTATGATGTACAAAAGCCCGATCCGATCGGCGGTAAAAATATCAATGATCGTAAACTTTCTGTTATCTTCAAAATATATTTCCGTTTCCGAAGAGGGTAAGAATTTCTTTCTCTTCCAACGGGTTTTGAGTTTTTCAATTTGCGGCTCAATCTCCTGCGATCCGGTCAGAACCTGCCGTAATATGGTTTCCATTTTTTGTTTTTGAACGGATGAAAGAGGGGTATCCGAACCGAACGCGGTAACGCGGAACTGGTCAATGATAACGCCGTCTTTTCGGGTGTAGACGTTAGCCTCAAAAATACTGATATCGCATACCGACATGGCGCCGCATATTTGTGACAATCGGTAGGGGTAATCAGTGGTCACAACAAGAACTTCGCTGAAAGTGCTGCGATCGTTAAACGTGATCTGCAGGTCATCGGAGAGCGTGATAGACCCGTAGTCAATTTCCTCCCAATCGAAAACGGGTGAGGCCCCGGGTTCCTCTAGCGCCTTTAAATAATGATCCGCTTTTATAAATAATTCCTGCAGCAAAATGCCTTTCCATTCAGTCCAGACATTTTTCCGCGCCGCGGCCATGTCGGCATACGTTAATAGATAAAGCATACGCAGCCATCGGCGGTTTTGAATCAGCTGTCCAAATTCCGCTATCGTCTCCGCGTCTTTGAGATTTCTCCGAAACGCAAGCTGTTCCATCTTGAGATGATGAAGAATCAAAAAATAGACCGCATCCGCATTTTCGTTATAACCCATTCGTGAAAAAATCTGTTTGGCAAGATCAACGCCAATCTGCGAATGATCGCCGCCGCGCGATTTTCCAATGTCGTGTAAGAAAACAGCCCAGTAGAGTTGGTATTTTTCAAACAATGATAATTCTGTATATACCCCCTGTAAATGGCCGAAAGCCGCATCATGTGAAGCATGGTCTTCGTAAAAGAGCGTTTCTAATCTGCTCAATGCGACGATCAGATGTTCATCCGTCGTATAAGCGTGGTAGACATTGTAATTGTAATGCGCGACGATGTAACCGAACTCAGGAATATATCTTTCAAGGAATCCGAGATCATGCATGAGTTTTAACATGGACGCTACTTGTCCTTCGTAATGCCATAGCTGTAAAAATTTGCGTGCGGTTTCCCCGGAACTTCTGAAGGCATCATCAATGCGGTCAATATTTTCACGTATGGCATATTGGACAGGTTCACCGAGCTGAACGCGGTATTTTTGAACATAAAGAAATATTTGCATTATTATATGCGGCGACGCTCCAATAGTTGACAGAATATCGCCCTCATAATGCAGTTTGTCATTGAAAATAAAAAAACCATTTTCAATCTGAGTTCTATTGCTTTCGGAAAGATCAGCTTTAAGTATAGAACTGTGCAGCTTGTCGCTGATCAGTGATGTCAGATTGGAAATGACGCGCGTGTGGCGGTAGTAATCCTGCATGAATTGTTCAACGCCCGGAATGTTGTTCTTGTCAGCATAAGGAAAAACCGCCGCGACTTGCGCCTGCAACGGATAGGATAATATGTCATTTCTGCGTCCTGAAATCCGGTGAAGGATATTACGTGTCTTGAGCAAAAATTCATGCGATTCCGTAAACGGCTGAAGGTAGCGGTCCGGGATAAATTGTTTATCGATGAGACGTTTGATTGTTTCTAATGATTGAGACGTATTGCCGGACATTGAAAAATCAGAATGATGTTTCATCAGCCAGACTCGCGCCGTCCAATAACATGTATGAATATCTCTCAATCCTCCCTCGCCCTCTTTGACCTGCGGCTCAAGTACGCGTTCAGAATTACCAAACTGTTCATGCCTCAGATTAATACTGCTCAGGCGCGACTGAATATATGACTCATATGTAGTGCCGAGCATCTCATTCCAAAAGGAGTTAATAAATTTTTCAAAACAGACTGCATCGCCGCAGAGCAAACGGGATTCGATGAAAGAGGTCTTGATATCGATATCGTGCTTAGAAAGGTAAAGACATTCTTCGGAGGATCGCATGCTGTGGCCGATTTCCAGCCCAACATCCCAAAGGTATTTGACCATATCATGAACTTTTTCCTTGATCAAATTCACCGTATCAAAATCGCGGGCCGAATAAACAAAATTAATATCGATGTCGGAAAAAATATTCAATTCATTTCTGCCGAAACCGCCCAGCGCCGTGATGCAAAACGGGAGCGGGTCGCCGCCGGTATGCAACGTAAACCGATTGAATACTGCCCGTATAACGGCGTTATAGAATTCAGTCAGGGTGTACGACAATGGAAGCCCGAAATGAACCGGAGGCTGACGGGCAATTAATGATTCGCGCTGTTCGAAAAGGCGTTGTTTGATCTCGGCAGGAGAAGAAGCAGAAAGAACGACGGAGGCAACCGCTGAGTACATGTCACTCGCTTCAGTGGTCATGAATGTCCGGGTTTCGATTGTGAATGTATGATGATTTTTCGTAATAGAAAAATTATAATAACGAGAATGACTATCGTCAACACAACGGCGTTATAACGATTCAGAATGACATCAAAATTATCACCAACAAGATATCCGCCATAGATAATGACTCCATCCCACATACATGCGCTCAAAAAAGCCAGTGGAATTATTTTGCGCCGCTGGAGATGAGTCATGCCTGCGAAGACAGATATGACCGAGCGAAATCCGCTGAGGAAACGGTTGAACAAAATGATGCGGTAACCGTATTTGCTGAACCATGCTTCGGTTTTTTCTATACGTTCCCTGGGGAAAAATTTGTAATTTTTTTCCAGAAAAAATTTCTTTCCTAAATAACGCCCCACCTGATACATGGTCATGAATCCGGCCAGATTGCCGGCCGTTGCCGTAATAAAAACGGCGACATAATTCAATCGTCCGGTACCAACCATGATAGCTGCAAACACGGTTACGGAATCGCCGGGAATAGGAGGGATACAATTTTCAAGGTAACCTGATAAAAAAATTATAACATAAATAAGCGACGTGTCAAAACCTTCAATCGTTTGTATCCATTGCTCAATATTGAAATATTCAAACATATTCTATCGATCGTTCATGGCTACAATATTTATTCCACATTCTGTATTTGTTCGCGCAGTTTTTCTAATTCTTCCTTAATGGCCACAACCGTATGGATGACGTCGGACTGAGAAGACTTAGAGCCCATCGTGTTGGTCTCGCGTCCCATTTCCTGCGTGATAAAATTTAATTTTCGTCCGATCTGCTGTTGTTTTCCATTGATCAGGTCGGCAAACATTTTGTTATGACTACGAAAACGAACAAGTTCCTCCGTAATATCGACTTTATCGGCAATGACCGCCAGTTCCATTTCTAAACGCTGCGGGTCAAAATCCGTCTTTTCAAGCAGTTTTTTGATCCGTTCGCGAAGTTTTTCCAATTCTTCCGGGACTGCCGTTTTGGAAAGGGCTTCGATTTTATCTAGATTGGATTCGATTTCTTTGAGGCGCGACAAAAGATCTTTGGCCATTTCCGCTCCCTCTGCGCGGCGCATGACGTTGAGTTCGTCCAGCGCCTGATCGACGCAGGCCAAAACCGCTTTCCATAATGCGTCATCCGTTTCGCCGTTTGCATTGCTCATAAAAACATCGCTGAACTTCAGAACATGATCCAGAGTGACTTCACCGGATAAACCCGCTTTGGAAGAAGCTTCGCGAAGCATGGCGGTATACTGTTTCACCAAGTTCTGATCTAAAGTAAAATTGGTCAAAAGCAAATTGGACGATTCGATGGTCAGCGTGAGTGTTATTTTGCCGCGTTCGATTTTTCGTTTAATAAATTCTTTGATTTCGTTTTCCTTATAAAGGAACGCGCGCGGCGCTTTGAATACCAAATCCAGATAACGGCTGTTGAGCGTCCGAACTTCAATGGCGATCGTCGTGCCGTCAATGATTTTTTCGGCTTTGCCGAATCCTGTCATACTGAAAATCATAAAT
>JAEUSK010000082.1 GCA_016787925.1 bacterium | reverse complement strand
GCGTGCCCCGCTAGATCCTCATAAAATATTGAAATTTTACAAACACACTCTGATTGGTTGTTGACAATCCGTCGTAGTTTTCATAAGGCTTACTCTCACCGCCAATATTGGCACCCAAGAAAAATACGGTAAACGGATTGATCTTATAGCTTACTAATGGATTGATATTAAAATATTTGGAATGAACGATCTTTTGTTCGTCTGAATCGAATTCAGAGATTCTTACCAATTCGCCGATCACGCGCAAAAAAAGCTGTTTAGTGAATTGATAAGAAATTGCGTTGCGGTATATTTTCTGCGACAAAATTAAGTCGCCTCCATAATGTGTCCATAAATCAAATTGCCGATAGTTGAATTCATCTGACAAACGGCTGGTCGGTTTAAATGTCAGCCACGTTTGAAAACCAAAACCTTTAGTCTTGGCAAGCGGATTTCGGGGGTCGGACTCCTCGCCTCCCCGGTTGATATAATTTCCCGTTTCGGTCCAAAATCCGCCGTTGACTATTCTTAGAGCCTGGCTTCCGCACTCAAAATTTACGCGGTGAATATTGTTGAACTGACGCCCGCGGTATTTTTCATTATTCAATGCCGCAACGCTCATCCAAACGTAGGTTTGCTTTTTAAATTGAACAAATAATTGCGGGTTTATCCACCAGTCTTTCAATTGGCCGTCGTAATTGTATTTGCGATTAAACTGTACGCGTGGTTCTATTCTGACCAGTAGTGGGTGTGATTCATTGACATAGAATGTATAACGATTAAAAGCGCCGAGTTCCCGGATATTATTGCTTCGAATGAACCCGTTCTCCGTGCGGAATCCGGGCGATAGATCGTTATACCAAGCAAAGAATCCCCAATAACGCGCAGTACGATCCAAAGTCACACGCGTAAACCAGCCTTCAAAATTTTCACCGTCAAAATCACTGCTGTATGAATTGCCTTGGGTCTTAAAAGTTACGTCACTTATGTCATCTTCAGACAATATAGAATCATTTGGTTCCTCCGTATGGCTCAGCCCGGCCAGCGCGGACAAAGTATACTTTGAATTCAATCGGATCTTTGTATCCAAGGTTCCAACGGAATTTGAACCGTCCGAAAAGCGCCGGTCTGTTCCTATAAATCCGATGTATGTCCCTTTGGCCAATTCGTATTTCGCGCGAAGAATATTTGTAGTGGAGTTCTGATTTGTGGATAATGTTACGCTCTTTTCTTCAAACGGCATGATGTAAGGCGTATCTTCATCATAACTTGTAATATAGCCAAAACTGAACTTTCCAGATTTACCCGAAAGCTTGCCTGCAATCAACGGATTATTGATAGTACGCGTATAGAATAAATTAATGTCCCGGTCAATGTCAAAAATATCCCGGCCTTCCAAAAAGAAAGGCCGTTTTTCATTGAAGAATAATGCAAATGTGTTGTTGACGCTAATTTGCCCTTCGTCCGCTTCGATTTGGCTAAAATCGGGATTATAGGCCATGTCAAGTGTGACATTGGACGACAAACCGTATTTCAAATTGAAACCCACATTGTGATCAAATTGAGACTTACCCCACTTCCCGTTGATTCCGGCAGGATCTTTATCTTCAAGTGATCGCTCAGTGGAACCAACAATGTACGGAAGGAGTTCAAAAGTTTTGCCCGGAGTATCAGTTAAAGTCATTTTGAGATGGCCTGCCTCCGAGTATTGATTACTGACATCCCGTGACCGCGGCATCCATGAATAGAGATATCGCTGTTCTCGCGGATAAATACGCCAAAAGTGGATCAACCAATCTTGTTCGGGTGTACCTGGGAATCGAAGACTTTGAAAAGGAATCTTGATTTCTACAGTCCATCGGTCGTCGTATATTTTAGCAGCCGACTCCCACACGGCGTCAAAACTATCGTCTTCGTTCCCATTGACGTCCACGGTCAAATCGGCCTGAATACCCAGCGGGTTAACAAAGAATTCAAATCCGTTAACCTGCGCACCGAACGGATCAACATTAATCCCGACAAAATCATCCTGGTACACGCGGTCACGGTCGCTTAACGATGCACGAAGCTTTTTCATGTCCGGATCATAACAAATGAAGGCAACGTAAAAATGTTTATCGTCGTGGGTTACAAATCCTTCTGTCAAGACCTTAGGTTTTTTACCTTCATTCGGCCAATTCTCAACAAAATTCTGAAATCGCTCCGCTGCCGTCCATTCCTCCTCAATCGCACCGTCAATCACAAAGCTCACCGACGTTGGCTTTAGATTCAGCGTCATAATTGGATTCGGTTTGAAATCACCTGCGCCGGCCGGGTTATTCCTGGAGTTTTCTACAACTGCAGCATTTTGCACCGCCCCAAAAGCATCCATATCCATGGGAGTCAAAAAAAATGCAAATGCCAGTATTGAGATAAGTATGGGATCATGTGTAAATTTTGAATTGCGGGCTGATGGAATCCGTTTGTTGTATTTATTTTCCATGATTGACGGCCTTTTTTGGACAGAGATTTGTGTTGATTGAATCGGTTGAATTTTACGTAAAGTGTACAAAAAAAGTTGCACGGGACAGTCGAATATTTGATTGGTTGCGGCGTGCTTTTTATAATGCCGTTCTTAATTTTTCCAGCAACTCGAAAAGAATTAACCCGGTAACACCCCACACAGTGTGCTCCTTATAATCGTAGTAGTGTATTTCGTAAGTTCTGTTCAAAAAACGACGGTAACCGAGACGGTGATATTGATTATTCAAAAGATGAGACAGAGGGATTTCTATTAATTCTGCGGTTTCGTGAGGATTTAAATTGAATTCGTACGGGTAAGGAATGATACCGACGAACGGCGTAACGTGAAAATTAGTCGGTGTCACCATATCATCCAATTCAGCTATGACGTCCACGTTGTCTTTTTTGATTCCAATTTCCTCTTCAGTTTCCCGGAGAGCCGCATGCAGCAGATCTTTGTCAATTCCGTCCAATGCCCCGCCTGGAAAAGAAATTTGTCCTTTATGATGACGAACGGTCTGAGTGCGTTTGGCAAAAAGAATAAATGTCTGTCCGTCCTTTTCAAAAAAAGGAATGAGTACGGAAGCCGGGATTTGCGAACCTGTCTCAATCCTCCGTTTGTCATGTTTGTCATAGATCGAGCGAATTAAGTTTCGGCACACATCGAGGTTGTTGAGATCGTACATGCTAATTCTTCTCCAGAATTTCCAGGATGCGGAGGATTTCCGCGACGCTCCACGCCTGCGAAATGCAGCCTTTCGGCAAATGCGGTTCGCTGCCGTCAACAATCTCTGATACGGTACCTATACCGCCGTCGGTCAACTGTTGCTCAAACTGTCTTACGATTTTTTCAGAATACATTTTTGATTCGGAAGAGTACTCATGCACTTTGAGATAGGCTTCAAGATACGCGCCAATGAGCCAGGGCCAGACCGTTCCTTGATGATAGGCTCCGTCCCGGTGATAAGGATCTCCAGAGTAGGTCCCGATAAATTGATCGTTCAAAGCCGATAAACTTCGTAGTCCGCAACACGTGAGTAGTTCTCTTTGTACTACCGATATAATGTCTTTTTGTTTTTCTTTGTCTAGAATTTCAAAAGGCAGGCTGACGGCGAATATCTGATTGGGGCGAATATCCTCGTTTTTGAATGTGCCATTTATAAAATCATAGAGGCATGATTTGTCGGCATTCCAAAATTGTTCGTTAAAACTCTGTTTGGTTTTTTCCGCTAGTACAGCGAACGACTCAGAATCCTGCGGATGATTCAACTGTTTAGCCAATTCTCGCATGATGCAAAGTGCATTGTACCATAGTGCATTTATTTCAACGGGTTTTCCTGTTCTGGGCGTGACCACCCAATCACCCACTTTTGCATCCATCCATGTAAGTTGAACGCCGTCCTCTCCGGCAAACAGCAGGCCGTCGCTGTCCATCTTTATATGGTATCGCGTCCCACGCAGATGCCAATCGATAATGTCTTTCAATTTGACGTAAAGTTCGTTTCGGACAAATTCCAAATCCTTGGTATAGTCCAGATAATTATATATGGCGATAAAGTACCACAATGTGCCGTCTACGTTATTGTATTCGGGAGATTCGTCCAGGTCAGGAAATCGATTTGGCAGCATGCCCTCAGAAATATAATTTGAAAAGGTTCGTAAAATACTTTTTGCAATATCGTATTTCCCGCAACTGAGGGTCAGTCCTGTTAATGAGATCATTGTATCACGGCCCCAGTCGCTGAACCAATGATACCCCGCGATGACCGTATGCGCATTATCTTGTTTTTGTACTATAAATGAATCGGCTGCCAATGCCAACGATTTTGCTAACTTGTGTTTCAAAGGCATGGTCCTTACCAGTTCAACGCGGCGAAGAATTTCCTTGTCAAACAGATGGCCAATCGCTGACGGCGGTGTCTCCAGCCGTTTTTCGTCTGTTGTGACTACTATATCCAGCGATTCGCCGGCACAAAGCTGGGCATTCAGCAAAACCGGACTGAAAACGTCTTCAGCAAATTCCAACCCGCGTTCTTGTTCTTTGCGGTATTCGGAATTCTTATACCAAAAAAATTTCGGATCAATCTGCCCCGTATTTTGAACCATATGTATCGCCGGCAGATCAAGATAAGGGTGAATTGAGAACCCGTTTTTGCTTTTGTGAATGTTGTGATTCAAAGCAGAATTCTCATGCGACAAACTATGATAATCACGAAATGCGCACAAGGGACGGACGGTCAAAGTTACCGTCGGTTCTGATTTGATTACGCGGTACCGAATGATCGTAGAATTTTCACCATGGAGCATGATCACGCTTTTTTCAATGATCGTATCGTTAAAACGATAAATGAACCGGGGATATACATCGTATTCGAACCGCTCAATATTTTTGTGCCCTTCGGGATAAATGATAAAGGGGTATTGATTCGTTGAAAATTCATAAGTTTTACCATTGATCGAAATATTTTCTTCCAATTTGGAAAGAAGGACAAACCGGTGCGTTGGCGGTTTAAGCGAGGCTACCAAAAGTCCATGATACCGGCGAACGTTCGCGCCAATGATCGTGGACGAGGCAAACCCGCCGATACCATTGGTCTCAAGCCACTCTTTCTGAGTGGCGAAGTAATAGTCCGAACACGTTTCGCGAGGAAATGTGATTAGAATGTCGCTTAAAATATTTTGACTTCCCATATTATTTGCTTTCAGTTACTTCTTAACAAAAATATTCATGTCTTCATATAAAGGGTCGTTGTCGCAGGCATCCGCCAGCTGCTTATCCAATCGGTTATCTTGCACCGGCGCATAATTCCAGCCAATAATAGTATTTCTTGATGGAAATCCGTTTTTTTTCCAAACCCCGTCCTCAACAAATAACACTGTTCCGGCCGGCGCTGTTTTGATTCCGCCTGAATTAAATAATCGCAAAGAACCGGGAGTATTGGACGAGCCGCTCAGCACATAATTAACATAGGGATGCGCCGCAACGATGTTCTCAGGCTTTTGGTCCATTCCGATGTTGGGATCGTTGCGATTTGCCATAAACCACTTGATCATCAATTCCAGTTTCACCTGGTCACACTGTTTCGGAAACGGCAGTGTTCCGTGATCCATCATGTATATAGCTCGTGATGGAATTAACAGAATAATGATAATCAGAATCCATTTGACCATTTTTTTGTTTTGTATTTGATGCCGCATGCCTTCGATCCCGATCCATGCAATAATGGCAAAGAAAGGAGAAACCGTTATATAATAGCGCGGTAAACTAAGAGAGCCAAACAATCCAAGAACGCCAAGCAAAAAATGCAAAAGGAAAATACTTCCTACCGGAATATACAATAATATAATGGATCGTTTTCGCAATTCATATGCTGCAAATTTATTTTTTAAAATAAGAAACAGGCCGGAGACAACCGGTATGATCATCCAGAAATTGGCAGCATTCAAAACGGCTAATACCGCTTCGACGGGTGTCTTTCCGTACACGCTTTCAACGGCCCACGGCCAATGGGTGATAAACCAATTCCATCCGCCAAAAACGTACATACCGGCAACCCACCATGCAAAGGAAGGAAGAATGGCAACGGCGCACGACGCAAACAACTTTGGAAGTCTTACATTAAGATGGGACTTAGACAGAATTAAAAACAACGGCCAAGCGGCTACTGCAAGCGATCCTTCCGGCCTTGTCAAACCGCTCAATCCGACCAGCAAGCCTGCAATTAACCAACGATTATGTGCAACTGCAACCGCAGCCCAGATCCAAAAACAGGCCAGTAATATTTCCGTCATGACAGAAAAACTCTGCAGCATGAAATAGGGCTGGGCAAAAAGCAGCAACCACAACCATGAACGGTATGAACGGAAGTAACCCGGCACGAGATCCAGAAAATGATACGCGAGCCGGATCGTTCCAAGCGACGTAAGTATAGAGACGGCGATACTCAAGAAACGTGAAACGGTAATTCCCCACTGGACGCCAATTGCATAGTAAGCGATGCAA
Source organism: bacterium (assembly GCA_016787925.1). GTDB lineage: Bacteria > CLD3 > CLD3 > SB21 > SB21 > SB21. Next base: position 4,738 of record JAEUSK010000082.1, on the reverse strand, counting down.
AACGGCCTTCCCCAAATATCCAGGACATAGTGCCAATTCTGCAGGGCGTCCATTGATTTCATAAAATGACTCATCTCATCCGGCTCGACAAAACCCTCGGACATGAATGCCATGGCAGCGTAAAAAACGATGCAAAGCATGGCAATTAGAATGTCAACATTTGTTGGGGAAGAGTTGTTTGACACGGGCGGCTCTTATGAATTGGCATTAAATTAAAAAACGCGATATCGAAGATAAGGATTGGAGCATAAATGTGATTATGTTTTTATGCGCTGAATATGATCTTTCCGTTTTTTACAACGTGACTGATATGGTTCTGCGCAAAATTGTAAGGAATGAATTGATAATTTGGCGCGCGGAATAATGCAAAGTCGGCTTTCATACCCGTTTTAATATTTCCAATATCGTTTCGGTCGAGTGCGCGGGCGGCATTCACCGTCACTGCGCGGACGACTTCGGCGGGCGACATACGCATCTGCGTGCAGGCTATCGACATGATCATCTGAAGGTTTTGTGTCATACAGGATCCGGGATTGAAATCGGTTGCCAACGCGATCGGAATTCCCGCCTCGATCATTTTGAGCACGGGAGGGTACTGCACGTGCAGAAAGAACGAACATCCCGGCAATAATCCCGCGACGACATTGGATTTTGCCAACGCGTCGATACCGCGTTCCGATATGGTTTCGAGATGGTCCGCCGATACGGCGCCCATTTCCGCGCACAATTCCGCGCCGCCGCTGTTCGTAAGCTGGTCCGCGTGAAGTTTCAATTTCAGTCCGTAATGTTTTGCCGTTTCGAAGACCGTACGCGTTTCGTCAATGCTAAAAACACCGGCTTCGCAGAATGCGTCGCAGAATTCAGCCAATTTGTTTTCTGCGATATACGGGATCATTTTTTCGCAAATAAGGCCGATATAATCCTGTCTGTTCTCAGAAAATTCCGGCGGGAGCGTGTGCGCGCCGAGGAAAGTTGAGGCTATATCTATCGGAACTAGCGAACGAAGCGATCGGATGACTTCAAGCATTTTGATTTCATCGTCAAATGACAGCCCGTAACCGCTCTTGATCTCGATAGTAGTGATGCCAAATGCGATCGCGTTGCGCAGCCGTTCCAGTCCTGTCGCGGTAAGTTCGTCTCGCGTGGCTTTTCGCGTTGCGCGCATGGTATTCTTTATTCCGCCGCCGCGCGCTGCAATTTCCTGATAGGTAGCGCCCTTGAGTTTTAATTCGAATTCATCTTCGCGCGATCCCGCAAAAATTGTGTGAGTATGGGAATCGATCAATCCGGGCAATGTGATGCAATCCGCAGCTTCGAGCGTTTCAACCGGTTCGAATTCTTGAGGAGCAGCTTCGGCGGGACCGAACCACGTAATAAGGCCGTTCGCACAAGCTACGCTGCCATTCTCGATTGTTCGTAATTGGCCGTTTTCAAAGAAGACGAGTTGTCTTGCGTTGGCAATCAATAAATCGATTTTCATAAGAGCGATGAGAGTGAAAATTGTAGTTTATTCAGAAATCGGTCAGGCTAATTTTAGTAAAAATAGGGCAGGATTACAACGGTTTAATGAAGGGAAGATTTCGGAATTCTATAGGTTCACCGGGAATAACCCATCTTTTTTTTTGGCGCTTCTTTATCTTTCTTCTGTTTTTAATTTCTCTTTAAAGACTTTTTTGAATTTATCCAGTTTTGGCCGAATTACAACAGCGCAGTAAGGTTGATTTCCGTTATCATTGAAATAATTCTGATGATAATCTTCTGCTATATAAAATTTTGAAAAAGGAACGATTTCGGTAACGATAGGACCATTAAATACGCCGGCGGTATCCAGTTCATGTTTTATTTTGTCCGCAAAAAGTTTTTGTTCATCGTTATGGTAAAAAATGACGGACCGATATTGCGTTCCTTTATCTGCGCCTTGCTGGTTAAGCGTTGTAGGGTCATGGCTTGAAAAAAAGGCCTGAAGCAGTTCGGTATAGGTGATTTGCTCAGAGTCAAATTCGATTTGACAAACTTCAGCATGGCCCGTCGTTCCGGAGCAGATGTCTTTATATGTCGGATTTTCAGTATTACCGCCACTATAACCTGACGTGACCGACCGAACTCCCTTTAAGCGCTGAAATACAGCTTCAACACACCAGAAACAGCCCGCTCCGAATGTAGCTGTCTCAGAATTTGTTCTCGTAGCCATAATGATTTCTCCAATAGTTTTAAGACCATTTATATACATTAGCATTCGAAGTACAAAACTGATTGATGAGGTTCTTAACGTAATAGTACAAAAAATAGTCCCAAAAAAATTATGAATTGTTTTTGATGAACCATGGCTCGTTAATTGGAAGTCATCATAAACCGCATTTGAGTAGAGCTGATGTTATGTTAATTTTTTATTATTAATGTCTTACCGTCAATTCACTTAACAAATTGGTAACAATTGAATAATACTTAGATAATATTCCGTTGTTAATTTCAATTTCGTAAAAATGTGTATAACCTAATTCTTTAAAGAAGGAGAAGACATGAGAAATTTGAACTCAGCCATTTTTCTGGTACTTATGGTGACACTTGCAATTGTGTCGTCGTGCGGAGATAAGAAAAAAGAATTTAAGAGGAACGATGACGGTGGCGTTCAGAAAACAGAAACAACGTCAGCCGTTTCGACCGCCGTAAAAGTTGACGACAAGATAGCAAAATATGCGAAGACCAGCGGCGTTTCCGGCAACTTGAATTCAATCGGTTCCGATACAATGAATAATCTGATGACATTTTGGTCGGAAGAGTTCAAAAAATATTACCCCAGTGTAAACGTTCAGGTTGAAGGCAAGGGTTCGAGCACCGCGCCGCCGGCATTGATCGAAGGTACGGCGCAATTGGGGCCGATGTCCCGCCCGATGAAGAACGAAGAAGTTGACAAGTTTGAAAAAAAATTCGGTTACAAGCCCACGGCGATCTCTACCGCGTTTGACGGACTGGCAGTATATGTTCACAAAGATAATCCGATTACGGGCCTGACGCTCCGGCAGGTCGACGCTATATTTTCTAAGACGCGCAAGGGGGGAATAAAAGATGAGATAGTGACTTGGGGCCAGTTGGGGTTGGAAGGCGAATGGAAAGACAAGCCGATCAGTCTATACGGACGTAATTCGGCATCGGGTACGTATGGATATTTTAAAGAACATGCGCTTTTCAAAGGCGATTTCAAAGATAACGTAAAAGAACAGCCGGGTTCTGCTTCCGTGGTTCAAGGCGTAGGGACCGATAAGTACGGAATCGGGTACAGCGGCATCGGCTACACAACTACGGATGTTCGCGCGATTCCCATTGCGGCTAAAGACGGCGCAGAGTTTGTCGGCGAAAGCTATGAAAATGTAAAGTCGGGAAAATATCCCTTGAGCCGATTCTTGTATGTGTACGTCGCAAAAAACCCGACAAAAGACCTGGATCCGTTGGTTAAGGAATTTCTGAGATTTGTTTTAAGTTACGAAGGGCAGCTGGTTGTTGCCAAGGACGGCTATATGCCTCTCACAGCGGATATTGTAACTGAGCAATCAAAACTTGTAGAAGCAAAATAAATTTGGATTTCGCCGGAGCCCCTTTCAAAATGAAAGGGGCTTCGAACTGAACCGATCCCGATGAAAAAAATCAAACTCAGAAATTTCTATGATGCGCTTGCAACGCGGGCTATTACTGGCGGCGGAATAACGCTCATTATTATTATTCTGGGCATCATGGGTTTCATCCTGTATCAGACATTGCCGCTGTGGTACACCGCGGAAGTGAGTTTGCTGCATAAATTGGACTCGCGTTCATTTGCGGCGGCGAATTCTAAAATTATTTTTACAGGCGAAGAAGAACAGAAAGAGATCTTGTATCTTATAACCGACGCGGGTTTCATTCACTTTATTTCTCTGCAAGACCAAAAGCTATTGAAAACCTATTTGCTACAGAATATCCAAGGTCAAAAAATTACCTCAGCAGCTTCTTCATTTGCATCGCATCGCATCGCCTTGGGAACAGACCGGGGCCATGTTGAACAGATTGAAATTAAGTTCAACAGCGTGTTCGATTCCGACGGACGCTCGATCGTTCCGCAACTCGTCGAAATGGAATCTCATCTACTGGATTCGTTACAACGCCCTATTGTAAAACTGATATATCAGAGAACAGAAGACCATACCACATTTATCGGTATGGTATCGAATGTGAAGCGGCAGGAATTGATCATCGCGAATACCTGGGGATCAGGAAATGCGGCGTATTCAAAAGAAACTAGAACCGGGTATTCCGATCCGGCGCTTCGGCTATATTATTTGAAAAATTTCACCGAAACTATTTCTTCGCTAGCCTACAACCCGATACAAGAGCATCTGTTGCTCGGTTTTCAGGATGGCCATATTCAGCGCTGGAACCTGGACAATAATCCGCATCTCATCGAGAGGATTAGAGCATCGGACGGCGAAAAAGTTGCCGTAACCGCTATGGAATATCTGATCGGAGATATTTCATTGATCGTAGGAGACGAAAAAGGGCATGTCAATGGGTGGATGGAAGTGAAAAATACAGATGGATCCGCGTCATTGAAGAAAATAAGAAGTTATCATACTCATGAGAAAAATATTACTTCCATCACGGCCTCGTGGAGAAATAAATCCTTCGCGGTGACCGATGCTTCCGGTATGGCGCGGTTATATCATTCAACGAGCGAGCAGCTTCTCGTAGATATTCCTGTGAGTTCGGA
>JAEUSK010000045.1 GCA_016787925.1 bacterium | reverse complement strand
CGTTCCTGTTCGAAGGATTTTTTCTGTTTCTTGAATGTCGTCTCTTTGTTGACGTCCTCAATTAAAGACATGGTATCAAGAAATAGCCCGTCCATTGAAAAATCTTCGACGGCATGCCGTTGGCGACGTGATGCCTTCTTGGTTGTCAACTCATATTCGACGATCTGGACCTCATCGTGATCATACGCCACGGATTTTTCTTCGGGCGAGTCCGCCATCTTTTTTTCGTTGTCTGCCATATCTAAAAATTATAATGCTATGTGATTACCGTGAATGACGTGTAAAGCCGAAGGAATAATCTTGAGCTTAATTTCATGCGCATCCAGCGTGACAACTTCGCCGTCAGCATGAATCGGAAGCGCCTCTTCAGAATGGATCTCGACCTCCGTCGCCCGGCGAAGCATGACACCGGCCACATTCAGGTGCGCTCCTTTCATTACTTTAACCAAGCTCGAAAGCATGCGGCCTTTGCCCATCGCATCTATGGCGCATACGTCAAAAAGTCCGTCGTCTATTTTCGCGTTCGGCGTGATATAGAATCCGCCGCCGGAGCATTTTCCGTTACCGATAGTCAACATCAAAATATTACGGTTGAATTTTTCACCGCCGATATCGACGCGCATAAAAGGCGGCTTATATTTGAATAACGATTTAAGCACCGCCGTTAAATAAATAGCAACCCCACGGAGATGTTTTATTTTGATACTTTCATAATTCACATACGCGTCAAAACCAACCCCAATATTGTTATTGAAAAAACGTGTATGATTCCCATCAACACTGATCTGTCCTACGTCCACGGGCATGGTCTTTTTTTGTTCCAGGACACTGAACGCCTTTTGGAGATGTACGGGAATATTGATCATCTTGACAAAATCATTGCCGGAGCCTATGGGCAGAACGCCCAGAGCAGCCATGTCATCGGTTTTTCCGTTTTTAACGCGCGCCTGCATCATCCCGTTGATGACCTCGTGGACAGTCCCGTCGCCTCCGGCGGCAACGATCACATCGTGACTATAGGTTTTTTCAATCACGTAAGGCAAAGCCTCGCTGGATTGTGTGGTAACCAAAACATCATGGTCTATCTTTTGCCTGTCTAACCAGTGACGGATCTCCGGTTCGCATTTCGCCCCAGATCCTCTGTTTGAGGCCGGGTTAATCACGACAAACCACTTACGATTCATATTTTTTTATAGTGATGTTAGTGAGAACCGCATAGAATTATGCGGCCATTTAAATAACAGATAAGCTAATCGACCAGTGCGATACAGTCAATTTCGACCAGTACGTCTTTCGGCAGCCGTGCAACTTCAACAGTCGAGCGCGCCGGAGCATTTTCAGATAAATATTCAGCGTAGACCTCATTCATCGCAGTGAAATCCGACATATTTTTAAGGAAGACCGTCGTCTTAATCACGTTTTGTAAACTCGTCCCTCCGGCCGCCAAAATCGCCTTCAGATTTTCCAGCACAAGGCGTGTCTGTCCTTTGATATCCAATGCCATAACCTGATTAGTCTCAGGGTCGATGCATATTTGACCCGATGTAAATATCATTTTGCCGGAAGCAATAATAGCCTGATTATAAGGCCCGATAGGCGCAGGCGCGTTCTCTGTCTTAACAATAACTTTTGCCATATATAGTCCTACATAATTTATTTATTTAATGTCCTTGAAATTCGCATCCTGAACGTCTTCCGCTTTGAACGAAACGTTCTTAACCTCCTTCGAGGGATCGTTATTTTTTTGATTCTGAAAACCGCCTTGTTGACGATGCCGATTTGCATTCGTCATTTGAAAAATAAACCGCACCGCTTTAAATACGGCATAAAACAAGATACCCAAAAGCAAAAACCTAAATACACCAAACATTACTTAACCTTTCTTAACTTTTATGTTTTTCTCGACACTTTAGAATTGCCGCAAGAACCGGATATCATTTTCCAGGAACAGCCGCAAATCGTTGACATCATAAGCTAACATCGCAATGCGCTCAACGCCCATACCGAACGCATATCCGCTGTAACGCCCTTTTTCATATCCGGCATATTCATAGAGTTTCGGATTGACCATGCCGGAACCCATGATCTCGATCCAGCCTGAATTTTTACACACGCGGCAGCCTTTACCCTTACAAAAAATACAACTGATATCTACTTCGGCGCTCGGTTCCGTAAATGAAAAAAATGACGGCCGAAATCGGGTGCCGATTTCTTTACCAAACATACGATGAACAAATGTAGCGATCGTTCCTTTAAGATCAGCAAATGTCACGTTTTCATCGACCACTAATCCTTCAACCTGATTAAACACCGGCAAGTGTGTCGCATCCGGAGTATCTTTACGGTAGACCCTGCCGGGACAAATAATGCGGATCGGCGGTTTATGTTTTTCCATCATGCGCGCCTGTACCGGCGTCGTATGCGTTCTCAAAACGACGTTATCGCTGAAAAAAAAAGTGTCCTGCATGTCCCGCGCGGGATGATCTTTTGGAATATTCACCGCTTCAAAATTATAATAGTCGAGCTCAACTTCCGGCCCATCTGCAACGGTAAAACCCATGCCGTAAAATATGGATTTGATCTCATCCAGTATCTGCGTCAAAGGATGGATATGGCCGACCGATTGTTTCCGCTCAGGCAAAGTAAAGTCAAATTGCTCCAGAAGCGCATCTTCAGACTTAAGCAGTTCTTCTTTGATTTCTCCTAATTTTTCTTCAACAAAAGTCTTAACTTCGTTTAACACCTTCCCGAACTGCGGTTTCTGTTCCTTCGGAAGGTCTTTCAATTGAATAGTCGCATCCGTGATCAAGCCCTTGCGGCCGATGTATTTGGTATGAATCTGCTCCCAATCCGACCGGCTGAGTTTCTTCCCGTTAACTTCGGAGAGAAATTGCTCTTTAATTTTTTCTAATTCAATCATGGCTAGTATGTAAAAAACCTCCGTAAATAAACGAACTAAATATACAAAAAAAAGAGCATTTAGCAACATGGAAATCGCTAAATGCCCGTATAAAATCAGAACTTTTCAGCCGGAAAATCAACAGCCGATTTACTTAAGCTTGTTTTGCCGTTTCGATCAGTTTGTTGAAAGCCGCTGCATCGTTCATCGCCAGATCGGCCAAAACTTTACGGTTGATGTCTATGTTATGTTTCTTAAGAGAACTGATGAATTTGGAATAGCTCATTCCATGTTCACGAACGGCCGCATTGATGCGGACGATCCACAGAGAACGAAAATTGCGCTTTTTTAGCTTGCGGTCGCGCGTCGCATAGGTCATTCCCTTTTCGACCGTCTCGATGGCGGTGCGCAAAACATTTTTTCTTTTACCAAAGTTGCCTTTCGCCTGGTTGAATATCTTCTTGCGGCGAGCTTTGGATGCCGGGTTATTGGTTGAACGTGGCATGGTCTTCTCCTATTAAATGATTATTATTTTTTGAGTCGCTTACTTCTTACCCAGCATGGTTAATACGCGCTTGACATCGGTATCGTCTACGAGATGTTTTCCGCCCAGATCGCTTTTACGGCGATTGGATTTGCTGCTTAAAAGATGACGCGCGGTTGCTTTTTTCCGCATCAGCTTTCCTTTGCCGGTCTGCTGAAATCGTTTTTTAGCGCCGCTGTTTGTTTTCATTTTTGGCATTATATGATCTCCTTTTGGTTAAAATTCAATTTTTGTATCGGAAATTTCTTTCCGCGTGATATTATTTTTTCACGAATACCATTACCATGTTTCGGCCTTCAAATTTCATCTGATCGTCAAGTTTTCCAACCTCATCGAGGTCCTTTACCATACGTTCAGCCAATTCGATTCCGAATTCTTTATTTGTAATTTCGCGGCCTTTATATACAATGACCAGTTTGACCTTATACCCGTCTTTCAAAAAATTAAATGCGTGTTTCATTTTAAACTGGTAGTCATGATCATCTGTGCCCGGCCGAAATCGCAATTCCTTAACTTCGCCCTGGTGCGTATGTTTTTTACGCGCATCCTTTTCTCTTTTCTGGATCTCGTAACGGTATTTGCCGTAATCAATGATCTTGCAAACCGGCGGCTCGGCATTCGGCACTATTTCCAGCAAGTCAAGGTTTTCTTCGCGCGCCCGCCGAAGCGCTTCGACTGTATCCACTACGCCAATCTGTTCTCCGGTCGATCCGATGAGGCGGACTTTCGCCACTCGAATATGTTCGTTCATTCTGATTTTATCTTCTTTACTGATGGCAGTTCTCCTTTTTTAGAATGATCCCTATTACTCTATAACCTTATTTGTAATTTCATTTGAAATTTTATCCAAGAATTCCCCAGTTGCCTGCGAACCCAGGTCGCCTTTGCCGTGGCGGCGAACGGAAACGGACTTGCCCTGCAATTCTTTATCACCGATCACAAGGATATAAGGAATCTTTTTTAATTCCGCTTCGCGAATCTTATAACCGATTTTCTCATTGCGCATGTCGATTTCGGCTCGCACTCCGGCAAGGATTAGTTTTTCTTTCGTTTCTTGCGCATAAGCCGTATGCTGGTCGGAAATGGGAAGCAGAATGGCCTGCACTGGCGCCAGCCAAACCGGGAAATTACCGGCATATTGCTCAATTAGAATTCCGATGAACCGCTCCAGCGAACCGAACGGCGCGCGGTGAATCATGATGGGGCGATGTTTCTGGCCATCGGCACCCGTATATTCGATCTTGAATCTCTCCGGCAAAACATAATCCAACTGAACGGTGCCTAATTGCCAGGTTCTGCCAAGCACATCTTTGATCATGAAATCTATTTTAGGGCCGTAGAATGCGGCTTCGCCGATTCCTACAAAATAATCTAACTTCATTTCGTCTGCCGCTTCCTGAATATCCTTCTGTGCGATCTCCCAGAGCGCAATCTCGCCGCCGTATTTTTCATTACTGTCATCGCGGAAGGAAAGACGTGTTCTGAAGTCTTTGAATCCAAGCGTTTTAAATACATATTGAATCAGCGATATGACCCTGCACATTTCTTCTTTGACCTGGTCGGGGCGAACAAATAAGTGGGAATCGTCCACTGTAAATCCGCGCACGCGGGTTAAGCCGTTCAATTCGCCCGATTGTTCGTACCGATACACAGTACCAAATTCCGCCAGCCGAATCGGAAGATCGCGGTAACTCCGGGGTTTAGACGCATAAATCTGAATATGATGGGGACAATTCATCGGTTTGAGAAGAAATTGCTCGCCGTCGCCCATCGTGATCGGCGCAAATTGCGAATCTTTATAGTACGGATAATGACCGGACGTTTTGTATAATTCAATATTTCCGATGTGCGGCGTTACCACCGGAAGATAGCCTTGTTTTTTTTGTTCGTCTCTGAGAAAATCAACCAGCGTCTCGCGCAAAGTGGTTCCGTTGGGGAGCCAAAGCGGCAATCCGCCGCCAACTTTAGGCGAAAGATAAAATAATTCAAGTTCCTGGCCGAGTTTGCGATGATCCCTTTTCTTAGCCTCCTCGAGCATGTGCAGGTATTCATCTAACTGCTTTTTGTTCGGGAAACTAATGGCGCGCAAACGCTGCAGCTGAATATTATTTTCATCGCCTTTATAAAATGCGCCCGCAACGGACATGATCTTAAATGCTTTGACCATGCCAACATTCGGGATATGCGGCCCGCGGCACAGATCGGTAAATTCACCTTGCGTATAAGTGCTGATCGTATCGCCTGCAGGAACATTTTCTATAATCGGAATCTTAAAGTCTTCTCCGATGGATTTGAAATATGCGATCGCTTCATTTTGTGAAAGTTCTTTTCGTGAAGTTGTAAATTTTTCCTTAACAATATTCGCCATTTCCGCTTCGATCTTCGGGAAGTCGTCCTGGCTGATCGGTTCCGGAAATAAAATGTCATAAAAAAATCCCGCTTCCGTCGGCGGCCCGTCTTCCAGCTTTGCTTTCGGCCAAAGGCGCTTTACGGCCTGCGCCATGACGTGCGTCGAAGAATGCCAGAAAACCTGCATGCCCTCCGGCGTGTCGGTGGTCAATAATTTAACGGATGCATCTTGCCGGATCGGATAGTTCAGATCAACCGTTTTGCCGTTGATCTCCGCTGCAACGCATTTTTCCGCTAAACTGCGGCTGATTGATACGGCAATTGCTTGCGGCGTAATACCTGCATCGAACTGTTTTACCGATTTGTCGGGAAATGTGATATTAATTTGTGCCAAACTCTCAATTCCTTAACCTGAATTATTTGTGACCCAAGAACCAGTAGATAGCCTTGGGTTAATCTAGGTAGTCCGCTTAAGGCGAACATTTTAATTAGTTTAGCTCGAACGTGGGTTCAAGCGAGGCCATTATACAGGATTTGTAATCAAAAGTCAAATATAAAATGGCCTTTTTATCCTGTCGGCATATATGTATCTTCTTCAAGCAGTAAACCGGATTTTAGAAAATGAATTACCTTACTCATTACTATTTTAATGCCCAGCGGCCCCTATACGCCTCCGCTTCGGCGGAATTTCATTTTGGCGTCGTTTTGCCGGATATCATGAGCGTGTACGACCGAACACTACGCTTTCATGCATCTCAAATTCATGCGAGCGATAACGCATTGTGGCAGGGAATTCTCAACCATTTGGAAATGGATTCGTTTTTTCATCGCTCGGATTTTTTCAAAAACTCATACGACGGCACTCGAAATATTCTAAAGAAGGAAATTTCTGAAAAACTGAACATACGGCCTTTTTTTTTGGCCCATGTTCTGGTCGAGATTTTATTGGATCATTTACTGTTGATCCAATCGTCCGATCTTGCGCGGCGATTCTATAAATCGATTGGCGCCGTTCGCGTAAAAGACATAGTTCATATACTGGAAAATCATTTCGAACTCAAACTCGATGGACTCGACGATCTCATCAATAAATTTCTTGTAACTCGGTTTCTTGAAACTTATATTGACCTAAATAATCTTATCTATCCCGTCAATCGTATGCTGACCAGAACGCGTCAACAGGCATTTGATATTAACGACAAAGCCTTGGTTAGCGGTATTCTGCAGCCATCATTACTTATTGTTAAAGATCATTTTCCGGAACTGATACGCCAATTCGGCAAAACATTTTTGAATTCCCAACAATAGAAATATGGCTCAAAAACCTATCATCTTTTTTGACGGCGTGTGCGGATTATGTAATCGCGCGGTAGATTTTCTTATACGGCATGACAAAAAGAGAATTTTTCTTTTCGCGCCATTGCAGGGCAAAACGGCTTCAATGGAATTACCCGGCTCTTTAACGAATCATCCGGAGACGATCGTGTGTAAAGACGGCAATTCGCTCTATTACAAATCGGACGCGATTTTGCATATCATGGTGAAAATTGGCGGAGTCTGGAAATTAACGGCCTTCTGCTACATTCTTCCAACATTCATTCGTGATTTTTTTTATGACCTTGTGGCGAATAGCCGCTACAAGATATTCGGTAAAAAGGAATCATGCAGAATACCAAGTCCGGAAGAACGGACATTATTTTTGGATTAGAATTACAGCTTTGGAATTTTGTTTATCAACCAAATAAGATCGCACATGAGTAAAACAGATCCAGCCCAAGCCATGAAAAAACACCCGAAGTCTGAAGTGCTTAAAAGATTGAGCCGAATTGAAATTCTTCGCGCACTGCCTGCCGAAGAAATTCTTTCGCTGGTACCGTTTGTGGAACAATTGCCGTACTCTGCCGGAACCGTTCTCATGAGCCAAGGCGAATTGGGCGACGCGCTGTATTTTATCGAACAGGGACTGGCGCGCGTACATCGTACAGACTCCCCGGACGCATGGCATGTCGGCGCCGGCAGCGTCGTTGGCGAGATAGCGCTTTTGACCGGAGACAAAAGAACGGCGACCGTTACCGCTGAAACCGACATGATCGTATGGAAAATAAATAAGGATTCATTTGATGTAGCCGTTGCCGAGTCCCCGGAACTCAAACGCGCTCTTGAGGAACTCATGGTACAGCGGCTCAAGGGCATTGCAGTTACACTCCCCAAAAAGAACGTCTGGTTGTCGACGGCCATGCGCGCGCTCGAGGCTCAGTATCGCGGCATCACCATGTGGCAGCGCTTCATGGGTATCGGTATGATCATGTGGGCCATGGTATTGTATAATGACCTTTTTCCGGTGATTTCAGTCAAGGAATATGAAATAGAATTTGCCGTTTTTCAATTGATCTGCGGTATGTTCATTCTGCAGGGTTCATGCGAAGGTTTTATTATCGGCGTTGAGCGAATAGGTGCGAGATATAAATGGGATGGATTTATTTCCGGTACCGTCGGATCGATGCTGAGTACGCTTCCGGAATTCGTTGTGATTGCCTTTCTCATTCTTATCGATCCATTGGCAGCCTATGTTACCACGATCATCACAATTTTTAACAATGCGCTGGCCTATTCCATATATTCTTTTTTCCTGCCGAAAGATCATGACGGTTGTTATACCATGCCCCGCTCGCTCACGAGAGCCGGAGGTGAACTGCTTATTGCCGGAAGCGCGGTCACATTGATCATCGGCATTGTGATGCTCGTTATGCGCGTGGAGATGTCACGGACGACATTTGAAGGCTTTGATCTTATCCTGATCGGAATTATTCTCATTGTTATATACGGTTATTACGTACTGATGCTGGTTCGCTATTACGGCGAAGGTAAAGATGACGCAGAGTCCGTTCCTCCCGATCCGGAAAATCTTGGACATGACACAAGCTGGAATGGAATTGCTACTATGTTCCTTCTCGGCGTCTTCGGCGCATACTGCGGCGGCGACAGTATCGGAGGTTTTGCAGAGACGGCTCTTAATAGCATTGGTTTACCAACTGTTCCGACGGCCGCACTTCTTGCACTTTTCGCAGGTATCAGCGAATACATCATCGTATACAAAGCGCATAGGCGCGGCGAACTCGGAATCGCGCTGAGTAATGTATTCGGCGGGCTTACTCAGGTCATGTTTCTTCTGCTTCCATTTGCCCTTCTTCTTATCGGCATCAGCGGCCTTGTTACGGGCAACGCGATATATTCTATTCCGATCAATATCACGACCTGTCTTCTCATGTTGCTGTTATTCCCGTTATTTCACACCCTGCATCAGTACCTCGAACAGGAAAAATCCGTAAATAATCTGGACGCAGCCTCAATGACGGGAATTTATGTTCTTTTGCTCTATTTTTTATTCACGTACACAAATTAATATTTTTTAATTGCTTTATTTCACCCGCTTAGGTAACCTGCTCAAAACCAACAAAGGAGTATCTATGATTGCCGTAATTGTCCGTACCCAAATAATTTACTCAGTTACGGAGTAATTGATACGAAATAGGTTTGAGGCGAATTTTCATTTCAGGGATTCCTGACGCGTATGCTGAGATCAGCATACCATTAGGCATAATAATGAAACCTGCATTTCTTGTCATTTATCCATTCAATACAGAATCTTCCGTAACTGAAAAACACACACATTTACAGCGGAGGATACTACGGTGAATTTAAAATCCTTAGGGTGGAACTCGTTTTTCGAAGAACATTTTCAGTCGTTTCATTTGGAAAATTTTTCTGTTGGCCGGATATTGGTGGAACATAAAGAACGTTATGAGATCTATACTGAAATCGGCCAGCTGACGGGAGAAGTGACGGGTAAATTCAGATTTGACGCGGAACGGCGCGAAGACTTTCCCGCTGTCGGCGATTGGGTTGTAATTCATGCCATTCCCGATGACAACTACGCATCGATCCATGCCGTTTTGCCGCGGCAAACAAAGTTTTCGCGAAAAGTTGCGGGCGAGACAACAGAAGAACAAATCGTTGCTGCAAATATTGACATCGCTTTTGTCGTTTCAGGATTAGACGAAGACTTTAACGTAAGGCGGATCGAGCGTTATATCATCATGGCTCGGGAAAGCGGCGCTGAGCCCGTTATTTTGCTCAACAAGGCGGATATTTGTTCTGACATTGATGCAAAATTAGCGGAAGTAAAATCCATTGCTCCGGGTATCCCGGTTCATGTTTTGTCTGCGATGCGGCACGAAGGTATGGATTCGCTTCCTGCGATTGTCAGCCATGGAAAAACGGCGGCATTGCTCGGCTCTTCAGGCGTCGGGAAATCGACGATTATCAATAAACTCCTTGGAAGTGATATTCAACAAGTTCAGGAAGTTCGCCATATCACGCATACGGGAAAACATACGACCAGCCGGCGGGAGCTATTCATCTTGCCAGGCGGAGGATTACTCATTGATACACCCGGCATGCGGGAACTGCAGTTATGGAGCGGTGAAGAGAGCCTGAACAGCGCATTTGACGATATCGAAACACTGGCGCGCGAATGCCGCTTCAGGGATTGCCGGCATCAGACCGAGCCCGGATGCGCCGTTCAAACGGCTTTGAACGATGGCGTTTTGGACCAGGCGCGGTTCAATAATTATTTAAAGATGCAGAAAGAAATTCGATATCTCGAATTACGTCAGGATGCAAATGCCGCGCGGGCAGAAAAAATACGCTGGAAGAAAATTACCTCGGCGCATAAACACA
Source organism: bacterium (assembly GCA_016787925.1). Classification (GTDB taxonomy): domain Bacteria; phylum CLD3; class CLD3; order SB21; family SB21; genus SB21. The sequence goes on along the minus strand of JAEUSK010000045.1, from coordinate 1,235 downwards.
GTTACAAGAAAAAATAACGGCGGCAAGGAGCGGGGCAGCCAGTCCCGCTCTGTTTTTATCTTATATGAAACCATGTGAAGGAATCGGACATGAAACACCACTCCCCTGCATTTCTGAAACTCATACACGATTCCAAACAACACATCAAAGAAGTCAGCACGGAAGAAACGCTTTCTGCGCTGGAAGCAGATCCGCAGGCTGTACTGATCGATGTTCGGGAAGAAAGTGAGTATGCCGCCGGACATGTTAGAGGTTCGGAACATTTGGGGAAAGGGATTATTGAACGCGATATCGAAAAAAAACATCCCGACATGGCGCAGCCATTGTATTTGTACTGCGGCGGCGGATTCCGATCCGTATTGGTTGCCGATAATCTCCAGAAAATGGGTTATACAAACGTGTTCTCAGTTGCGGGAGGCTGGGGCGCTTTTAAAGAAATGAACGTCGATATTGAAAAAGGAAAATAATTCAGGAAGAATCGTTTTTCGCATTTTAACTAATCAAGGAAGTTCTTTATGAAAATCATTACATGTTTCGTTTGCAGTCTATTTCTCACTTTTCCAGCACTTACCCAAAACACGACTGCGATCAAATGCGGCAGACTGATTGACGGGAAAAAAGATCAACCTGTTGAAAATGCCATAATACTTATTGAAGGAAATACGATCAAACAAGTTGGTCAGAATCTCTCCATTCCTAAAGGAGCTGAAATTATCGATCTGTCCGGATATACCGTATTACCGGGGCTGATCGACGGGCACACGCACGTTTTGCTTCAAGGCGATATTACCGAAGAGGATTATGCGGAGCAAATCCTTAAAGAATCGATCCCCTACCGCACTCTGCGCGCCTCGCTCGCATGTAAGATTGCGCTGATGAACGGATTCACCACGCTGCGCGACGTCGAAACCGAAGGGGCCATGTATGCGGATGTGGATCTCAAAAAGGCGATCAATAACGGAGTAATCGACGGACCACGATTATACGTATCAGGGCGCGCGATTAACACCACCGGACATTATATTTTGAGCAACAAGACGTATGCCTGGGAATTGCACATGCCGAAGGGCGTTCAGGAAATTACCGGTGCGGACGAAGCGCGCCGCGCCGTGCGCGAACAAATTTCCTACGGCATTGACTGGATCAAAATTTACGCCGACCGCGGTTACTATCGCGTACCCGACGGTTCGTTCCGCAGTATTCCCAATTTTACTAGCGAAGAGATCGCTGCTATT
>JAEUSK010000001.1 GCA_016787925.1 bacterium | reverse complement strand
GCTTCTGCAGGAACTTTCTGCGGATCTTTCCTACGCGCTTTCAAATATCGACCGTGATAAAATCAGTAAGATTTCCGAACAAGCCCTTCGCGAAAGCGAGGACCGCTACCGGGATCTGGTTGAAAACAGCCTCGATATTATTTGTTCTCACGACATGGACGGAAAAATACTGTCGCTAAATAAGCGCGGCGCCCAATTACTGGACTATGCGCACGATGACCTTCTCAAAATGAATATCCGCGATATTCTCATACCTGATGTTCGTAGCGGATTCGATAATTACCTCTCCGAAATCAGATTAAACGGATCAGCCAGAGGCATTATGGCAGTACAGACGGCCGCCGGGAAAAAACGAGTTTGGGAATATTATAATACCCTGCGTACCGACGGGGTTTCCACGCCCATAGTTCGCGGGACGGCTCAGGATGTCACCGAGCGCAGGAGAGCGGAGGAGCAGGCCAGAATCACTGAAGCGAGGCTACGTAACATTATAGAACATAGTACTAATCTTTTTTACTCCCATACAACCGATCAGGTTCTGACTTATGTAAGCCCGCAGTCCCGCCATTTTCTTGATTGTGAGCCTGAAGAGGCCATGATCCGCTGGACCGAATTTGTTACGGATAACCCGGCCAATCAAATTGGCATTACGGCCGCACAAAAAGCGATCGACACGGCGCAGCGCCAGCCGCCATATGAACTCGAATTGAAAACAAAACACGGCAGGATCATTTGGGTCGAGGTCTTCGAAGCGCCTGTCGTAAGTAACGGACGGACTGTTGCCATAGTCGGGTCGCTAAACGACATCACCGATCGGAAAAAAGCTGAAGCCGCTTTGAAGTCCAATGAAGAACTTTTCAGACGATTATTTCAAGAGTCTACAGACCCAATTCTCATACTGGATGACCGTGGCTTTACCGACTGTAATCAGGCGGCCATTTCCATTCTCGACTATTCTTCAAAAGACGAATTCCTGAACAAAAAACCATGGGAACTCTCGCCCACAAAACAACCGGATGGCAGGCTCTCATCCGAAAAAGCGGAAGCGATGATCAAGAAAGCGTTGGAACAGGGCCATAATCGTTTCGAGTGGATGCATAGTAAATCCGACGGCACTGAGTTTCCTGTTGAAGTCATGTTGACTTCGGTCATATTGGACGGCCGGCAATCGTACTATACAGTCTGGCGCGACATCAGTGAGCGAAAGATTGCGGAGCAGAAGCTGTTGTTACAAAGCTCTGCACTTAATGCAGCGGCCAGTGGCATTGTCATTACAGACGCAAAGGGCACGATTGAGTGGGTGAATCTGGCTTTTTCATCGCTCACTGGATATGCACCCGAGGAACTTATTGGCAAAAATCCGCGTGATATTGTTAAGTCTGGCATGCATGATCAAGCCTTCTACAAGAATATGTGGAATACCATTTTGGCGGGAAACGTCTGGCGCGGCGAAATTATTAACCGCCGGAAAGACGGTAGTTTATATACAGAAGATCAGACAATTACACCACTTAAAGACCAAATGGGTAACATAACGCATTTCATCGGGATCAAAACAGATGTCAGCCAACGGAAAAAAATCGAAGAAGCCTTACGTGAAAGTAATGAGCGATTTAAATTAATCTCGCGAGCGACTAATGACGCCGTGTGGGATTGGAATATTGTAAATAACGACTTGTGGTGGAATGATCGATTTTATTCCTTATTGGGTTTCAACCCAAGCGAGACCAAGCCCACCATTGAGAAGTGGTCTTCGACTATTCATCCTAAAGATAAAGAAAATGTTTTAAATCATCTTTATGAGGCCATCAACGGCATTAGTCTTGGCTGGAGTGAGGATTTCAGAATTCAGCTAGCCGATCGCTCATACGGGTATGTTTATAACAGAGCCTATATACAGCGGGATGAAAACGGAAAGGCGCTGCGTATGATCGGTTCTATGACCGATATGACCATATTCAAAAAGTCCGAACAGCAATTGATCAAAAGTGAAAACCGGTTACGCGCCATCGTCGATACGGAACCCGAATGCGTCAAAACGCTTGCATCGGATGGAACCGTGCTGAGCATGAATGCCGCCGGTCTGCGCATGATCGAGGCGGACAGCGCCGATGAGGTCGTTGGCAAATCCGTTTATGGTCTTATTGATACCAAAGATCAGGAAGCATTTAAACAATTATTACAAAACGTTTTCAACGGGCAGACGGGCAGTTTACAGTTTCAAATTATCGGGCTGAAAGGCAATCGGCGATCGTTAGACACGCATGTCGTGCCTTTGCGTGATGAAGATGGAAACATCACCTCTCTCCTCGGTGTTACGCGGGACATTACAGATCGCCAAAAGGCAGATGAAAATCGGAAAGAGAACGAAGCAAAACTAAAAGTCATTTTAGAATCGACAACGGACGGCATCCTGGCAATTGATCCTAATGGTGTAGTATTCATGGCCAATCCACGTTTTTTTGAATTGTGGAAGATCCCCGAATCAATTCGGAATTCCAGAAATGATAAAGATCTCATAGATTTTGTATTGGAACAATTGGTTGATCCTGAGGCATTTCTTGCAAAGGTTAAGATGCTTTATGCTTCGAACGATAACAGCATGGATACGCTGGAATTCAAAGACGGCCGTATTTTCGAGCGACTCAGCGCACCCCTCTTATCAGGCACTACCAGCCTCGGCCGGCTTTGGTCATTTCGCGATATTACTGATCGTAAACAATCTGAAGAGGCCTTGCGCGAATCCGAAGAAAAATATAAGTCGTTTTTTGACGACGATCTTACGGGAGATTTCATTTCCACGCCGGAAGGAAAACTGTTGGCCTGCAATCCGGCTTTCGCAAAAATGTTTGGATACGATACGGTTGAAGAAACATTGCAAATAGACGTGCACTCCCTGTATTCCGACAAAAAAGCGCGTGAAAATATGTTGGTACGTTTAAAACGGGAAAAACGGCTTGAATATTTTAGCTCGGAGCTGATTCGCAAAGACGGAAAAAAGATTTATGTCATCGAAAATATGATAGGAACCTTTGATAAATCCGGTAAGCTGACCGAGATCAAAGGATACCTATTTGACGACACCCGGCGTCGAAGTCTGGAAACGCAATTAATACAAGCGCAGAAGATGGAGAGCTTGGGAACTTTGGCCGGAGGCATTGCGCATGATTTTAATAATATTCTTGCTATCATCATGGGGCATACGAGCTTGATCCAACGAAAGGCCGAAGGCAACACACACGTGGTTCAAAATGCCGAAACCATTACTAAAGCAACTCAGCGCGGCGCCGGCCTGGTCAAACAACTGCTCACATTTGCAAGAAAAACCGAGATCGTGCTGGAATCCATTCTGATCCAGGACACGGTTAACGAAATTACGAAATTTATTGATCAGACGTTTCCGAAAACAATTGTAGTCCACTCGGACTGCGCGCCAAATCTGCCTCCGATTCTCGCCGACGCCACACAGATCCACCAGGTTCTTCTGAATCTCTGTATCAACGCCCGAGACGCCATGCCGCATGGCGGTACGCTTACGATTTCCGCCCAGCGCATAACCAAACTGCACGCCCACGACAGAAATACCAAAACGCAGGCGGTCGAATTTGTTCATCTCAAAGTGAGCGACACCGGCGTCGGGATAGAAGAGAATGTCAAGAATCATATTTTTGAGCCGTTCTTCACAACCAAAGGACGGGATCGAGGTACCGGCCTGGGCCTTGCAACGGTGTACGGGATTATCGAGTCCCACCGCGGGTTTATAGACGTCGAATCTGAAGTGGGCAAAGGATCGACGTTTAACTTGTATTTTCCAGTTCAGCAAAGTTTCATCCAGCACGAGGTTGATACCGCTCTCGTAAGCGAAATTGCCGGCGGGAAAGAGACGGTGCTCATTGTTGATGATGAAGAATCCATGCGGTATTATTTGAAATCCATTCTGTCGGAAAAAGGCTACCATGTTCTGTCCGCGTCCGACGGACAGGAGGCGCTGGATGAATTCAAGAAGCATGCGGATGATATTGGACTTGTCCTGACGGACCTGGGCTTGCCCAAAATAAGCGGCGAGGAATTTTTGGAGACCATATTCAAAATTAATCCCGCCGTAAAAGCGATCGTCGCGAGCGGTTATTTTGAGAGCAAAATGAAAGTTATGCTGGTCAAACTGGGGGTCAAGGAGTTTGTGCAGAAACCGTATGCGCCGGATGAAATTCTGCAAAAGGTGAGAGAGGTTATCGATTTGCCGTAGTTCGAATTATGAGATTTGTCTTGAACCGACAATCTACGGTTCCAATACCGGGAGAGCAGTACCGAGACAAGACACGATATGCAATCTATCCGGTTTTCCTGGGGTCGTCCAATTTAAAATCCAGCGAAACTTTGGTTCCTTTGTTCAGTTCGCTTTCCAGCTGAATACTGCCTTCATGCTTCTCCACAATCTCTTTGCATATGAAAAGCCCCAGGCCGGTTCCCTTGTTACCGGACTTATTCGTAAAAAACATCTTAAATATATTCTTCTGATGCTCCGGGCTCATGCCCGATCCGCTGTCCCGGATTGATATCCTGATCCGTCCCGAGGCAGATTTTTCTTGTATAATTTCTATGTTGCCGCCCTTCTCCATCGCATCCACGGAATTCTGTAATAAATTTACGATGACTTGTTCAAGCTGCGACCGGTTGCCCAGCAGCAATATCGGTTTTGCCGTGATCGTATTGATGATCCTGATTGATTTTTTTTTGTTCAACATTTCAATCAGTCCCACGGCATTCTGGATCACCTCATGGAGGTCAACTGAGGCAAATTGATTGACTTCAGTACGCGCGAAAGTACGTACCTGATTGACCAGCTCAAGCGTCTGATCAATATACTGCTTCATCATGGCCAGTTCCTTTTGGGTCATTTCATCCGGATAACGCTTTTTCAAAACATCCGTTATACCGGCAATGACGCCCAGCGGATTGGCGATCCCGTGAATCAGCATGCTGGATAATAAACCTAACGTGGAAATTTTGTCGGAAACCATGGCCTGATTGAGAAACCCCTGGAGTTTCTCATTTGCGCTCTGCAGGTCCTTATTTAGATGCATATATAACTTATTTTTCTTGGACAGAGCGTCGGCAAAACGATATAATTGATCTGTTCGTTTTTCAACCAGTTTCTCCAAACCGTCACGATATGCCTGATTTTCTTTTTTGAGCAAGTATATTTCATTGGCCCGGTGCACTGCCAGGGCGAGTACGTCCAGGTCTACCGGCTTCGTCACGTAATCCACCGCACCGAGTTTCATCGCATTCACGACCGTTGCCATGTCCAAAACGCCGGTGACCATCATGACCATGGTCAAGGGATATTTTCCTTTGATCTTCTCTAAAATATCAACCCCATAAGCTTCCGGCATATTGATATCAAGCAGGACAAGCTGATAATTCCACGATTCAAATTCTTTGTCAAGATCTTTGATATCTTCGAGGGCTGTCGCCGAATAACCCAATTCGGTAATGGCCTCGGTCAGCAGGAAACGAATGCCGGATTCATCATCGATTATGAGCACTTTTTGAATGCCCGCTCCGTTGACCAGACTGTCCTTCTGCGCCCCAACTTCTGCTACCATAACTTTATTCCAGATTAAATTCTTTTATTTTCGTTAATAATGTTTTGTAATCCACATCCAGCATGCGCGACACTTCGCTTTTGTTGCCATCGCACAGTTGCAATGCGCGGTGGATCGCCGATCTTTCGGCATCTTTCCGAATGTCTTTGAGCGTCTGGCCGCTGTCGGAAGATACAGGTCCTTGCCCGCTCTGAATCGTCGCCTGTGAATCAAAAATCAGATTATCAGCGTCTATTTCCGTTTCCGCCATCAGAACGGCTCTGCGAATGACATTCTTCAATTCGCGCACATTGCCTGGCCATTGATACTGAATGAGTCTTTCCAGCGCCATTTTATTTATATGCCCGACCTGCTTCTCCAATTCCACGTTGGTTTCACGGATGAAGCGGTTGGTCAGATAGATGATATCTTCCCGCCGGTTGCGCAGCGGCGGCAAGTAAACCGTGAATTCATTGAGCCGGTAAAACAGATCGAGCCGGAATTTTCCGCTTTTGATCGCGTCTTCCAGCAGCAAATTCGTCGCGCACAGAACACGAATATCTATTTCGATCAGCTGGGTTCCTCCTATGCGCATAATTTTTCTTTCCTGCAATGCGCGCAGCAGCTTGCCCTGCACTTCGATTGGGATATTTGCAATTTCATCAAGAAAGAGCGTACCGTCCTGGGCGGCTTCAAATAATCCTTCTTTCCGCTTATCCGCGCCTGTAAATGCGCCCTTTTCGTATCCGAATAGTTCGCTTTCGATAAGTGTCGAAGGAATAGCGCCGCAGTCGACGGCGATAAAGGGTTTATTCTTTCTGGTGCTCATCTCATGAATTGCGCGCGCAATGACTTCTTTGCCGGTGCCGCTCTCCCCTTGAATCAGTACGCTGAAATTAGTTCCTGCAACGCGTTCCGCATTGGCCTGCACCTGCTTGATTTCATCGCTCAGTCCCATGATCTGTGCAAGATGGCTGCGGCTTTGCAGCTTATTGCGAAGGGTCTGAATTTCCGATACGAGGCCGCGATGCTGAATGGCTCTTTCGACATTAACCTGAAGTTCGTCTGCGGAACACGGTTTCAGCAGATAATTAAACGCTCCGGAACGGACGGCCTCTACTACGTTCCGCGTATCGCCATGGGCGGTCAGCATGATGACTTCGACGGCCGGCAGATTTCTCTTGATCTGTTTAAGGATTGCCAAGCCGTCCATTTTGTCCGGTATATTCAGGTCAAGCAACACCACTTCCGGAAAATTATCGCTCAATTTGTCAAAGTCTTCAAAAAAATCTTCACCACAGGCATATTCCCGAATGTCGTATACATCCGGATCCAAATACTGCCGAATGATATAGCGCATACCGGCTTCATCGTCAATTAGGGCGATGCGGCTTTTCTCTGCTTTTTGTGTCATAGGATTTTCAGGTTTTGAAGAAAGGTACATAGATGTCATCATATAAATATAAATCCCAATTATTGTAAATGCAAAAAATAATTCAGCCATATCAGTTAAACATGTTTTTGTCGTTTGCTTCGCGTCGGGCTTCATCCAGAGTGATCTGGCCCTGGCCATAATAGTTCAGCAGAGACTGGTCAAGGGTCTGCATGTTATATTGTCCGCCGGTTTGAATAGCGGAATAAATTTGATGCGTCTTATTCTCCCGCACAAGGTTTCGGACGGCCGGCGTCGCTATCAATACCTCATCCACGGCAACCCGTCCTTTGCCGTCGGCGGTCCGCAAAAGCCGTTGCGCCACTACGCCCTGCAGCGTATTGGCCAGCATGCTTCGGATCTGCTGCTGCTGATCGCTCGGGAAGACATCGATCATGCGGTCGACCGTTTCGGATGCGCTTTTCGTATGCAGCGTCGCGAAAACAAGATGGCCCGTCTCCGCCGCGGTGATGGCCAACGCGATCGTTTCAAGATCGCGCATTTCACCTACCAATATAACGTCCGGATCCTCCCGCAGCGCGCTCCGCAGCGCATTGGCAAACGAGTGTGTGTGGGCGTGAATCTCGCGCTGATTGATGAGACAATTCTTCGACGTATGGGCGTACTCTACCGGATCCTCGATGGTGAGAATGTGATCATGCCGCTCTACGTTTATGAGGTCAATCATTCCGGCAAGCGTCGTGGATTTTCCGGATCCGGTCGGACCTGTGACGACAACTAACCCCTTTTTAAGACGGGATAAGTCGTAAATGCCTTTCGGCATTTTCAATTCTTCCAGCGTAAATATGCGCATCGGAATCGTGCGAAAAGCAGCGCCAATGCCGCGGGACTGATAAAACAGGTTAACACGAAATCGCGACAGGCCTTTGATCTCATATGCAAAATCTAACTCATAATTTTTCAGGAACAGGTCTCGTTTATCCTGCGAAATGATCTTCAGCAGGAGTCCGGTCAGCCGTTCCTCGTCAATCGGCTCAGAATCCAGCGGCATTAGTTCTCCATGCAGCCGCATGAGCGGAACGTGTTTGGACGTCAGGTGTATGTCCGATGCACCGTGGTGAAAGGCTTGCGTCAAATATTCGTCGAGAGTTTTCATAATAAGCTAAATCCCATTTACATTGAGAATATGAGGTGTTATGAAGATCAGCAGATCGGTTTTCTTTTTTTCCACGCCTTTCGTGGTAAACAACTTTCCGAGCAGAGGTATATCGCCTAAAAGCCAGACTTTTGAAACCGTTTTTACTTCTGTTTCCTTAAGCAAACCGCCCAGAACTATAGATTCGTTGTTCTTCACCATGACCTGCGTTTTTGCATACCGCCTTGAAATGATCGGCTGCTGATTCTCGCCTGTTCCCGTATAACCGATAATATCTTCAATGGTCGGCTCAATCAGCAGTGTGATCATGGAATCCGGATTAATCTTCGGCGTAACCCGGATAGTCACATTTATATTCTTGTCCGTAAAAGTAATAATGTCTCCTGCGGCACTGCGGCTGATGGTCTGGATTGGAATCGTTGTGCCGACCGCTATCTCCGCTTTTTGGTTGTCCATGGTCAGAATTTTCGGATTGGAAAGGAGTTTTGAGTTCGTCTGCGTCTTCAAAAAATTCAATGACATCATCAGTTTGTCGACCGTCAATTTTCCCATGACCACGTTCTGCAGTTTATCGGCCA
>JAEUSK010000308.1 GCA_016787925.1 bacterium | reverse complement strand
CCCGGTTTGCTTGGACCGGCTTTCGATGAGGCCGTTCAATCGGCCTGTAAGCGTTGCGCCGGGTAATACATTATTTACCGTGATGCCAAACGGCGCCACTTCGACCGATAAAGTTTTTGCCCAGTTAGCAACGGCGGCGCGCACGGTATTGGAAACGCCAAGATTTTTCAGGGGTTGTTTAACCGACGTGGAAATAATATTGATAATACGTCCGTAGTTTTCCTTTTTCATTCCTGGCAAAACGGCCTGCGCAAGAATGTGATTGCAGATTAGATGTTGGGAAAATGTTTTTTCAAATGCTTCAGTTTCCGCATCAGCAATCGCACCACCGGGAGGTCCACCGGTATTGTTCACCAAAATGTGAATCGGGGCATGAGTCTCTAAATAAGAATGAATTTTCAGTTTCAGTTCATCCGATCTCGAAAAATCCGCGCAAACATAATCATGCTTTTGTTTAAACGGTGTCGCCAACTCCAATTTTGTTTTCTGTAAACTTTCTTCATTTCGAGCCACTAATATGATCGTTGCGCCAAGTTCAGCCAGTTCTATCGCAACGGCTCTCCCGATGCCTTGCGTGCTTCCGCAGACGATGGCACTTTTTCCAGTTAAATTTATATTCATAATCTATTCGTTGCTCTGAATTCAATGCAAACTAATCAAATAGGTTTTCTGGTTTTCTTAAACAACTTCCGTCAGCAATTCCGGCCTAGGCCCCGGGATGACTACTTTATTGACAAGCAGCCCTTTTTGTGCAACCACGCGCGCGCCCGCGTCTACTGCAGATTGCACGGCGGCCACTTCGCCGGTCATGGTAAGGAACGCTTTTCCTCCGAGTGCCATAGCAAGGCGAATTTCCATAATCTTGACGTTGGCCGCCTTTGCCGATGCATCCGCTGCCTCGATCAGCGATGCCACGGAAAATGATTCGACAATACCTAATGCGCCGAGCATTTCAGTTTTTCCTGAGCCCGAAATGGCGGGAAACACATCCGGATGTACGTTGGGAATGACAAACGTATCAATTACCGAGCCGCGGCTGATTTTTACTCCGACGTCAATGCTCGATTGGACCGCAGCGACTTCCCCTCCGATCATGACGATGTATTTACCTGAACAGATGGACCGGGCCAGAAGAATAGTTACGTCCGCAGCTTTCAGCATGGCGTCCGCCGTTTCGAATCCTGCGGCGATACTGCCGAGTTCAATGAGGCCGATGGAATTCATTATCATATTATTTTGCGCTTTTATGTTTTTTATATTTCAAACTATCGATTAATCACAATTTGATCCTGTTCCACATTTACAACTCCATCAATACTTGCGTGAATCCTTGCACCCATTTGCCCTTCACCAACATCGGCAATCGCTTGTCCACGTTTGACCAGCTCACCGGAAGTTACCAAAGGATCGGCTTTCTTTCCCACATGTTGCTGCAGCGGAAGTATCACCGAGCGAACGTCCTCTCCGACACGGTCAACAAACGGCGCATGATGATCGTATTCGGTAACGCCTAGCCGTTTAACCAGCATTTTCAAAGGCGTGCGCCGGCCTTCATACATAGGATGCGGCTCGATGTCCATCTTTCCGCTCCAGGTAATTCCTTCTTCTTTCATGACACGTTTGCTCTGGTCGCACGCTTCCTTCGGGAAAAGGCTTTCCGGGCATGCATACAATGTACATAATCCGCATGCACAGCATAGCGATGCGTATTGATTCCAGTAATCGGTACCGGTTTTGGTAAAACCGAGACTGCGCATGACTTTGTGCGGTTGAATATCATAACCGAGAATGTACCGCGGACATAACTCGGTGCAGTAGCTGCATTGATCGCATGCCGATTTTCCAATGCTGT
>JAEUSK010000307.1 GCA_016787925.1 bacterium | reverse complement strand
ATGTGAGCCCTTGATTCACAAGGACTATGAATTAATGGTTCATTATCCGGAAGAAGTTGTACGTGGCGTCGAATACATGATGCAATCTACCGGAGCAGCCGAAGGGATCATCGGGATCAAAGAAAAGAACTCGGCTGCAATAGACGCTATTCAAAAGCATTTACGGCCGGGCATGCGTCTTCATTTGCTCGGTGATTTTTATCCTTCCGGTGACGAATTTATTCTCGTCTACGAATCTACTAAACGACTGATTCCGCCCCAGGGTTATCCTCTTAATGTCGGCATCGTTGTCAATAATGTGGAAACATTTTATAATATTGCGCGAGCGATGGATGGAACACCCGTAACCGAGAAATTCATTTCCGTTTCCGGAGCGGTGAAAAAACCATTTACAGGAATTGTTCCGGTCGGAACGACCTTTCGTGATTTGCTCCGTTTGGCCGGGGGAACTACGGTGAACGATTACGGCCTATTTGTCAGCGGGATCATGATGGGTAAGTTGGAATTTGATCTGGATCAACCTATTACAAAAACCTGTGCCGGATTGATCGTGCTTCCGCGTGAACATACTTTAATTACCCGAAAAAGCCTACCGGAAAAAGCGATGCACAGCATTGGAAAATCGGCATGCGATCAATGCAGCTACTGCACCGAGTTATGTCCGCGGTACATTCTCGGTTATGATATTCAACCGCACAAAGTCATGCGCAGTCTCGGTTTTACCAAAACAGGTACGGATTACTGGAATCAATACGCATCACTATGCTGTGCGTGCGGATTATGTACTTTATACGCATGCCCGGAAAGCCTTTTCCCGAAGGAAGCGTGCGACCAGAGCAAACGCGTCATGAAAGAAGAAGGGATTACCTGGAGCGGGAAGATGGACATTGAGCCGCATCCTATGTATGAAGGCCGTCGCACGCCTTTGAAAATGCTGGTCAAACGGCTGGGTGTTACCGAATACGATCATCATGCGCCGTTTGTTGACCGTGTCGGAGAGGACGTTCGCTCGGTGATACTTCCGCTGCAGCAACATGTGGGAAAGAAAGCCGATCCTTTGGTAACATCCGGTGAGCGGGTCAAACGTGGACAAGCGATTGCCGATGTTGGCGAAGGGCAAATGGGCGCAAGAATTCACGCAAGTATCGATGGAGTTGCAAAAATCGAACAGGATCAGATTGTGATTAATCGGTAGTTTCAAATATAAAAAACATAAAAGCGTAAAATAATATGATAATGAATTCCATCGGCCTCATTGAACTCGGCAGTATCGCCGCAGGATTCGAAACGGCGGACGCCATGCTGAAGGCGGCGGACGTTACTATTCTCCTTGCCCGTTCCATCTGTTCCGGAAAATACATCGTCATGATCGGCGGCGAGGTTGCGGCAGTACAATCCAGCATTGATGTGGGCGTCAAGATCAGCCGCGGTTCCGTGATTGATACGTTTGTCATTCCCAATGTTCATCCGGATGTATTTCCGGCCATTTCGGGTACTGGAAAAACCGAGATGCTCGGCGCATTAGGTATTGTCGAATCATTTTCCGTGGCATCGCTGATCGAGGCGGCGGATGCATCGGCAAAGGCGGCCAACGTCAAGATTATGGAAATTCGCCTTGCTATGGCGCTCGGAGGAAAAGCGTTCCTTACCATGACCGGCGAAGTTGCCGCCGTGCAATCTGCAGTAGATGCCGGCGCGCGCGTGGTTGCACAAAAAGGCCTGCTCGTCAATAAAGTCGTCATCCCGGGACCTAGGCCGGAATTGCTGACGGAAGTGGTTTAAAAAGACCAGAAAACCCATTTGATTAGTTCGCATTGAACTCAGAGCAACGAATAGATTATGAATATAAATTTAACTGGAAAAAGTGCCATCGTCTGCGGAAGCACGCAAGGCATAGGGAGAGCCGTTGCGATAGAACTGGCTGAACTTGGCGCAACGATCATACTTGTGGCTCGAAATGAAGAAAGTTTACAGAAAACGAAATTAGAGTTGGCGACACCGTTTAACCAAAAGCATGATTATGTTTGCGCGGATTTTTCGAGATCGGATGAACTGAAACTGAAAATCCTTTCGTTCCTAAAGGATCGTCCACCTATTCACATTTTGGTCAATAACACCGGCGGACCTCCCGGTGGTGCGATTGCTGATGCGGGAACTGAAGCATTTGAAAAAACATTTTCCCAACATCTGATCTGCAATCACATTCTTGCGCAGGCCGTTTTGCCCGGAATGAAAAAGGAAAACTACGGGCGTATTATCAATATTATTTCCACGTCGGTTAAACAACCCCTGAAAAATCTTGGTGTTTCCAATACCATCCGCGCCGCCGTTGCTAACTGGGCAAAAACTTTATCGGTCGAAGTGGCGCCGTTTGGCATCACGGTAAATAATGTATTACCCGGCGCAACGCTTACAGGCCGATTGAACGGCCTCATCGAAAGCCGGTCCAAGCAAACCGGG
>JAEUSK010000304.1 GCA_016787925.1 bacterium | reverse complement strand
CTCAGAAACATTTGCATGGTGCTCCTGAACCCGCCACGGCAGCATGAGAAAAACAATGCCGGAAACCAGCGTGGTTAGGCCGTTAACAATAAACAGCATCGGGTATGAAACTAAAACTAAAAATCCTCCGATGGCCGGGCCAAAGCTCATGCCGATATTGATCGCAAGCCGTTGTAAAGCATACGCCGCTTTTCGCTGTTCCGGTAAACTCAGGTCCATGATCACGGCTAAACTCGACGGACGGTACGCTTCGCTGACCATTGCCCAGATCACCGCTACAATCAGTACAACAAAAAAATTCGTGACGAGCGGAAAAGCCATCAATACAGCGCCCGTCAAAAATAACGATAGCAGCATCAACCGCCGATGTCCGACGATGTCCGATAATTTTCCCGCAAACGGCGCCGTGACCAAAGCGCCCACACCGTATCCAACGTAAATATAACTCGCCTGCGCCGAAGAAAAATTCAGGCTCCGCGTCAAATACAAAACAAGAAACGGAAGGGCCATCATGCCCATTCGGTTAATAAGTGTTGTGGCGAAGACGATCCACAATTCACGGGGCAATTGCCCAAGGCCGCGCCAGGGATTTAGCAATGTGTGTTTCCTGTTTTTTTAAAGAGAGAAATATATCAAAGCGGCTGAGTGATCACACTTGCCAGGATTTACGGTACTTCCCGGTAAATGGTTTATAATAATTCTGCATGGATTCAATATCTTTGTCCATATCTCCGGTAGGATGAAAGACCGGGCCGATACCCAGGACCTTACGATCAAAATCAAAATAAGCCATCAGGATCGGAACCCCTGCGCCGGTTGCAATATGATAGAACCCGGAGCGCCATTTCGGCATATCTTTTCGGGTGCCTTCGGGTGATAGTCCGAGAATGAAATGCGGTCCGTCTTTGAACATTTGTACAATTTGTTCAACTACGCCGTGCGCTTTGGAACGGTCTACCGGCCGCCCGCCCAACCATTTCCAAACGTATTTGACCGGCCAGGTGAATATCGTATGCTTACCCAGCCAGTGAACGCGGATATTCATGGCCATCAGGGCGGACATCCCTAAAACAAAATCCCAATTGGTTGTGTGCGGAGCCGCAATGGCTAAGAACTTAGGCAGATTCGGAATTTCGCCTTCCATACGCCACCCCATTACCCTGAGAATTGTTTTTCCCAATAATTCCGAAAGTTTGTTCCCGCGTTTTGGAACCTGATCGCCGAGAATCGGTATGCTCATGAAAGCCTTTTTGAAATTCCCTCGTGGTAACTGTTTACGCAAAGCAGATAAAAGGATTGACAAACAGTGAGGGTTTGTTTAGATTTTTTTTTGCCGTTAAAAACTATTCAAAGAAATGATTTTTGTCAACCCCTATTATTGAACCAACTATAAGGAACGTCATTGAAAAAAAACAAGATTCCTCTGAGGGCTTATGAGAACTTAGAATTTTTGCACAGCCCGGAAGGCCGGGTGATTCGCATGTTGTCCGAATTTTACGAACCTCAAAAACGTTTCAAGAAACTCAGTGTGCGCGACACGATAGTTTTTTTTGGCTCTGCGCGTACGCCGGCTCCGGAAACAGCAAAGAAAAATTTTCTGGCCATCCAGAAAAAGATCGCGTCGCACAAAAAACCTTCGAAAAAACTGCTTCAGCAATTTGATGATTTGAAAATGAAACTGGACATGTCAAAATATTACGCAGATGCCGTTCAATTGGCCTACTTGCTGACGCG
>JAEUSK010000300.1 GCA_016787925.1 bacterium | reverse complement strand
AACGGTCTGCCCATTCATTTGCATAAGCGCAGGACTTCTGAAGATCAAAGCTGTTTTCTTTGCAAAAAAGTTCCGCTAAAATTTGTTTATTTCGCCCGTAGGGATGCAGGGCGGTCATATTGCCCGTAAATTTGCCGTCGGACAATTCCAATTCAGAACAGATCATGAAGTCGGCGCCGACTCGCCGTACCATCGGCTCCACCAGGCAAGGCAGTGAACCGCTCAGTAATAATATTTTATAACCTTCCGATTTACGCCTGCGGATTTCGTCAACCAGCTTATTCTTAATATCAAATTGGATGTATTTGTCGAAACATTCAGCGGCTAAGGCACGTGTGTCCTGTTCTTTAAGATTCCTCAGATACATTTTATTTTGTTTAAACCCGTTAAATGCTTGTAGAGGATGCTTAATCAAAAAAAGAAAAAAAGTCGCGATGAGTCGTCGAAAGGTCAGCGTTTTTCTTCTCAATAAATATCGTATAAAAAAACGTTCCGATGACCTGCGCGTGATTGTTCCGTCAATATCAAATATGGCTAAGTTCACACTTCATCTTTCACAAAAAGTTTTCGGCCTTCGGCCAGAACGGGGATGCCCCGCAATAAACTAACCGCGGTCGTCAGTATCGCCAAAAACAGGCCGCCGGTTTTTGTATAACCAGAGACCCATAGATACTCCTGGAGGTCGGCTTCCCTGAGATGCCTTTCTTGTGCTATCAATACCAGGATCAGATAGGGAAACGTGATTCCCTTGATGGTGCCGTAGAAGGCTCTCATAAAACGTCCGGAAACAAGAAACTTTCTGAAGCTGCTCGTCATCATGGTGTTTTCTCCAAATGCGGTTTTTCCCTCCATCAAAGCCTGGCTGCGGATCGCATCCGTCATAAATCCGCGAGACATAACAATGATCGGGATCCACATAGGTATAATCTCGAGATCGGCGAAGACGATCCAGAAAACGTTTTCCACAATACGGTCGCCCGTAATATCCAATACGCCGCCAAATTGTGTGACTTCGTTTCGGCTGCGTGCAACGATACCGTCCAACCAGTCCAGCAAAATGATCACGATCGACAAACCTATGGCTGCGATCAAAAAAATCATCTGTCCCGTGTAGATCAGATAAACGGTAATGTACAGTATGACAATACGTATGATCGTGATAGTATTGGCGAGATTTAACAGCTTCATTTCAGAAACCTCCTTTGACTGCCTTTAGTTATTCTGGATCCGGCGGAACTATCGAATCTGCTGATTCGTTTTTTTGTGAACCGGGTTCAATGTCGGCGTCGAGATATTTTTTGGAAATCTGATAGCCGGCAACGAAAAGCGTAAAATAGGCTATCAACTGTCCCCACGCCAATCCATATTGCCCAAATAATAAGATTAGAACCAGGGTTGCGGTAAAACCGACGATGCTTCCAATAGCATCACGGTATAGTACTTCTGTTGCCTTGCCGAAAATAGTAACAACAGACATTTGCAAATTGGAATAACCGTAAAACACGTAGGATAGGTACAAAACGGCAAGAATAGGCCAGCTGTCGGCATATTTATCGCCGCCGGCTAATTGCATGATCCATGGGCTAAGCAGGCTCAGTGCGATCGGCAGAGGTACGGTAAAAAAAAGGAATGTGCGGACATGTTTTTTCCGCATAAAGAGGTCTTTGGTTCTGGCCAGTTTAATCGTCAACGGATTGGAAAATGCATCCGAATAAAATTTAAGATATTTAGAAAGCCGTTTTGCCAGATTAAAATCGGCCAATTGAGCCAATGGCAATAGAATGACCACCAGCAATTGTTCGCCTTGAAGAAGCCCAAATCGAAAAAAACGCCTTAGATAATAAGGCCAATACTCTTTGAGAATGTACCTGGCCTGTTTGAACGTTAAGTCTTTGAATGCAAAATGTCGGAGAACGTCGCGAATTAAATAAGAACGAATAAAAAACATGGATGCCTGGGCTGCGAGAACGCCTGTGAAATACTGATCCATACCAAAATTGATGTACAAAATGGTAGCAAAGATCATTTCTAAAAGGTTGGCTCCGGAGGTCAGAATAGAGTCTAGACCGAAACGGCGTTGAACCTGAAAAACCGAAGCCAGCGAGGTATTTCCGTTTTCAAACATCATGCTGATCGGCGCAAGTAGAATAATGAATTCGACGTTCAGTTGTGGAAATTCCGCCGATAATAATCCTTCCATCAATTGTAGAAATATAACCATGACGATGCATGTAATTCCGGCCGCAAAGAAACGTAACAGGACGCTTGGCATGATCACATTGCGCACTACTTCGGAAAATCTTGACTCATCCTTAATGAGCGCCGGCGCTTCTCGAACCATTTTTGCCGAAAGCCCAAGATCAATCATAACCTGTGTGAAACTTGCCGCAGTACTGTAAAGAGCAATCAGCGCAAAAAGGTTCTTAGGAAGTTCATAGGCAAAATAGACGGTAAACAGCAGGCCGATGCCGGACACACTTGCCCTGCCCAGTAGTATGCGTAAGGATTGCTTCACGAGATTGTTCATAATTCAGGATGCATTACATGGGTGTCAAAATTCAACGTTTTGACAGTTCGGATAAAAGCGACGCATTGTGTTTCGCCATGACATCATTGCTGAAGCTTTCTTTGACGTGTTGAAACGCAAAACGGCTCATGTCGTTTCGTAAGGATTCATTGGTTAATAACAGCGATATTTTTTCTGCAAGCGCCTCGGGATTTTCAGGTTCAATGACAAAACCGCTCTTGTTTTCAACGATGGCTTCCGGAATTCCGCCGACGCGTGTGCCGATCACAGGCTTGCCCCGGACGCCGGCTTCAATATACACCAGCCCGAAGCCTTCAACAAAATTGGACGTCCATCTGCCCGCCATGACAAACACATCACACACCCCGTAATACATCTCAAGCTGTTCGTCGTTAACATATCCTGCAAAGAAGACCCGATCTTCAAGGTGAAGTTCCTTTACGAGCCTTTCCAGAGACGGCCTTTCGACACCTTCTCCGACAATGATGTAAACCGCATCGGGATGATTGAATTTTAGAATATGTAATGCACGAATCACGACGTCATGGCCTTTGGCGGACACCAGTCGTGCAACCGTCAGGATCACTTGTTTGGTCTTCAAATGTGGAAGTTTTTCCAGAGCAGTGACTTTTGAAACAAAAGCACCTTCGTCAAAATCAATACTGTTATAAATAAGGCGGAGCTTGTTGAGAATGATGTCATACGGAAGTTTGTCCGCAAATATTTTCTTAGATTCTTCGCTGATGGTAACGATCGCATCGGCTCTCATCATGAATCTCAGCCCAAGCCGGTCGCCAAATCTATTTGAAAGTTTCTTGGACGGATAACGGCGATGGATGCCTCCGCCGTGAACCGTGCCGATGAATCTTGCTTTGAGGTTTGTTAAAAGTCCCAATACCCGGCAGCCGGCGAAGCTGGTTGTCCAGATGATATCCGGTTTATTTTTGCGGTACACAATGAAAAGATGCAAAGCGGCAAACAATAGCCTGAACATGCCGAATTGGGGACCGGACCAGGCCAATCGTTTGACTTTGAACGGGAATGAGCTGTCGTCCATCTTTCGATGTGAATAATTTGGGGCCATTACTGTAATATCATAACCAAGCCGGTGTAAACCGATCGCCATGTTGTAAGCATAGGATGCGCTTCCGCCGCTCGCCGGAAGGAACTTCATTGCGAGTATTAATATTTTCATACTGTCATTTTTGTCCCGTTTTATGGATCGGAAATAGAGAAAACCAGATAAGCCGGTACAAATGCCATAGCCAGGTAAGCACGGCCCAGCAGGCGGCAATGATGTAAGCCGTTTTGACAAAGCCGAAAATCATAGAAACTAGCAATAGAAAGATGTCATTCTTACGTACGGTAAAGAGGTGAACCTTACCGTCCAGAGGCGTGTAATCAAGCGGTGACCTGCCAAATTTTGCATTAAATATGGCTCCGGTTAATTTATCAATGACCGGCATAGCCGCGTAGGCTATTGCAAAGGGCGCTATGTCACTTGACAGGTTGCCGTTTGACAAATGCCAGCCTATCGCCAGATACCAGCCGACCCGGGTAGGCGCACTGGTCAAGTGATCGAACTTATCTGCAGCTTTACTTAACCGTATCGTCATACGCGCTAACTTTCCGTCCAGGGAATCAAAAATGATAAACCCCGCAGCCATAAGCAGCCCTGTCCATAGCCACCCAAATGCCAAAAACGGAATTGCACCAAAGGAACAGATCTGGGCGGCTGCAGTAACGAGGTTGGGTGTGATCGGTGTTTTTGCTGTCAAACGGGTTAATTCCCTTACCGGAATGCGATAGCCGTAAACGGCAACAAGCTCCATGGTACCTTTAAATGAATTCGCATACATAACGTTTTCAATAATCCGAATTTCGTTTTCCGACTCCAGCCTTACGAGAATAGGCGGAACAGAGCGCCGCAAAAAACGGATATAATTCTGCATGGATTGAATTTCGAGCCGTTCGAGTTGACCGGAATCCGTGAATTTCGTTAATGAATCATGGATAGAGCCTGTTGAAGTAGAAATATCACGGATCTGCGTTGTATCAAGGCGGACGGCCAAAGGCACATTGCGTTCACCGTCTTTTACAATCACGGCCTTATCAGAAGTAATGAGAGCGGAAAGGATACGTTCATCGTAAATCGCATCGCCCTCCAGCAGAATGAGCGATTTTTCGTTTTGTGTATGAGATCGAATGACATGCTGAATGGGGTCGTTGCTGGAAATGAATTGATGTTTAATTTTATACCGACTTAAAAATCTTTTGCCTAAAAGAACCTTTGGATTCTGTTCGTTCGATATAATAATAGAAACATCGACCCCGGCTTTCATTTCATTGAACTGTCTCAGAATGCGCTCAAATAGCTGTACACTGTAAATTTTTGCTAAAGAAAATTTTGAGCGCGCATCAATAATAACCTTCATATCAGCTCCAAAAAATCATGTAATGTAGTTGTGTAACGGTATGAAAATTCCAAAAAAGGGTCAAGAGTATATGTGAAGATATCTTGAGGTGCGGATATTAATTATTTTTGAAATAATTGCTTCTCAACCAACTCACAAATAATATGGCCAACAAGAATGTGGCATTCTTGTATTCTTGGCGTATCATTTGACGGTACATTAATTAAGTAACTACACAATTTTTTCATTTTTCCGCCTTTTTCTCCCGTAAATCCGACCGTAATCATTTCCGCTTTCTTTGCCGCTTCAATCGCCTTAATGATGTTCGGTGAATTACCGGAGGTAGAGATAGCGATTAAGACGTCTCCTTTCCTACCCATCGCGTTGACGAGTCTTGAAAAGACCTCGTCATAACCATAGTCATTGGCCACCGCCGTTAGGTGCGAGGTATTCGTATGAAGCGCTTCTGCAAATAGCGGCTTGCGGTCAAAATAAAAACGTCCGGATAACTCTGCAGCCAAATGCTGTGCATCGGCCGCACTGCCGCCGTTCCCGCAGAAAAGTACTTTGCCGTCATTCCTGAAAGTCTGAACGAGACTCTGTACAACATTTTCTATCTCATTGATCAACCCGTCGTTTGAAAGCAGCAGGGATTTGGTTTCTATAGAACGTGTGATGATTTGTTTGATTTCAGGCATCAATTATCCATTCTTTTATTGTTTTTTGCTATTAGTGAATCGTAAATAGCTTCCAGTTGTTCATTACACTTCCGAATATCGTATTCATTTTCCATTTTTTTTTCTGCCATTTTTGCCTAAGGTTATCGGAAGGATAAATCTTTCTAATATATATTTATGATTTATTGGTATTTTGAGATGCACTTAAGAGAATTGATTCTAACTCGGCAGAATCATAAAATTTGAACACATTTGGGTCTTTGAGTTCTTTGAGACAACCCTTATTAGGCGCTATGATGGATTTTTTGTATCCTAAAGCTAACACAACTCCTCCTGAAGTTAGGATGTCCTTATAATTAAATAATACGTAATCCGCAGAGGCAAAGAATAAATGGACGTCGTCACCAGGTATTAGTCTGTTAATGAAAATAACATTAGTTGTTTTTTGTGAAAAACTGCGGACCAGTTGTCCATATTTTTCTCCATTTTTTTTCGTTGCGCCCGCTATAATTAGTCTGTAACTATTAGGTAAATTGATAAAAATTTGAACAACCTCTAAGATCCCTTTGTAATCAGCTATTTGCCCAAACATCAAAAAAATTAGACTGTCTTGAGATAGACTATCAGTTAAACTGTATTTTTCTTTTAGAGTTGTAATGGAGTCCTCTTTGTTTAAAAACTTGACAGGATAAGTAGGGTGTTCAACGACAAAAAACTTATTCTTATTTATATTAAAAACCTCGCTCATTATTTGTATCGCAGAATAACAATGGACATGTAGCTTATCGGCCAAACGCGCAAAAAGGAAACGCAAGATCTTGTTCAGTGTTAACCATTTTTTTTCGTGAGGATATTTATTGTGCAGTGTCCAAACAATTCTGCCTCCAGCCATTTTGTATAGAACAAGCCAAAATGTTTTGTAAAGTAGTTTTATAAACGATTTAATGTTTGTGAATTGATACCAGTGATGATGAATAAGGCTCTTTTCTCCTTTTAATTTTCTAATAAAAAGTAAATGATATTTAAAAGAAGGGAGATTCTCAAGTTTGATTATTATTGTTGGATCATCGGAAAAGAAACATTTATAGAACAAATACAAGTAATTATTATTTGGATTGTTTTTTTTAACACCAGGAGTCACATATACTTTTTCTATACTTTTATCAATTTGTGTATATCCATTAATCAAATCCGATTTCATATTGTGAAACCTTTATTTATTCTTAAACTAATTTATAGTTTCGTGCAGTCGTCACGCCTGTCAAAATAGAATATTCATTTTGATTTTGCTTACAAAACATCGGGTGAGAATGTTTTCATACTTTTACTTTGAGCTCAGATATTATGCTTTCAATGTCACAGGTTCTTTTCTTGATGTCAAATTGTTCTTCACATTTAAGTCTTCCTCTTGCCCCCATCTGTTGTCTGAGTGAAGGATTGTGGACCAATTCCGACATAGCATGGTTCAGCGCCTCAGGATTATCTTGTTCATATAAAAAGCCGGTGGAACCGTCTTCAATCACCTCGGGAAGGCCTCCGACACGACTTGCGATTATAGGGATTCCGAGAGCCATGCCTTCCAGAGCCGTTCTTCCAAAAGGTTCATCCCAAACAGACGGAACAACCAAAACATCTAAGTCTGAAACGTATGATTTGATATCCGTTCTAAAACCCGTGAAAAGCACTTTGTCCGATATATTCAATTCACATGCAAGGTTTCTGAGTTGCTTTAAATATTTTTCCTGAAATTCGCTGAAAACGCCGCCGATCACGGCTAGTATTATCTCTTCATTTTTGCACTGATCCATCGTCAACTTACCTGCACGCAAAAATGAGAGATAGCCTTTCTTGGGTAATATGCGCCCTGTGACACCAAATATAACAGCCTTTTTTGAAATCCGGTATTCTTCTCGGAGTTTTTTTTGTATGCCGTTTTGCTTGAATTCTTCAATGTCGATACCATTGTACACTACAGCTGACTTTTCTGCAGGGACTCGGAATAGTTTGCGTTGAGCATTCGAAATAAAAATTACTTTCTTAATGGCAGAAAATCTTGTCAGCAATGACCAAAATCGATTTTTTGATACATTGCGCACGTGCCAGACAACGGGGGTTCCTGTCAAAATGCCTGCGATCAAAGTCAAAACACGAGTCGTGTCGTTATTCGAATAGAGTATCTCTATCTTGTGGAAAAGGATTATTCTATTGAGTTTAATAAAAGCCAGGTACGTAAGTTCAATATAATTAAGCACAAGTGATGCAATTCGTTCTAACGTGTTAGCCTCAGAATTCTCGCCATAATTTCGGATAAGTTTATTCGAAGAATGTAGACAAGATTCTGAAATCATCGTACAGACACTTTCGCTTCGGATACGGTCTGTAAGAACGCCATTTTCGTCCGGAAGCATGACTATGGGTTCAAAGCGTTCGCGGTCAATAAATTTCAATATATAGAAAAGGCTACGGCCGCCACCGCCGCTCTGTATGGACTGATCCATGAAAAGAATAGGTATCTTGTTTTTCATTAGAGGTGATTTGATTCGATTTCGCCAAAAAAAAATTCTTGGTAACCCGATGTTACCAAGAATTTGATTTATTTACAAATATAAACTTTACGGTTTCGGAAATTAACTCGCTTTTTTCATTCCGGCAGAGCGGTACGGCTGTAAACT
>JAEUSK010000241.1 GCA_016787925.1 bacterium | reverse complement strand
GATACCACTTCCACGATATCTGCGGCTTGCTTGATCTCGTCTATTTTAGATTGGGGAATTTTCATTAGTGTATTATAAAAGGCGCATAAGTATCACAGCAAGAACGTTGTGAACGCATTTTGGAGAGCAACAATCACATCTGTCGAATTTACCGGACTTTGATTTTGCAAATGGCTGACCAGCATAAGTTCCATAATACTGCCGCTGATGATCGGAATACGCAGGTTGTCGCTGGTGCGCATCGGAAGCAGTTCAATCAACGCCGCTGTCAAAGCGCCCGTTAGGCGTATCGAGATTGGGATGTAGTTGAAAAAGAATCCGATTCCAACTGCCATGATCAAAAAGGCTAAAGTTCCCTCGAGCGTTTTGTTGAATAGTCTTGTTCTTCCAAATGTTTTTCCGATAATCGCCGCGAAACCGTCGCCAAAAATCAAAAAAAGAAGGCACAATATCGCGATCTCTTTGTGAAAAACAAGGATAACAAGAAAAGAGGAAATCAATAAGTAAGTTGCGCCGGAGTAATGAAACGATTCCGTATTGCGGAGCATGGATCCGAATATTTTATGAAAGAGGCGATTGATCGAGCTGTGCGCCAAACGCGCATATTCGATCAAGACGGCAAGTCCAAGTAACGCGCCCAACGTCCACAATGCCGTCGTATAATCTGTAAGATAATATCCGATGGGAATTCCGGCCGAAAAAAAATGAAACCCTTTACGTTTGATCTCATTGATCAGATTCGAATCTGCATTTACTATTGTGGGCGCCGGTTCTGTAGAAACGGTTATTACATCGGGATCTAAACTCATGGACTTTACTTTTTTTGAATTCGTCCCAATATATATCTGGTATGGCTGGAATGCAAAAGTTAAATTGTGTTGCAAATAGTTAATCCATGGGAAACTTCAACCACAAATTGAACAAAGAAAAACCACAAAGCTCACAGAGGTAAAGCATGATTTCTTTCGTGGTCTCTGTGTCCTCTGCGGTTAATGTTTAGTTGCTAATTATAAATCACTATAAGCACAAACTTCAAAGGGATATGAAACATACTTAAAACATGAATTCCTTAGCGGTCTTTGCGTCCATTGCGGTTAAGGTATTCTCCGGAACTTCTTAATTGATTATCTAAGTGAAGATGAATAAATTGCGCCAGAGTTTTTACACGACACACCTATGCCAGAAATCACTCTTCTTAAAGATTTACTGGAAGCTGCATCGGAAGCAGCTTATCAGGCCGGAAAAATTACTTTAGGTTATTTTCAATCCGGACATATAGAAGTCGAGACTAAGGCGGACGATTCGCCGGTGACACTGGCTGATAAAAAAGCGGAACAATTCATAAGGCAGTTTGTTCAAAAACATTTCCCCGGCCATGCCATACTCGGAGAGGAATTCGGTGAAACTCCCGGGACGTCGCCGTACAGGTGGATCATTGATCCCATCGATGGAACAAAATCTTTCAGTCACGGCGTTCCGCTCTACGGCACCATGATCGGGATTGAAGATCGGCGCATCAAAGACGCGGTGGCGGGTGTCGTTTATTTTCCGGCACTCAAAGAGTTATACAGTGCGGCGAAAGGTACCGGCGCTTATTGTAACGGGCGGCGGATACAAGTTTCCGATGTAAGTGAACTGAAAGACGCCGTGGTATTGGTTACGGATATGACACATGCATACGATCACCCGAGAGCAGAGTGCTATGACGCTATTCAAAGGCGGTCAAAGTTTGTTCGAACGTGGGGCGATTGTTACGGACACATGCTGGTTGCCGCCGGACGCACGGAGGTCATGCTTGATCCGAAAATGCACTTGTGGGATGTCGCTGCGCTGAAACCGATCATCGAAGAAGCCGGAGGAAAATTTTTTGATTGGAATGGGGCAAACGGGCTGTATATTGACGATGCGATTGCATGCAATGCGGAGCTGGAGCAAGAGGTCATAGAGTTATTGGAAATTGAAGATTTGTCAGATTTCTGAAATTCGGTAAATTTAACGTTTAATTTTGGAGCAAAGTATGCCATTTGAAATTCAGGAAATTCTCGAAACCGTGCGGATGACCGAGGTCGAACATTTTGATATTCGAACGACCACGATGGGAATAAGTTTACGCGATTGCGCACGCGGTTCTGCTCAGAGTACAACCCAGGCAATTTACGATAAGATATGTAAGTGCGCTGCAAAGCATGTTGCGGCCGCGCGCGAAGTGGAAATGAAATATGGAATAGCGATTGCCAATAAACGCGTATCTATCACGCCGGTGTCCATTCCGTGCGATTCGTTTACGACAAGTGAATTCGTTTTGCTCGCGCGTAAACTGGATGAAGCGGCGGCAACGATCGGCGTCGATTTTCTCGCCGGTTTTTCTGCGCTGGTTCAGAAAGGATTCACCAGAGGCGATAAGGCCTTCATTGACTCGATACCGGAAGCCATCGGAACGACGAAACGCGTCTGTTCGTCTGTTAATATCGGTTCTACTAAGGCCGGGATCAATATGGACGCCATTATCGCCATTGCCAAAGTGGTTAAGGATCTTGCCGAACGCACGGCGTCGGAAGGCGCGATCGGTTGCGCAAAGTTCGTTGTATTCTGCAATGCGGTAGAGGACAATCCGTTCGTGGCCGGTGCCTTTCACGGCGTAAGCGAAGGTGAAGTCGTTGTCAATGTCGGTATCAGCGGGCCCGGTGTGGTACTGACCGCGATCAAAGAAGCGCCCGAAGCGGATCTGGGCGAATTATCGGAAATTATCAAACGTATGACATTCAAGATTACCCGTGCGGGAGAATTGATCGGAAGGGAAGTTGCAAAAATGCAGAATGTGGAATTTGGAATTGTGGATCTTTCGCTCGCGCCGACGCCGGCGGCGGGTGACAGCATTGCGGATATTTTGGTTGAAATGGGTTTAGAGGACGTCGGCGCTTGCGGAACTACGGCGGCTCTCGCGATGCTGAATGACGCGGTGAAAAAAGGCGGTTTGATGGCATCGTCGTACGTGGGCGGATTGAGCGGCGCGTTTATTCCGGTGAGCGAAGATCAGGGCATGATCGCGGCGGTAGAAAAAGGAAATTTAACCATGGAAAAACTGGAAGCGATGACCTGCGTGTGTTCGGTCGGGCTTGACATGGTGGCTGTTCCCGGCGACACGCCATGGGAAAACATCGCGGGACTGATCGCGGATGAAGCGGCCATCGGCATGATCAATAATAAAACCACGGCGGTTCGGATCATTCCGGTTCCCGGCAAAAAAGTCGGAGATTCTGTGGACTACGGCGGACTGCTCGGCCGTGCGCCGATCATGGCATTACGAACCCTTTCGCCTAAAAAATTTATCACCCGCGGAGGACGTATTCCTGCGCCGACCGGTGGATTGACTAACTAAAATATTCTCTAAGCGTTAAATTACCGTTACACCTTCCGAAAAAAAAATTGATTTTAAAATCAATTCTTAATATGTTCAAAACGCCCGTGTAATATTGATTCCTACAGCAGTTGCGGCGGTATTCCGAACTTTTTTTTAACGAAAGCAACGGAGATGTTTTGATGGCGCAAGACGCGCAGGCTCCTGTTATGACGGGCGACGATAAGCCGTTTGAATCCATGATGCGGCGGTTTGATATAGCTGCAGATATTCTGGAATTGGATCCTGGAATTTACGAATATTTGAAGACGCCGGAGAAACAGGTTATCATATCCATTCCGATCGCAATGGATGACGGCAGTATTCAGGTGTTCAAAGGATATCGCGTTATTCACAGTACGGTGCGCGGCCCGTCTAAAGGCGGCATTCGCGTAACGAATATCGTGAACCTTAACGAAGTGACGGCCTTGGCGGCGTGGATGACGTGGAAATGCGCCGTGGTTAATATTCCGTTCGGCGGAGCAAAAGGCGGCATTAAATGCGACCCGTCACGCCTCACGGAAACGCAATATGAAAAAATTATCCGCCGGTATACGGCGAATTTAAGTGAAATTTTCGGGCCCGATAAGGACGTGCCTGCGCCGGATGTCAATACCGGTGAACGCGAGATGGGCTGGCTGATGGATACGTACAGCATGCATGTGCGACGTACAGAGACTGCGGTCGTAACCGGCAAACCGGTTATTATGGGCGGATCGCTCGGACGACGGGAAGCAACGGGGCGCGGCGTGATGATCGTTACGCTTGCGGCGATGAGGAAGTTGAATCTGGATCCGAAACAATCGACGGTCGTTGTGCAGGGCTTCGGCAATGTCGGATCGGCCGCGGCCGGACTGCTTCAAGCCCAAGGTTGCAAAATCATCGGTATCAGCGACGTGACCGGTGCATATTATAATAAGAAAGGGATTGATATTTCTGACGCCATGGCTTTTGCAGCAAAGAACAAACGCACGCTGGCCGGATATACACATGCGGAAAAAATCACGAACGCAGAATTGCTGGAGTTGGAGTGCGATGTACTGATCCCGGCAGCGCTGGAAGATCAGATCAAACCACATAATGCAAAGAACATCAATGCGAAAATCATTTGTGAAGGAGCTAATGGCCCCACCAGCGCTTTGGCAGATCCGATCTTACAGGAAAAAGGCATCATGGTCATTCCGGATATTCTGGCGAATGCCGGGGGCGTGACCGTGTCGTATTTTGAATGGGTTCAGGATCGTATGGGATTTTTCTGGACCGAAAAAGAGGTCAATGAGCGGCTCGAAAGAATCATGCTGGAAAGTTTTGAAGCGGTGTATAACACCGCGATGGTGCACAAACAACCGCTACGCATCGGCGCGTATGTCCTGGGAATTGATCGCGTAGCACAAGTATTGAAATTGCGCGGAATTTACGCGTAAGTTTATAAGGAAAATAGCATGCCGAAAAAGATTCTAATTGTGGATGATAATAAAACCGTTCGCACCCTGCTGAGCATTAATCTTCGAAAAGAAAATTTTGAAGTTCTCGAAGCGGAAAACGGCGTGGAAGGTCTTGAAGTTGTCAACGAACAATTACCCGATCTCGTGATCTCCGATATCATAATGCCGCAGATGGACGGATTTGAATTTTGCAAACAGGTACGTACTACCTCCAAAGTGCCAATGGTTCCTTTTATGTTTCTAACCTCGATCGATCAGGTTGCAACCGAATTGCGCGGGTTGCGCACCGGCGCGGATGATTATCTTATCAAGTCGAATATCAAAAAAGAAGAACTGGTCGGCAAAGTACAGGCGATGCTCAATAAAGCCAACGAGTACAAGCAAGCCGAACAGGAAATTCAGGACGGGTTGTACGGGAAATTCAGCGATCTGAGCCTCATAGACGTCCTGCAGCTGCTCATCATGAACAAAAAGACAGGAATACTCACGATCACCCGCGACGGTGAAAAAGCGGAATTGTATTTTGATGACGGTAAGATGCTTCACGCGGAGTACAAAAAATTTGTCGGCGAAGAAGCGGTGTACAATTTAGGCGAATGGAAAGAAGGCGTATTCCGGTTTGAACGGACGGACGTCAATGTATCGCCGACTATTCACACGGTGACCATGAACTTACTGATGGAATATTGCCGCATCACCGACGAACAGAAGACAAGGTAGGATTAATTTTTATACGTTGTATAAGGCCCTTATATGGTAGAAACAAAAAAAAGCCCCTGCAAAATCCTGATTGTGGATTCCGATGATTCGACGCGCGCGCTGCTGAAAGAGAATCTTGCAAAAGAAGATTACATTGTTTTCGATTCCGGCAACGGAAACGTTGCGTTTGATATTGTGAATCGTGAAAAACCCGATCTCGTGATCAGCGATATTTTTCTTCCGGAAATGAACGGGTTTGAATTATGTCAGCGAATCCGGGATACCAGCAATATCCCAACCGTGCCGTTCATTTTTTTTACGGCGATTGACGACATGCTTACGGAGATACGCGCCTTTCGGGCAGGCGCCAATGAGTACATGGTCAAACGCAATACCAAGCGCCAGGATCTTCTGGTGCGAATTGACGGCATGCTCAGCAACGTTAATGCGTTTGAAAAAGAAAAAGCGACGTTGCGCGAAGGTTTTCTGGGAAAATTGGGCGATGTCAGCGTAATTGATATTCTGCAACTGCTCTGCAATACCAATAAGACCGGTAACCTGTTGATCTCCGACGGAACGGTCGAAGGCAATGTGTATTTTATGAAAGGCCGTATTTTTTATGCCGAGCTTGGCCAGGTTAAAGGCGAAGACGCAATTTACGACATGATCTTTTGGGAAGACGGGTTTTTCAGATTTAATCAGGGAGAAATTCCGCGTCAGGATATTATTGCATCGCCGACCAATAAGATTCTCAGCAAATGCCAGCGGTTGCTTGGCAAAGCCTGAATTTCTATCTACGCTTTTTCTTAACATCCGAGGGTCTGGGTTCATGGTTACAAAAGATACCATACTCGTGGTCGATGACGAATTTGACGCCATTGATCCGCTGATAAAAGCTTTGAAGCATGACGGGTTTGAAGTGCATTATGCCGCGGACGGTATTCAGGCATTGGACCTGGTAAAAAAAATTCCGTTCAACCTGATTCTGATGGACATCATGATGCCGCGTCTGAACGGATACGAAACGCTGGAAAGATTGCGGGAAGACGAAGAGACCGCGTATATTCCGGTCATTTTTGTGACCGGGCATTTTAACGCGGAGGATATAGTAAAAGGGCTCGGTTCCGGAGCCGTTGACGCCATCAGCAAACCGTTTCATATATCGGAAGTTATTATGCGGAGCAAAGTTCGCATGGCGGAAGCGAAGCTGAAGCGGCGTTACACCGCGGTCACGCATTTTTTTTCGGAAGCACAGGAAAAGGAGCAAAGCCGCCGAACCGGATTGTTTGAATTTTACGATCACGCAAAAACCAAGATCGGCGACATTTATGTTGAGGATGGCAAAGTCGTTTACGCCACGAGCCGGGATGCGATCAAAGACGATGCGTTTCTGCAATTAGCTTCAACCCGGCACGCATGTTATATCTTCCAGGACGATGTGAAAACTCCGACCAGGTCGCTGTCGGCTAATATTACCAGTTTGATCCTTGAAGCGTCAAAGATCATAGATGAACTTGAGGCCAAGGAAATTCGCGATGACAGCCAGAAACGCGTATTAGTGATCGATCCCGACCGTATCCCGCGCATTCTTGCCAGCCGCGCCTTGAAAGCAAGCGGTTACAATACCATGGTGACCAGTACGGAGGAAATCAGCCCGGAAACCGTTCGTAAGTATAATCCGGATGTGATCGTCGTCGACCATTCTCAAGCCGATTTAATTCTGAACAAAATTAAAAGTAGTCTGGGGCCAAAAAAGGCAGCGCTTATTGTTTACAGCGATCGGGACCATCTGGATCAATTTGACGGAATGGATCACATTGGAGAATTCAAAATCGATGCATTTATTTCAAAAACACAAATTGATCAATCCCTCTCGCATGTGGTCTATCAGGGGTTAAAAAAGATGACCTGAATTTTCGGGCTCTTATCCTGTTTTGCTCCTATCAGTCATGCTGAGCTTGTCGAAGCATGACGAGAAATCAACAAAATCAGCCTTCGACCGGCTCAGGCTGACGTTATTCTGCAGATGATCTTTCCTTAGTATCCTCGCACGATGAAAAAAAACAAGAACAAAACCCCAAAGAAAAAATTGAAAGGAAGAAAAGCCAAATTATTTTGGTGGGAAGCTTCGTTATATGATGTAGGCAACAGGGACGCCGTGCAGGAAACACTTTTTCGATTAGGCTCCACCGGGCTGGTGGAAGAAACATCGCGCCTGACAGCATACTTTGAGCCTGCCAAGCACCCGCATTCAGGTAAGCTCGCAGAGGTTCTGCATCAGGCAACACAGTGCCGCATCGAGATTAATAAAATTCCCGCGCAGGACTGGGAATCGGAATGGAAAAAAAATTTCAAGCCGCGAAAAATATCCGAACGATTTGTGGTGAGACCTTCCTGGGAAAAATATAAGAAGAAAAAAAACGAACTCGTTCTCGTGATCGATCCTAAAATGTCCTTTGGCACGGGCACGCATGAAACGACGCAATTAGTATTGCAGCTGATGGAGCGCCATATCAAGAAAGGGTATGTGCTGGATATTGGAACGGGCACCGGCATTCTGGCGATTGCATCGGCTAAACTTGGTTGCAAAAAAATATTCGCATTCGATGTGGATGAACATTCGTACGACAATGCCGTTGAAAACATTACGCGCAATCGTTGCGGTAGGCGAATTGAGGTATTGCAGGGACATGTTCAGCAACTGCCGCCGGCCTGGCCCAAAAAATACGATATGATATTAGCCAACATTCAAAAAAGCGTTATCTTGGAAATATTGGATACGATTCGAAGCTTTCTGTCGCACGAT
>JAEUSK010000239.1 GCA_016787925.1 bacterium | reverse complement strand
AAAAGTTTCGATATTTGAATTTAGTTTCGTTCTTTGAATTTGTAGATTTGACTACTTCTTTGCCTCGCGCCAAGATGATTACTTTTCCACTTCCATTGCGGCTGTCAGAGCTTAGAAGATTTCTTGATAGTTTACGTTTTTAGTTAACGATTTATTTGTGTGCGCGAGCTACCGCAGGTAGCCGCCGAGCGTTATCCGCAAGGGCGCTAAAACATTCAGTACAAATGTTTAACATTTTTAAGAAAAAACCAAAACCTGACCTGAGTTTCCTACACCAAGCTCCAGGGCCAAGCCCATGGTACATCATTGGAAAAGAATTGAACAGCAGCGTTGGTATTCTTTCCTGGATGGATGATGACACTGATAAAGACTTTGCGGGACTATCATTTCTCAAAAATAGAAAAGGTGAAACTTTGCTCATTTTGGATTTTTATTGCTACCTAAACCAATTGGATGCTGACACTTTGCTATTATGGTATTCAAACCGTACTGACTTGTCTATCACATTTAAGCTCATTAAGCTCAGTTCTTTGGAGCCAATTCAAGAAATCAAGAGTAAGGCCTTATTATTACGCTCGACAAAGTCTATTCTTTGGGACGATAACAAAACATATTCAACTTATACTATTTCAAGTAGTGTGGAAGCCGGTGATCACAAAGTTGATTTTCCGTTAGAATTCAGAGTTCTCGATGAACTTTTAATTGTAACTAACAACGGGCTTTCAAACAACTGGGACCAAATGTTTACGGCTATCTTTGTGGTACATCCAAAAATTGGAAGATTGATCGTTTATCCACAAGATTGGTTCAATTCCGGAAAATATGATTTTGGTTATCAATGGATTACACGTGCTGCGCGCCAGCCTGAAACAGGAATTATTTTTGGAGATGGAATTCGCATTGCAAAGTTTGAATTAGATGAATCGTGTCGTAATGTTAAACAGTTTGTTTGAAGCGCCCCTGCGGATAACATG
Source organism: bacterium (assembly GCA_016787925.1). Classification (GTDB taxonomy): domain Bacteria; phylum CLD3; class CLD3; order SB21; family SB21; genus SB21. Next base: position 6,209 of record JAEUSK010000239.1, on the reverse strand, counting down.
CGGCTTACACGTCCGCTTCGCGACGCCTTTTGATTTGACGATAGAGAGATTGTGGGCGTCGCTTCGCACATGGCGCTGTTTATAGATTTAATTTTGGTGGTAACGATAGTTGGTTACCATCTATTGGGCTGTAGTCTTCGCGCCATGTCGTGTAGCCGCAGTCCGTTATCTGACATGTCGCTTTGGTGAGTAATTTATTATAGGAGGTATCTATGACACGCTTGCCTTTTCTATTATTATTTCTGTTGTGCACATCCACAATTGTCGCACAGTATTATTCTGTTAAAGACAACTCTTTGATGGTTTTTGGAAATGGTGAAAGCATTACACCAGCCAATCAAGCTAAAATTCGCATACCAATTGAAGCTCAAGCTTCATCGTTAGCACAATCGCTGGAAAAAGCAAAACAAACCGTTAACACTCTTACTTCTTCTCTTCATTCAATTGGCATCCCACTTAGTGATATTGAGACGCCTCATTTTTCGAATACCAAAAACGTAAATGCGTCAATATTCACTTCCAAAAAGGACTTCATTACGGAGCTCGACCTCATTGTTACGATCAATAACCTCGAATTACTGGAAAATGCAATTATCATTTTAGCTGACCTGAAGGCTGAGCCCACGAACGTGACTTTTCAGCTCAAAAGTATTGATAGCGCCAAAGCCCGGGCGATTGAACAAGCCACTTCTCAGGCCACTTTAAAGGCCAAAACGATTGCTGCACAACTTGGTATTTCATTAGGAAAAATAATTTCTGTCGAAGACATTGGCATAAGTGATGTAAGTGCTCAGAATGTGATGGTTTTCGCTAATCGTGGATATCTTAACAGTGGCCGGTATCAAGCACTATATCCAGAAAAACAAGTGATAAAGGCAAGCGTGAGATTAGTTTATTCTTTAAATCAGTAAATACTTTGAAACGCGACACGTCAGATAACATGCGGCTTACACGTATCGCTTCGCGACGCCTTTTGATTTGACGATAGAGAGATTGTGGGCGTCGCTCGCCAGTAGCTCGCTCACGATTTGAGTATGTTCTTAATTAACTTTAATTTTCCTCGCGTGCGAGCTACTGCGTGTAGCCGCCGAGCGTTATCCGACATCAGAGCCTTTTAGTAAAATAGGAGACAATTTCAATGAACTGCCCAAAATGTGATCACCAAGTCATCACTTTCTTTAGCTCTTTTCTCTTGAAACGCCACAGTGGGCTGACCTGTCCGAACTGCCACTCAAAAGTATTTATTGAGAAAAAGCCCGAGCTTCTGGCCCGTATCGTTATGGCCATCATTATTGGATTTGGGGTTACATGTACTAGTTTCTATTTTCGAGGCCAGTTGTTGACGATCATGGCCGTCGCCATCGCTTTTGCGCTCCTCGGACGCTTTGTATATATGAGGCTTCTTAAACTATATATTATTGATTAGGACGGCTCTGACGTCGGATAACATGCGGCTTACACGTCCGCATCGCGAGTGCTTTTTGGAGTCCCCACAGGCTACACTTTTGTGGCACTCGCTCGCCGATAGCTCGCTCACGTTTTGATATGTTCTTAATTAACGTTTTATACTATCGTTCGCGAGCTACCGCGTGTAGCCGCTGAGCGTTATGCGCCATGACCAGAAAATGCAAGGGCTTAGCCCTTTTTGAAATTAATCGTAATGTTCTTTGATACTTCTGTTCGTGTTGCTCGACCGCAAGAGCGGCGAGCGCTTCGCTACTCGCTTTCGCTTTTTGACACGCTTTGTGTCTGATGTTGTTTTGCTCTGGCGATCAGTGCTCGCTTTTTGGATTTAAGAAAAAGTTCTTTGGCTTAGAAGCTCGCACTCATCGCTTGTGGTTCTTCGTTACTATGTTGGCGGTCGAGCCTTGGTTCGATCAGAGTATTCGGATAAAGTTATCGTTCTTTGATTATGATTTTGTTTATGAGTGTAGACTTTTCAGTAAACGGGTCACGGCGCATAACATGCGGCTTACCTGTTCGCTTGCGACGCCTTTTGATCTTACGATAGAGAGATTGTGGGCGTCGCTTCGCCGATAGCTCGCTCACGTTTTGATATGTTCTTAATTGACGATTTATACTATCGTTCGCGAGCTACCGCAGGTAGCCGCTGAGCGTTATGCGCCATGACCGAAAAACACAAGGGTTTAGCCCTTTTTGAAATTAGACGTAATGTTCTTTGATCATACTCTGTTCGTGTTGCTCGACCGCAAGGCTGCGAGCGCTTCGCTACTCGCTTTCGCTTTTCGACACTCTTTGTGTCTGATCAGACTTTCTCTTGCGATCAGTGCTCGTGCTTTTGGATTTAAGAAAAGATTTCAAGTTTTACGCACTCGCACTCATCGCTTGTGGTTATTCACTACTATATTGGCGGTCGAGCCTTGGTTCGATCAGAGTATTCGGCCAAAGTTATCGTTCTTTGATTATGAGTTTGTTTGTGAGTGTAGAGTTTTCAGGAAACGGGTCACGGCGCATAACATGCGGCTTACCTGTTCGCTACGTGAGCGCTTTTTGGAGTCCCCACAGGCTACGCTTTTGTGGCGCTCACTTCGCCGATAGCTCGCGCACCGTTTGATCGGGCTTCGCTCTGACAGCCATTGAGATTTGATTTTAATTTTGTGTCTCGACGCGAGGCGATAGTTCGATTTGAAAAGTTTTGATATTTGAATACAGTTTCGTTCTTTGAATTTGCAGATTTCACTACTTCTTGCCTCGCGTCGAGATGAGTTTTTTTAAACTTTCGTTTCGGCTGTCAGAGCTTAGAAGATTATTTGATAGTTTACGTTTTTAATTTACACATTTATTTGTGTGCGCGAGCTACCGCAGGTAGCCGCTTAGCGTTAGCCGACATGGCAAAAATACTTGAGGCTTGGCCTTGTCGCTGTTTGAGAGTTCTGTTCTTTGATTATGATGACGTTTTATTTCGTGTTGTACGATGAATTACGACCGGCCAGGAATACTTTGATCCATTGATTCAGTATTAGTTTATCGCTTCAGTGTATCGAGATAATAGCCACGTCGGCTAACATGCGGCTTACACGTTCACTCATGACGCGCTTTTTGGAGTTCCCCACAGGCTACACTTTTGTGTGCGCGTCATTCGTCGATAGCTCGCGCACCGTACTTTTTGGCTTCGCTCTGCGTCCCGGGATGTTCTTTCTAAGTTTTGTTTGCACTCGGCTCGGTATATCTTTTTTCTTTGTAAGTTAATTTCAATTGTTCTAACTTTGAGTAGCTGAGGGAAGTATCAGGGGCGTTTCTCGTAGTCGTTCTTATCCATACTGTATATGATGAACGAATTTAAAATAGGTAGCTTTATTGTCTCGCCGAGTGCCGGTGATATTATTCACACATGTAACGGGACGCAGAGCTACGGAGAATTGTTGATAGTTTCTGTAATTAACTTACACTATTTATCTGTGTGCGCGAGCTACCGCGTGTAGCCGCTGAGCGTTATGCGAGAGCATGCTTTGAAAGGTTTATCTATGGTTAGGGTAGCAATTAAGTTCGCATTTGCTGTTATAGTGTTCTTAAGTACGACTGACCTTAAGGTATATTCACAAAGGTATCCTGAGTCTAACGAAAGAAACCAATGGAAGGTGCTTTATCAAGATTCGATCACTAAAATTATTGGTGACTCCAAATTTAAATATCTTTTTGACGTTTATGAAAGAGTTCAATTCAGTAAATCGTATGCTGATTTTAATGTCGATACACTTCTGCAATTATCGAAGCATGCATTACAAATTGATTCGGGCGACACTTATCAAGGAAAAAGAATTAATACTATTATTAACAGTGTTTACCAAAAGTCTGACATCAATTTTGGTGGTCATTATATCTTGGCTCAATGGGGCTGTGGCGCTCCCTGTGTCGCTGGAGTTATTATCGACGTAAATGACGGGAAAATCTATGCACTTCCAACAGCCTCTTATGGATATGACTACAAAAAGGACAGTCGACTTTTATTGGTTGATTATGTCGTTGATAAAGATGGTTATTACAATAAATCGATTGAACCTTGGGATTTTCATCCTGTCGTTTACGAATGGGATGAATTCATGAAGAAATTTCTGTTGATATATGAGGCTAAACGCTGACGCATGCCCTCGCATAACATGCGGCTTACACGTCCGCTCCCGCGCCAGCGCGGAAGCGGCAGTACTTCGATAGACTAGTTTACATGCGAACGCTGGCGCGTTCGCACATGGCGCTCTTTGAAGATTTAGATTTGGTGGTAAAGAAAGTTAATCTACCACCTATTCGGTGGCCACTTTGCGCCATGTCGTGTAGCCGCCGAGCGTTATGCGATAGCAGCAAAAAACGATATTTTATAATTTACAAGAACAGAATGATGTCAGTCATCAGCCGCGAACATATATTGTTAGCTCTCCAATCGTCACTCATCGGTAACGTCCATAGATCGCTCCGCGCGGTGGCTTTTAAATATCAATCTGATGTTAACATTTTTACATTACGCTTTTATTTGAGTAATTCTCCTTCGAAAGAAGATTATGAGCGAGTTTCGGTTGTTATGACTGAATTTATTTCTCATTTTAAGTTTTCTGATTTTAGTAAACTTCAAGAAGAATGCGTATTTTCTAATGATCAGCTATCGGCGCTTGAGCCTTTAGACGGATTTGTTTTTGCGCGGAGCGAGGAATAGATGAATTGCTGCCATCGCATAACAAGCGGCTTACACGTTCGCTTCCGCGCCAGCGGAAGCCTTTTGAGATAGAGATTTGAGTTTACGCGAACGCTGGCGCGTTCGCACATGGCGCTCTTTGAGATATTAGTTTTGGTGGTAATGTTAGTTTAGCTACCACCTATTCGGCGGTAGACTTCGCGCCATGTCGTGTAGCCGCCGAGCGTTAGCCGACATGGCCAGAATACTTGAGGCTTGGCCTTATCGCTGTTTGAAAATCTGTTCTTTGATTATAATGACGTTTTATTTCGTGTTGTACGATGAATCACGTTCGGCCAGAGATATTTGATCCATTGTTTCGGTGGTTGTTTACCGCTTCCGTGTTTCGAGAAAATGGCCACGTCGGCTAACATGCGGCTTACACGTTCACTCATGACGCGCTTTTTGATGTTCCCCACAGGCTACATTATTGTGTGCGCGTCATTCGTCAGTAGCACGCGCACCGTTTGATTTGGCTTCGCTCTGACAGCCGATGGGATTTGAGTTGAAACTGGTTTCTCGACGCGAGGCGATGGTTCGATTTGAAATGTTTCGATAAATGAATTTAGTTTTGTTCTTTGATTGTTTTAAGATTTGAAAACTTCTTTGCCTCGCGCCGAGATGATGTTCTATTTGATTTTCGTTTTCGGCTGTCAGAGCTTAGAAGATTATTTGAGAGTTACGTGTTTGATTAACGTTTTTATTTGTGTGCGCGAGCTACCGCGTGTAGCCGCCGAGCGTTATGCGACAGCCGGAAATTAAACCTGAAAGGATTCTTTATGAAAACAATGATACACTACGCATGCTTCTTTGTCATTCTTCTTTGTGTTACTTGTACCGAGAACAAGAAACATAATGAGTCCAATGCTCTGGATGTATATACAAACAAAGTGAGTTATTCCGTTGGTGATACGGTCAAATTCCAAATCATCAATGGGACAGACAGCACCGCCCTATTTCAACAATGTGCAAGCCCAACAGACATTGACTATACAGTTATGAAGCAAAACGGAGAAACGTGGCAGTATCATATCGTACATGCTTGCCCCGCCATTTACGGCCCATACGCGTATTTTTTTGAACCAGGTGATGTATATGAGAGTTTGTTTACCATAAACGAAAGTGGTGTATTTGTAATTTGGGCCACATACTATTGGTATGGCAGGCGTGATACATTGATCTCGCCTGAGTTATCGATTCAATAACTTCAATGGTATTCCATTGCCGTCGCATAACATGCGGCTTACACGTGCCGCTTCGCGACGCCTTTTGATTTGACGATAGAGAAATTGTGGGCGTCGCTCGCCAGTAGCTCGCTCACGGTTTGAGTATGTTCTTAATTAACTATAATTTTCTCGCGTGCGAGCTACTGCGTGTAGCCGCCGAGCGTTATCCGCGATGTCCGGAGCCTACAAACAGTAATGTTATGATAAAAACATTTAGATGCATGCTACTCATTCTTCTTCCATGCTTAATCACTTGTGAAGACAAAGAGAAGTGCTCGAGCGGAGAATTTGACATAAAG
>JAEUSK010000025.1 GCA_016787925.1 bacterium | reverse complement strand
CCGGTGGCTCCAACCAGAGCAAAACTCTGTCCGGGTTCTACTTTAAAACTGACGTCTTTGAGAATTGCATCCGCATCAGATTTTACACGTTTACTGTCATACGTAAAATATACGTTGCGGAATTCGATCATACCTTTGACGTCCCCCAATGGAATCGGGCTTGTCTCTTGTTGAACCTGGCTGGGCGTGTCGATCAATTTGAAAACCCGCTCTGAAGATGCCATGGCAGTTTGCAGAATGTTGTATTTATCGCTCAGATCCTGAATCGGCCTGAAAAATAGACGGGCATACTCAATGAAGGCAACCAGCGTGCCTATTGAAATGTAATTCTGCACCACTTCGCCGCCGCCATACCATAATAACAACCCGATCGCAATTGAACCGGCGAAATTAATTGCCGGATAGAACCATGCATAATGAAATACGGAGTCAACGTGGGATTGCGTAAGACTATGGTTGAGTTCGTCAAATCTTTGAAAATTTTTTTTCTCCCGATTAAATATCTGCACGGTACTAACGCCCGTGATATTTTCCTGAATATATGAATTCAATGCGGAGATCTTGAGGCGTACTTCACGATAACTGACCCTGACTTTTGTTTTGAAAATGATGGACATGTAAAAAATAATGGGCAGAACAACGAGCAAAACAAGAGTGAGTTTCGTGTCGAGAGTAAACATGAATACAATGATTCCCACCAACAGGAATAAATCACCGAACAAATAGACCAGGCCCGACGTAAACATTTCGTTCAGAGACTCGATATCCGATGTCACCCGCGTAATGAGACGCCCTACAGGATTTCGATCGAAAAATTGTAAGTGTAAAGCTTCAAGATGGCTGTACAATTTCATCCTCAAATCAAAAATGATTTTTTGCCCGATTAGTTGTGTTATATAAATCACGCCGTATTGAAGAATAAATTCGCCCATGAGCAGCGCAATAAAATACAGCGCGTATAAATTGAGTTTGTCAAAATCGCCGGCTACGATCGCATCGTCTATAGCCTTCTGAATAATCTTCGGACGGTACGCGCTAAACGCCTGTGAAACGATCAAAAGCAGAATCGAAATTAAAAACATGTATTTATATGGGACAGCAAACTTCAGAAGCCGCCGCAGAAGGCGGCCGTCGTACGCTTTGCCCATCACTTCATCTTCCTGCATATTTCTACTCTTTAAATTGGCTCTCTAACATTTCTTTATTGCCGGCTATCGATAGAACATAACGTTCAGGATTCAAATATTTTTTCGCCGCCGATTGAATATCCTGTTTGGTCACGACATCCATTGCATCTGCTTCTCTGTCGAGATAATCCAGGCCTAATCCGTAAAATTCCGCCATCTCGATATAAGCCGCTTCATTCTCGATCGTTTCAATTCTGAAAGGGAAATGCCCCTTAAAAAAACTTTTTGCATCATGAATTTCCATATCCGTGACCGGTTCGTCCTGCATCCGAAGCATTTCTTCCCGAATCGTTTGCACTGCGTGTCCTGCATTCTCTGTTTTGGTCTGCATGGTGACAGAAAACGTGCCGCCGAGAAGCCGTTTGGCCATAGACGAGTGTACGGAATACGCAAAGCCTTTTTGCGTACGAATGCGGTGAGTTAAACGGGAAGTTAAACCGCCTCCGCCCAAAATATAATTCATTAACAAGGAAGCGTAATGATCGTCCGACTTTCGTTTGACGGCGATGTTTCCCATGCAGATATTCGCTTGCGTAATATCACGCTGGATAATCCGGGTTTTCTTAATATTCAGATTCTGCACATGCGGCAATTCTTCCGCTTCTGCCAGAGTCGCTGGAATGTCAAAATGGTTAGTCACGGCATCCCGGAGATCATCGGAATCAAAATCACCAACGGCGGTCAAAATCAACTTGTCAGCCGTTATGTTACTTTTATGGAATGCTGCCATGTCATCCTGTGTCAAAGACCGAAGACTCTGCTCAGACCCGTCCAATGACCGGCGATACGGATGATTGCCGTAAACCGACTCCTGAAACTGATCTAACGCAACCTGCGACGGTTGATCGGCTTTACGTTTGAGCGCGGTGAGGGCTGTGCGGCGAATCCGTTCTATTTCATTATCGGGAAAAGTTGAATTAAGCAAAAGATCCGCCGTGCAATTCAAACTCTTTTCAAAATGTTTGCTCAAGCAGGACAAAGAAAAATTAACGGCGTCGTAATGTGGGCTAAACTGGAGAGACGTTCCCATGAAATCAAGTTCGTCCGCGATGGTAACGGCAGTACGGGAAGGGGTTCCGGCCTTCAACAGAAGGCAAAACATTTTCGTTAAGCCGCTTTGAGCGTCCGATTCAAATAGTGAGCCGCCGCGAATACATCCGCGAAATGAGATGATAGGCAGGTCTTTGACGGGCTTTGTTAACAGCACGAGCCCATTATCAAATGCGTACCGAAAAATATTCTTGTAATTATCCGTTGATCGAACCTTCATCAGGGCTGTTTTCCGGAAGTCATGAACTTGAGCGTCTTGTAATCCTGACCCAGAATAACCGTGACGTCGAGATAAAGTTGCGGATTTTTTTGCTGTAAGACACCCGCTTCCCCAATGCCGAGCGAACTAGCAATGGCGCGCGCTTTGTCAATATCGCCGATCCGGTCCTGAACGACGGATTTCTTGAAATTTCCGTGCGGCGCGTTATCCGTCTTGACAACATCGAATCCTTTTGCGCGCAGATAATCCGCCGCTCTGGACGCCAACTTGGGAACGCCTGCGCCGTTCAGGATTTCCACCCGAACGGTTTTGCTCTTGACTTGGACGTTTTGTTCCACCTGATTGCCCGCTTCATCCGTCGACGTCACTTCCGTTTGCTGCCCATCATGCCCATCCGATCCGCCGGGAGAACTGTTCAGCCGTATGATAAGCGAAATTACGAGCGCAATCACAATTAACCCAAGCCCGCCAATTAAGATGTTAAGCAATTTATCGGTACCCGTGCGCGACGGCAAAGGTTTAAACGGCTGGCGTCCCGTTGATTCTGAGGTAGCGGGCGATGTAGGATCGGATAAATTTTCTTCACCCGGCCTTATTCTTCTTAACATGACTTGAATTCTCCTTTAAAAAAATAACCCCGTCATCGCGGGGTTAGGTCAGTCGATCACTTCTACATCATCTTGAAATAATCATGGTTTCCGGGAAAAGGCCGAAGCGTCATACATCCCGCTGTTCCCGAAAGGACTTTGATAAAATCCATATCCGTTGTTATAATAAGGCGTCGTGCTGTAGCCCACCTGCATTTGAAAACTTTTATTCGGTTTGTAGATCAATTCAGCCCCATGAAGAAATTGCGCATTTTGTTCGTTGACGCCTTTCGGTCCGCCAAAAGGCTGATGCATGACGCCGAGATCCACGCGCAAAAATAAGGGGTTGGACAATCTGAAATTGAGTGAGTTCGTGTACATGCCGATCGATCCGCTTTGACTGCCCCCGGTATAATACGTCAATCCGTAACTTTGATTCATGTAGAATCTGTCCGGATTCAGAAATTCAGCGAGCGTTCCGGGCATAGGGGTTGTAATGCCGCTTTTTACATCCACACGATTCACCGTTTGAGTTCTGAATTGAGCCTGTGCAGACATGGATACCAACAGGATCATGACAAAAAAGAAACCGAGGTTTTTCATAAATCGCCTTTCAATTACACAATTTCATTTTACAGAAAACGGCAAACAAAGTCAAGTACATGCCCCTCTCTTTTTGATTATAGCAACGCGTCCTGAAACATAAAGTTCCATGCTATTTTAGCCTGACGCGAGGGTCGGCAACCGCATACAAAACGTCCGCAAGTAAATTTCCTCCGATCACCATAGTTCCTGCAACAAAAGTATTGGCGATGATCAGCGGATAATCTCTCGAAAAAATAGCGTCGATGGTGACGCGTCCCATTCCTGGCCAGGCAAAAATAACTTCCGTGATCACCGCGCCGCTGAGCAGAAATGGAAACGACAACCCGATGATCGTAATCAAGGGTAACATCGCGTTACGAAGCGCGTGTTTCCAGATGACGCTTCGTTCGCTCAAACCTTTCGCGCGCGCGGTACGAATGTAATCCTGACGAATCACTTCAAGCATGCTGCTGCGCGTATACCGCACCGTCGACGCGGCGGAAGCAATTCCAAGAACACACACCGGCATAATCATGTGTTTCACGAGGTCCCAGAAATAGGCTAAAGCGGATAATTGCTCAGCATTCACGGAATGCATTTGAGATGCGGGCAGCCATCCCAGCGCCAAAGAAAAAATCAAGATCAGCATCAATGCCAGCCAGAAATGCGGCATGGAATAGAAGAATAAACTGCCCAGCGTAACTGCATGATCTACTTTATCTCCGCGCCGAAGTGCAGAAACTATACCGAGTGAAATTCCTATCAATAAATCCAGAATTAATGCCGACGTCGTTAGAATCAAGGTATTTACAAGCGCTTCGGAGATGATCTCAAATACGGGTCGTTGTTTGCTGAATGAGATGCCGAATTCTCCTTCCAGTACACCTTGAAACGGCGGAAGCACACCTAACCATTTTCCATACTGTATCGGCAGCGGGTCATTGAGCCCAAAATTCTCTTTGAGCTGTTCTGCCGCGCGTGGATCTATATTCGGATCGATGAACATAGACGTCGGATCACCAGGCGCTAACCGAACAATAAAAAATGTGATCGTAAGCAATCCGAAAATAAGGGGAATTGCGCTCAATATCCGGCGAAAAATATAAGTTGCCATAGTTTTTACCGCGCTAGATCCGAGATGTACCAATCGTAATACCGATGATACGGCGAAAGAATGTTTACATGTGTCCCGCGTAATCGCTGATTGATCCCGACAATATTGTCGTACCAATATAAGAATGTGACCGGCTGATCATAATAAATGATTTTTTGTAATTCCTTAAAGACCGGCCCGGCCGTCTGCACGTCCGGTATGGAGGCTGCAATTTGCAGCAGGCTGTCTACTTCTCTGTTTCTGTATGATACCGCATTAAACGTGTTGCGCTCAAGATCGGAACCGAATTGAGGCTGCAGGTCAATGCTCATATTAACATTGTTGCCGGTAATAAATGCATCATACTCTTTGTTTCTTAACCCGCTGTTGAACACACTGCTTTCTAATAACCGGGAGTAGCAAACAACCCCGATCTTTTTCAGATCGGATTGAATTTTCTGCATGGCGAATTCCCGTCGTGGATTAGCAGAATTAGTGGTAATGACGAATTCAAATTTTTTTCCATCTTTATCCAAAACCCCGTCGCCGTCATGATCGATCCAGCCTTCTTCAGCCAGCAGGGATTTCGCGCGTGCCGGATCATAGGGAATCGGCCGCAGCGTATCGTTAAACGCCCAGCGAAAAGCCGGTGATATGGGGCCGGTGCTGATCTGCCCGAACGAACCGAGCCAACTTTCTGCCAATTCGTCCCGCTGAATGGCCATCGTCAATGCGGTACGAATGTTTTTGTTTCCAAACAACCGATGCGGGCGAATGGTCTTGCCTTTGCTGGTTTTATATAATTCAACGTCAATATTACTCCAACCCACATACTCAAAGCGGCGGTACGGCTGAGTTTCGATACGGAGATTTGGATTATTTTTTTGAATATCTTTTGCATCCTCGGGTGACAATCCTTCCACCATATCCACGGCGCCGGTTTTCAATTCTATGATCCTGGTTGTCATTTCAGGAATGATACGAAATACGACACGGTCGACATGAGCTTCATACGGAATTTTCCAATTTGCGTTCTTGACCAAAACAAGTTCCTGTTTACGCTCCCATTTAGAAAATTTGAAATGTTTTCCGGTAACCGGCTCCAGATTGCGAAGGGACGTTCGCAATTCTTCGGGGTCCAGCGATTCAAAAATATGTTTTGGAATAAAACTAAGCTGCGTATGAAGCAATTGTTGGCTTTTATGATATGGCGCCGAGAAATTAAAAATTATCGTCGAATCATCCGGCGTTTCGATGGCACGGTCAAAATCGGTTTGGCCTGAGTTGTTCTTGACAAGAAAGTTTAGATAATTTCGTCTGGGGCTTGCGACTTTAGGATGGTCATAAAGCCCATAGGAGAATTTGATATCGTGTGAGGTGATCCTGACGCTGTCACTCCACAAAGCATCATTTCTCAAGTGATACACCAGCGACCGTCCGTCATTTATCCATTCCCATGAATTCGCAAGTGACGGTAACAGCCGGTCGATGCCGTTGATCGAATCGAAATCATGCTCTGCCAGATCGGGAAACAAGAACTCCAGAACTATTCCCGTATTAGAACCACTGCTCAATAGGGGATTGAGCATATCGGCATCGGATGAGAGAGCAATAACAACGGTGCCGCCACTTGGTACGACCGGGTCTCCGGTTTTACCGCAGGCATAAACAAAAAAAATACAAAAAAAGATTTGAATCGTTCGTTTCAATCTGCTGCTTTTTTATATTACAAAAAGGCTTACGTAGGCATACGTCACTGGCCCAACGAACATCATACTATCGAATCGATCCAGAACTCCGCCGTGTCCTGGTATTATTGAACTGGAATCTTTGATCTGCGCATCGCGTTTTAACAGCGACTCCGCAAGATCCCCGATCTGTCCAAGAGTCCCGGCAAAAAGACCAATAACGAGCGTCTGAACCAGCGACAAAGAGAAAACAATTCCAAATGATTCATATAGTATTTTGACGACCCATACGCCCAGAAACGCGCCGAAAAATCCGGCGATAGCCCCTTCCCACGTTTTCTTGGGACTGACCCGTTCAAAAAATTTACGATTCCCAAAAAACTTTCCTCCGTAGTAGGCAAATGTATCACACGCCCAGATTCCGGCAAAAACCAAAAACACTAATTGCGCGCCGGCATATTCGCCGAGCTCGCTGATGTTTCTCAACAGGATCATGCTTCCTATCATCAACGTAACGTATATCACGCCGAATACGGTTGAAGAGATATTAAGTAAGGCGGACCCCTGATTTCGGAACAATTCAACGGTCATCACGGTTACGATAAACAGCATGAACAACGGCAAAAAGAAATCAAACATGTCGTGATAGAAAAAAAATCCGGCCGCCGTACAAAAGAGAAATGCGGAAACGGTTTGGGGTAACGTGTTTTTTTTTCGGCCCAGGTCAAGCGCTTCATACAAACCAAGCAGCATGATAGCAAGAATCAGAACAAAGAAATACCATCCGCCAAGTATTATAGCGGCGATGAAAAAGGGAATGGCAATCACTGCCACTATGATACGTACGATTCCGGAATTCACCAAACACCTCTGAAGTTAAAATATGATGGAATGATTAGCAGAAAAAGATATGTGTTGGAAAATATAGAATGCCGTTCAAAGATAAACAAGCAAAATGTACGGAAAGACGTAAGTGTGTATTAGGATTGTAGAGCTTCTCGATAGGATGCTTCGCTCAAAACTTCTGAGCTCTCGATCAGCATGACCGGAATATTGTCTTTTATGTCATACCGTCTTCTGCATAAGACATTCGTGCAGATCAAAGAATGTTTAACTTCTGTTACGGGTAATTTGCAGGCAGGACACGCTAAGATTTTGAGTAAATCTTTATTGAGCATAGTTTAGCTGACAATAGCGCCGCAGTTACCGCACAGCCTGACTTTTCTTTCAAGAAATTTCCATGCGCCGCTTTTTTCGGAGATTTTCGAATCAACAAATTTGGCATAGGTTACGGAAGTGTCCTGTTTACAGGCAGGGCATTTGATTTTCTCAGAATGCGACTCCACTTTGGTCATTTTATCAACAAAGGTCTGTTTCTTTGCCATTCAAGGCTCCTTCTCAGCTTAAAATTTAACGTGTTTCTTTATGCAGCGTGTGCTTACGTTCGACGCGGCAGTATTTTTTGACTTCCAACCGGTCGGTCGTATTTTTTTTGTTTTTCTCGGTCGTATAACGCGACACGCCCGGAAGCCCGCTGTTTTTACACTCGGTGCACTCCAGTGTTACTACGATTCGATTGCCTTTGCCTTTTGCCATTTGAGTCTCCTCCCATCACGGGATTGTAAACGATTTATCTTATAGTTTCCGTATTCTTAAAATGGGCACAAATATATGTGAATTAGCCGCGAATGTCAAGATTTTTTACCGTTTTTTTGGCGGCAGAATTTTTTACAAGTTCAATTTTGTAATTGATATTATTCGTTCATGTGTTTAAGTTTTTTTGGAAGGGAAATAAACGATGTCAAATGATAAGTCCTATAATAAATAGCGGTTTACAAGATCTTTCACCGGTCTTTCGAGTACGGCTACGTGACCCAGGGCCCAGTGATGCCGCCCTGATATATCGGTGGCGTAACGAGAATGCGTTGCAGGCGCACCAACCTTTGGTTTATCTAAGCCTGGATCATATTCAATCAGACATCGAAAAAACCTCCAGCAATAATCTTCCAAATTACAGTCGGGAACGTTTTCAGTGGATCATCGAAAGGTTATCGGACTCGGAACCATTGGGTTGGATGACATTGAGTATCCGCACTTGGGAACATCAGATTGGCGAGATCGGTTACAGTATCTCTGAAGCCTATCACGGACAGGGCTACGGCTTTGAAGCGCTGCAAATTATGCTTCAAAAGGCTTTTTGCGAAGCGCATCTCTACCGCGTCGAAGCTAAATGTTCCGTCGAAAATCCGGCCTCTTACAAATTGCTTGAGAAAGTAGGTTTCAAACAAGAAGGCGTATTGCGGGAGTATTTTAATATCCGCGGCAAACGCTTTGACCATTATATGTATAGTGTGCTGAGATCAGACTATATTAAGCGGTAAAAATTATTTGCGTTTAAAATTCGAATCGTATACATTTGCCCGTTATCATGGGGCTGTAGCTCAGTTTGGGAGAGCGCTTCGTTCGCAATGAAGAGGTCGTCAGTTCGATCCTGATCAGCTCCACAAGAAGATATACTAAGAAGTTATACTTCAGCACGAGTTAAAAACCTTCGGACGATTTCCGGAGGTTTTTTTTTCGACATCGGAATTGATCAAATGTGGGAATATTACTTGGATGATTTCCGTTCCTAATAATTCATAGCCTGTCTGCCAATCTGTTTGCATGCAAATAAACATGATCTTTAATGAACTATAGGAAACTTAATGAAAAGTTTAAACGCGCAGGGACATCAACTCAGCAATGTTTTGTACCAACTTCAAATTCTGGAGAACAGGCCGGCCGGAGAAGCCCCGACACAACGGTTTGAAAAGAGTCTGGAAAAGAACGGACTTTATCCTCTTAAACCTGCGAATCTGGAAATTCTCCAGGTAAATCTCGGGAAAATGTGCAACCAAACCTGCGCGCATTGCCATGTGGATGCCGGGCCTGATCGAAAAGAAATCATGAGCCTGAAAACCATGGAACATTGCATCGATGCTTTGAAGAAGACACCGTCCATTCACACGGTGGATCTTACCGGCGGCGCGCCTGAGATGAATCCGAATTTCCGATGGTTTGTCGAGGAAATATCAAAACTCCATCGAAAGATTATTGTCAGAAGCAATTTGACTATTCTTGTATCCAATCTGGAATTCAGCGAAATTCCTGAATTCTTTGTGAAACATAAATTGATCGTCATTGCATCGCTTCCTTGTTATACCGCTGAAAACACGGATAAACAAAGAGGCGACGGTGTTTTTCAAAAATCAATTGATGCGTTGAGAAGGCTTAATCAATTGGGATACGGCCGGGATGGGAGCGGGCTGGAATTAAATCTGGTTTATAATCCGGTTGGCCCGTCCCTGCCCCCCGATCAGGAAAAACTGGAAAAAGATTACAAACGCATTTTGCAAGATGAGTTCGGTGTTGTTTTTAATCACCTCTATACCATTACCAATATGCCCATCAGCCGTTTCCTGGATTATCTTTTGCAATCCGGCAAATATGAAATGTACATGGAAAAATTGATCCAGGCTTTTAATCCGTCAGCCGCTGCCGGCGTAATGTGCCGGAATACGATTTCTGTAGGATGGGATGGAAAACTTTTTGACTGTGATTTTAATCAGATGCTGGAGCTATCCTTTACGAACGGAAGTCCGAGACATATTAAAGAATTCGACTCAGATATTCTGAATTCCCGCGATATTATCATCGGCCAACACTGTTACGGCTGCACGGCCGGTGCAGGATCAAGCTGCCAGGGAACTATCATTTAGAATGAACATAAGGAAGTCTATGAAAAAATTAATGCCTTTAGCCGGTATTGGAATCTTCAGTGCGATTGCGGCGTCTTTGTGCTGTATTTTTCCGGTCATTACTTTGCTCGCTGGAATCGGTATCGCATCCACATTTTCGTGGATTGAACCTCTGCGGCCGTTTTTTATTGTATTTGCTATTTTCTCTTTAGGCGCCGGATGGTATTTGAAATTAAAGCCGCTTAAACAACAGGACTGTAACTGTGAAGTAAAACCGTCATTTTATCAATCAAAAACATTCCTTACACTTGTAACTTTTTTGGTGTTTGTTGCCATAACCTTTCCGTATTATTCTTTTGTATTTTTCCCAAATCAACCATCGCAATCTGAAGTTGTCAAAGCATCCGACATTATTACAAGTCAAATCTCAATTAAAGGCATGACATGCGCCGGGTGTGAAGAAAACGTACTGCATGCAGTTCATCGTTTGGATGGTATCATCCAGTCCGATGCATCATTCAAAAATAATACGGCCCATGTTAAATTTGACCAAACAAGAACATCTTTGGACAAGATAACAGGCGCCATTACCGCGGCAGGCTATGAGGTCGTAACTACTCAAACAAAGGTTCATGAATGAGCACAGAAATCGTTACGCAATCCATTATAATTTGCCCGAATTGTCAATATCAAAAGGAAGAGATAATGCCAGGCGACGCCTGTTTGTTTTTCTATACATGTGAAAACTGCGGCATTAAACTTAAACCCCAAAGCGGTGACTGCTGCGTCTTTTGTTCATACGGTTCTGTACCGTGCCCGCCAGTTCAGGCAAACAAGACACGTTGTTAAATTCAGTTACATCAGACGAATAATGAAAGAATAACCGAATGCTGTATCTTATTCTGATAGCCGCATTCTTTTTAGCTTACTCGAACGGCGCAAACGATAATTTTAAGGGCGTAGCCACGCTTTTTGGCAGTGGAACAACGGATTATCGCAAAGCAATTCGATGGGCGACTTTTACTACGGCTTTGGGATCGATCGCTTCGTTATTTGTTGCCGACGTTCTGATCAAGAACTTTTCCGGCAGAGGATTAGTTCCGGACGCTGTCGTGATAACGCCGGAATTTGCGGCCGCCGTCGCTTTGGGCGCCGCAGGAACGGTGATGCTTGCAACACTGATCGGAATGCCGATCTCCACAACGCATGGTTTGGTAGGCGCATTAGTTGGATGCGGCGTCGTTGCCGTGGGATTTCAATTTAACTTTGGAAAGTTAGGCGGTGTCTTTATTCTTCCGCTGATCGCAAGTCCGCTGCTCGCGGCCGGATTGAGTTACGGTGGATACATCCTGTTTCGACATGTTCGAAAGGCGGCGGGAATCACTAAAACAACGTGTGCATGCTTCGGAGAGGAAAACCCAAATTATGTTCTCCAATCATCCGGACAAGCAGCCTTGGTCGGAAGCCCAACGAGACCGTTAACCGTGCACATTAATTCGTCTGAATTTTGTAAAGAACAATACACTGGATCTGTCATCGGCGTCAGTGTTCAATCACTGCTCAACTCTGCGCATTTTGTTTCGGCGGGTATCGTATGTTTTGCGCGAGGCCTCAACGATACGCCGAAAATGGCCGGCCTCCTTCTGCTCGCGGGCGTATTAAGCCCGAATCAGAATATTATTTTTATCACCGTTGCCGTTCTGCTTGGCGGATGGCTGAATGCGCGAAAAGTTGCCGAGACGATGAGTAAGAAAATTACGGCGATGAATGACGGGCAGGGATTTACGGCAAATCTCGTTACCTCTCTGCTCGTTACCACAGCAAGTTTTCACGGCCTGCCGGTTTCTACAACGCATGTATCCGTAGGTTCTCTTTTTGGAATCGGAGCTGCAACCGGCGATGCTAATCGAAAGGTCATCCGCGATATTTTGTTCTCGTGGTTACTAACGCTTCCGGTTGCAGCTGTCATAAGCGCGACGGTTTATTGGAGCCTTGTCCACTTTCGATGAAGAAATATGAACTATTTAGATGGCGCTAAACACTTAAACCTTTTTTGTTTTTTATTTTGTGTTAATCATTAATTAGCTTTGGATGCCGTTCATGTTTAGTAAGTTTCTATTAACTCTGACAGTGTTAATGTTGATCGTTGCTCAGCCAATTGCAAGCCAGGTTTCCCATGTAAGTTGGACTGCTATTCTTAAAAAAAATGTTTCGGCTTCAGGAAATGTAGATTACCGCGAACTTCTAAAAGATCGAACCGCTTTAGACGCGTATCTTCAATTACTCAGCGTTAATCCTCCCAAAGATAACTGGACGGTCAATGAACAGAAAGCATATTGGATTAATGCGTATAATGCGTTTACGATTAAACTTATTCTCCAAAACTATCCAGTAAAAAGCATTAAAAGCATCGGCGGTTTTTTTAAGTCGCCATGGGATGTTGAGTTTATCAATATAGATGGTACTGCCTACACGCTAAATCATATCGAGCACGAGATATTGCGGAAGGAGTTCGACGACCCGCGTATTCATTTTGCGATCGTGTGCGCGTCGCGATCTTGCCCGAATCTGCGCAACGAAGCTTTCGATGCGTCACGCCTGGATACGCAACTCGATGAGCAGGCTACGGCGTTTATTAACGATATTTCAAAGAACAAAATTTTTACCGATGAAATTGAAATCTCGAAAATTTTTGACTGGTTCAAAAATGATTTTACAGCAAATAAAACTTTGATTGAATTCCTGAACAAATATTCGAAAACTAAAATTAATCCAAAGGCATCCGTATCTTACCTGAGTTACGATTGGAGTCTTAACGAATAAAAGACCAAATCCAGTTAACCGCACAGGACGCGAAGAGCAAACAAGGATTATTAGAATGCAGTATTTAACTTATATCCCCAAGGAAGGACAACCATGAGTTATCTTGAAACAACGAACAATGTTTATAAAGATGCCGCGCTGAATCCGAACCAAGGACTTTGCTGTACGACCACGCCCGTATGGCAGTTGCCCGATCTGAAGATTCCGCAGAAAATGCTGGAAATGAATTATGGCTGCGGCAGTACTGTTAATCCACGCGATTTGGTGAACGATCCGACGATCCTATATGTTGGAGTCGGCGGCGGCATGGAACTGCTCCAGTTTTCTTATTTCAGCCGCAGGCCCCAGGGCGTGATCGGTGTAGATATTGTTCCGGAGATGATCGCCGCGTGCAAAGAGAATCTGCAGGAAGCGACTACGGTAAATCCGTGGTTTCGGCCGGAATTTATTGACCTGCGTCGCGGCAGTGCGCTTGACCTGCCGATAGTAGCCAACAGCGTGGATGTCGCCGCGCAAAATTGTCTGTTCAATATTTTTAAGATGGATGATCTTAAACGAGCTTTACAGGAAATGTACCGGGTGCTCAAGCCGCACGGACGGCTCGTTTTGTCCGATCCGGTGTGCGATCACACGATTCCTGAAAATCTGAGGGAAGACGCCAATCTCCGCGCGCTGTGCCTGAGCGGTTCTATGACGCTCAGCGATTATATCCGAACGATCACAGATATCGGCTTCGGCACGATCGAAGTTCGAGCTCGCCGGCCTTATCGTATACTGGATCCGGGGCATTATGAAACGGATGAGATCATTCACATCGAAAGCGTCGAAATTTGCGCGATCAAAGATCCCATGCCACCTGACGGCCCGTGTGTGTTCACCGGACGAACGGCTATCTATTTCGGTAATGAAGAATATTTTGACGACCGAAAAGGCCATGTGCTCAACTATAACCAGCCCTTAGCTGTTTGTGACAAAACTGCAAATGCTTTACTAGCTTTGCGCAGAAGTGATATTTATGTTTCCGAATCTACTTATTTTTACGATGGCGGCGGATGCTGCTGAAAGCCAACGCGGATTATTCCACCGACAAACTAAATAAAATTGAGCAAAAAAACGCTAATTCATTCACAAGTGAAAATAATTCAACTTGACTTTTGTTACATCCCTGCCGTACTGTACAGTCATATCTTATAGCCGTGGGCTCATCTGTATCCATTCGGGAACTTCCTCCAGTCTCATTTCCAAAAAAAGTAATTTGACAATTTGATCACGGAATTTTAATCGTCTTGAAATTCCTACAGTTGTAATTGCTTTCGCTTAAAAAAGGAGGACCTATGAAACTGCTATTTATCCTCTTCTCTCTATTTTTTTATGCGGGAGCCATCCTGCATCCACAACATCACCATTGGCAAATTACATTTAACGACGGGCGGGAAGTTTTAGCGCTATCGCTACAACTGGATGGTGATTCTGTCGTATTTGTAACGACAACAACAGAGCATAAAACTTCAATTGTATCTATCTCACATCTTCGCAGAACCAAAAAATCGAAAGTTGGAAAAGGTATGGGAATTGGTCTTCTTGGCGGAGTCATTGTCGGCGGATTGGCCGGTTTGTCAACTTATAAGGAGCCGGAGCCCGACCCCGATGGATCCGGAAACTGGGATTTCGGACCGGGACCAGCCGTTGCCGCCGGTGCTGTTATTGGAGGCCTTTTTGGATTGATTGGAGGCGGTATGGTTGGAGCGTCAAAAGGCGGCACCGAGATTCACGATCTCTCAAAGATGACACAGGATGAGAAATTGAAATTGCTTCGTACTCTAACTTCTCAAAACGAAGAAGTGTGGAAAGCAATTGAAATCAGTTTATCGAACATCGGCGCCGAAACTGATAATACAATTGAAATTCGCATCAACGATAAGACGATCTTGTTCAAAAAATCAGATTTGAAGATTGTAAGAAGAACAACCAATTCAATTATTATGGCTTTGCCGGCTCGGTTATATGAAAAAAATTTTCATAAATAAGGACGTTAATTTGAAAGACTATTAAGCCTGATACCGGCTCGCGATCA
Organism: bacterium; assembly: GCA_016787925.1. GTDB lineage: Bacteria > CLD3 > CLD3 > SB21 > SB21 > SB21. The sequence goes on along the minus strand of JAEUSK010000025.1, from coordinate 11,164 downwards.
TTCAATCATTCTGGCTTTACCAACGAAACTTTATGATGAAATTCTTGAAAACTAAATGCTGACTATTTGGCGGAATACAATCGTGCAAATGCGCTATTGTTTTAAGATTGGAAAAGAATTATACTAAGTACCGTTGCATGTCCAATGTTATAAACTCGATTTGATTTAACTCTCCTTTATTCTCCGCAATTTGTCCATGAGCATCGAAATTCCTGACGTATTTATACAATACCTCGATTCCGTTTTAGGTTCGGATAAAGATAAGTTTCTATCCGGATTGAATTTCTCAAAACGTACCTCCTTCCGGGCCAACACGCTCAAAATTTCAAAAGAGGAATTACTTAAACGGCTCGCGCTAAATGGATTTGTTTTTCAGGATATTGGATTTGCCGACGCCGTGGTTGTGGAGAACGAAACTGCACTTCTAAGTAAAACGATCGAACATTTTCTCGGGCTTCTGTATATACAAAGTATCGCGTCAATGATCCCGCCGCTCGTTCTGGATCCGCGGGAAAATGAAAAAATCCTCGATATTTCTGCAGCTCCGGGTTCAAAGACGACCCAGATCGGACAGATGATGCGTAATCGCGGCGTATTGGTTGCCAACGATTGGGACGGAAAGCGGATTAAGACTCTATCCCATAATCTTGACCGAATGGGTATAATCAATGCCGCTATGGTAAACATGGGCGGTGAACGAATTGGAAATTTATTACCGGAATCGTTTGACAAAATCTTAGTAGACGCACCTTGTTCCGCGCTCGGTGTTATCCACAAAGCTCCGCAAGCCGTCGCCAATCTGAATTATTTACAGAAATTCGCATACATCCAGGAACAGCTCATCGTCAGCGCGATCAAGGCGGTGAAAGTTGGAGGAACTATCGTCTATTCCACATGCACAGTCGCACCGGAGGAAAACGAAAAACTGATCCACACGATACTCTCGCGTTACCCGGTCGAAGTTGAAGATATTGTTTTGCCTCAACCGCTGTCGTTCATGCCAGGAATTACGAGTTATAAAGGCGAATTCTATCATGCTTCATTATCCAAAACCGTAAGAATTTTACCTTCCGAGATAAATCCTGAAGGATTCTTCATTGCAAAACTGCGTAAGACAAGCGCGGTTGGAATACCGGAAGGCAAGGAATCTTTTAATAACAAAAAAATTCGTTATGAGCTGACCAGCCCTCAAGATTCCGGCATTCGCCGAATGGCAGATTATTTTGAAAGAACATTCGGTATAGATGCTTCTTTCTGGAATGATTTTCGTTTTTTAATAAAAGACGATGAGATCCTCATAACGTCAGGTGAGTGGGAAGGGAAGGAAGATATGCTCAATCGGATTTACACCCATCGCATTGGCACACGGCTCGCGCGAACCCGGCGCGAAGATGAATGGAAATTATCTACGAACGCGGCACAGTTATTCTCGCGGGCCATTACCAAAAGTAAAATTGACCTCACCGATCCCAAAGAAATAGAAACGTTTGTCGAAGCCGGTACGATCCGGCGAGCCTTTGATATCGATAAAGGCGGTGTGGTGGTAACGGCCAACGGTTACACGCTTGGATGCGGTGTAATGCATCAGGGCAATCTAAAAAGCCAAATGCCAAAGAGCAGAACGGTGATGACGGTGGATATATATTAATTACTGAAAACAACCTGTCCGTGACACATTCAAAATAATAATAAAGAACTTGTCCGATCAAGGCATCATACCGTTTCCCCGCAGATGACGCTAATTTACGCGGACAGACATTTCTGCGTGAATCTGCGAAATCTGCGGAAGATGAAACATAGTGCATTCATTCTTGTTTCATGGATTACAAATCATCCACTCTAAACTTCTTACCTGTTTTCCCCTATCATTTTTGCACTTTTCAGTTTTATCGTACGATTGACCATATCATTGAAGTCCTCAAATTGCGAATAGTGTGATTTAAAGTTCTGATCCATGCCGTTCAATAGACTTTTAACCTCAGACAATTCTCTGTCCTTTGCCCAGTAACTCTCCCGCATGATCTCCGCGTATAATACCACTGCCGATGTGAACTGAAAATTTGATATCTCTTGTGTTGATTCGGGCGACTTCATCGTGATAGGTTCTTCAATTTCAGTAACATCTTTTCCGTCCGGCGATTTATAGCGAATGGTTACTTTTCCGATATTTTGTGCGCTCTGATTTTTCAATTTAACTTCATACAGCGCGGTTACCGTGTGTCCCGACCCTATCTCACCGCCGTCGATTTTGTCATTTCTAAAATCTTCGTCTCTCACGTCCCGTTTTTCGTAGCCGATCAGACGATAACGGCTTACCATGTCTTTGTCGAACATCACTTGAATCTTCACGTCTTTCGCGATCACTTGCAGTGTTCCGGTTAACTGCTCAACAAAAACCCGTTTAGCCTCATTCAGATCGTCAATATAGTAATAGGTACCGTCCCCGCGCGTGGCGAGCTGTTCGATCAAAACATCGTTATAGTTTCCCATCCCAAAACCGCAAGCCGTAAGCGTAATACCTTTGTTTTTATATTTTTCGATCTGCTTTAATAACCCGTCTGAAGAAGTCTCTCCGTTATTAGCAACGCCGTCGGTGCAAAGGATCACACGATTGATCGCCCGTGAATCAAAATATTTTGCAGCCATTTGATAACCCTGCCATAGGCCTGCTTCGGCATTGGTTGAACCTTCACTGTAAAGCTCGTTCACAGCCGACTCAATTGCTTCCTTGTCACTCGTCGGATTTAGAACGGTCTGTGCATTCGACCCATACGCAACGATTCCAACTCTATCCCCGGCGCGCAGTTCCCGCGTCATCAGCAGCAATGTTTTCTTAACCAGCCCCAATCGGTTTTCAATATTCATCGAACCTGACACGTCGATCACAAAAGTTAGCATCGCCGGTTTCCTGTTTTCCGCTTTTACTTCTTTTCCTTTTATGCCGATCTTAACTAATTGATAATTTTTACTGACAACCGAAGGCATGGCTTGAGTGCCGATTGAAAAAATATTTTCTTCTGCCGGTTTATACGACTGTTTAAAATAATTGACAAATTCCTCTACACGAACGGCATCTTTTGGCGGGAGTTCGCCATTTGTAATATAATTTCTAACTAAAGAATAAGAAGCGGTGCTAACGTCGGCGCCAAACGTGGAAAGGTTATCGTCTTCCGTGTCAATGAAAGGATTCGTTCCATAGTCGTGATGATACATATCCCAATATTTTTGTCCGTTCGGAGGATTCAGATAGACTGAACCCATCGCGCCAATTGAACTTCCACTCGCTCCGGCTATGCCCAATACACCGCGCCCGGCTGCCGCTTTTGCGGACTTCTTGGCCGCATCTTTTTCGATAACTTTTACTGATGATCCAGGCATGTGTTCCGCTAATCCAGAATCGTTAAGCTGGCTTTCATCTGCTGAATTTAGCTTTTCCGTTTTTATATTTAGTTCCTGAGCTGATATTGTCTTGACCGCTGTTTGCCCTGAAACATCTTCGTTAATAGTCAATTCCAATTGCTGCACGGTCAAGGCGTCAATGGCGATACCTTCTATTTTTACAGCCTGATAATTATTTACGCTGACCAATAGGTCGTAATTTCCTACAGAGATATTATCTATTGAAAAATAGCCCGTGGAATCGGTTTGCGTGGAAAGGCCTGCTCCGATTAGCTTGATTGTAACACCCGACATGGGCTTACCGGTTTGTTTATCTTTAATGACCCCGCTCATACTTCCCGTTTCGCCCTTGGACAGGAAGGCGACAAAACATCCCGTCAAAATCAGAATGCTTAGAAGCATACTCCACTTCATGGCACGTTGCTTTTTCATAATATTCTCCAATTTTAAAATGAAAGATTTTGTGCTTATGTATTATGACATTGTTTAAAAATAATTAATAATCGCCGCCCCTTCAGGTTCGCGCAGACTTATTGTGTAAATAAGTACGATAATCGCTCACCGCCGCGTTTTTTAATCTTGTGGAATTATGAGTTATTCTATATATTCATCAACGTTTTCCAATCACATTGACATTGAATTTCACTCTTATCCATAAAAAGGAGAATGCCGTATGATCATGCAGGGCAAACAAGGGCTTATTTGCGGAGTCGCGAATAAACGGAGTATCGCCCACGCTATCGCCAAGAGTTTACACCGTGAAGGCGCCGAGCTTGCTTTCACGTATCAGGGTGACGCGGTCAAGAAAAATGTGCAGGAAATAGCAGATGATCTGGGCAGTGACTTGCTCTTTAAGTGTGACGTGACCAAGGACGATGATATTAAGAAACTTTTTCACGATTTGAAACATTACATGCACCACATTGATTTCGTTGTTCATTCAGTGGCTTTTGCCGACAAAGAAGACCTGAAAAAGGATTTTCACAGAACAAGCCGTCATGGATTTACCCTGGCGCACGATATCAGCGCGTATTCACTAATTGCCATTGCCAACGAAGCCTACCCTCTCATGCACTTGCATGGCGGCGCCATTCTCACGCTGTCGTATTACGGCGCGGAAAAAGTTATTCCGGGTTACAATGTAATGGGTGTGGCTAAAGCGTCTCTCGAAGCGAGCGTGCGTTACCTTGCCGCCGATCTGGGCCATCGGCAAGTTCGCGTAAATGCAATTTCCGCGGGGCCGGTCAATACGCTGGCGGCACGCGGCATTTCCGGATTCACCAAAATTCTGGATATTATTCCGGAAAAGGCTCCGCTCCGCAGAAATGTTGAAGTGGATGAGGTTGGAGATGCCGGGCTGTTTTTATGCTCACCGTGGGCCACGGGCATAACGGGAGAAACGCTGTATGTAGATTGCGGCTACCACGTTATTGGAATGTGATCAATCGACTAAGCGCAAAAAATAAAAAACAATCAATAAGAACGGATACTTTAAGGCAATAAAGACACTTAAACGTTTTTTGTCTCGTGTTAAACATTACCCTATACACTGAGTCACAAAAAGTTTCCGCGCCTTTTTTACAAATCTAATTCACTCCATCCAAAATCGAAGCCTTTTTTTCCAATAGGGCCGTCGGCTCGCTAAGAACAATCTGCGATTTCATAGTCACTTCAGGTAAAGAATATTCCAGGAAATAATTCAGCACATCCTTTTTTCTGTCCGATTTTCCGGCATCGCGCAGCATTAAATACCCTATCAGCACTTTGTTTGCCATTTCAACGATACGGCGCGAATGATACGTCTGATAGTCCGCGCTTTTCTTTTCTTTTACAAAGTGTACCGCCTTATTCAACAGAATATGCATTTCCTTGATAGTTTTATGATAATCTGAAACCGAAGAAAAATCAAAGGTCGCTTCATACTCCGAGATCAGTTCGTCCAGTGTTCCCTTGATGATCCCGCCGATAGCCGCGACAACCTGAAGCTGCGTCGTGCCCTCATAAATATTGGTAATCCGCGCATCGCGATAGAATCGTTCCGCGTCAAATTCGTGCATGTATCCGACGCCGCCATGAACCTGCAAGCCGTCATTGGCCACCTCATTGGCCATTTCAGTGTTGTATGCCTTGCACAGCGGTGTCAGCATGCCGGCAAATGCGGAATATTTTTTCACCTCATCACGCAACTCTCTCGGAGATTCACCTTGTTTCTCAAACAACCTTTCAAGCCCGTCTTTGATGTCAACCAAGCGCGTCGTTTCGTATAACAGCGCGCGCCCGGCTTCGATTTTAACTTTCATATTAAGCAGCATCTCTGATACGGGAATCATGTTAATAATTGGCGTTTTGAATTGGACACGGAGTTCAGAATGTTTCTTTGCGGCGCGGTAAGCAGCTTCTGCGATGCCCAAGGCCTGCGCTGAAACGCCTATGCGCGCCTCATTCATCAGCGCCATGACGTATTTTATCAGCCCCATTCTTCTTTGCCCGATCAGGATGGCGGGAGCGTCATCAAATTGCAACTCACATGTCGGAGACCCATGAATTCCCATCTTATGCTCAATTCGCCGTATGATCATGTTCTTGTCACGTTCATACAGAAACATCGATAATCCCCTCCCGTCGGAGGTTTGTTCTTCACTGCGGGCCAAAACCAAAGAGATTTCACCGTTGCCGTTCGTGATAAAATGTTTAACCCCGTTCAGCAGCCACTGGCCCTTATCATCCTGCCTTGCTCGGACCATCACCGCTTGTAAATCGCTGCCCGCGTCCGGTTCCGTCAAAGCCATGGACGCGGTTACTTCACCGGAACATAATCTCGGAAGAAATTTCGCTTTAATTTCTTCATCAGCGAACCGGTTGATCGTTCCCGCAATGTCGTCCTGAAGCCCGTAAATATTCATGAACGAGGCATCCGCTCTTGAAATCATTTCAATCGCTATGGTATAGATTGTTATGGGACAATTTAACCCGCCGTATTTCCTCGGAATGGTAAAGCCGAACAACTGGGATTCTTTGCACACGTCTAACGCTTCCTTGGTCGCTTTGGCATACGTCACGACGCCGTCTTTGAAATGGGCGCCTTCGCTGTCTACTTCTGACGCCTTGGGTGCAATGGTGTTTCCGGCAATATCACCGACAAGTTCTAATACGCTGTCATAGGTTTCTACAGCTTCTTCGACGGAGCCGGGCGCGATGTCATACGTATCCTTGTCCGCAAAACCGTCTTCTTTTAATTCAATAACTCTTTTCAAATCCATATTTTTCATGTGGAAGAGAATATCGGGGTTATCGCGATAAAAATTTGCCATGTGACTTCTCCTGCTGATAAACGTAACATTAACGAATATTGATTCTCTATTGCCAGCAAAACGAATTTTGAAAACGAACCCGTACTTGCGCCAGTATCAAAAAACGACCGTTGGCTGCCCAAATTAGATTTTTAAATAATTTAAGTCAACGTTTATATGCAATCCGCGCAGTACGGGTTTCAACCGCAAAAGATTCAGTTTTTCGATGATCGCACTGTTCAAATTTCTTGCCTTTTTCGGGGGTTTTCTTAACTTTTGGGAATTCCTTTTGCTCCAATGTGTCGCATCGTTTACGCATACACCATATTAACGTAATCTTCATTTTCATTCATAACACCCGTCAGTCCAAGACATGAGCCCTGAAGTCTTATATATTACTCTCCTGATGTTCCTTGCGGCCGCGTTGTATTCCTCTGTGGGTCATGCGGGCGCATCCGGATATCTGGCGATCATGGCATTATTCAGTTTTGCACCGGAAGAAATGAAACCGACTGCGTTAGCTTTGAATATTTTCGTAGCTTTGATTGCTACTTACCGCTTTTGTAAAGCAGGATTTTTTTCATGGAAATTGTTCTATCCATTTGCAATTTCTTCAATTCCGTTTGCTTTTCTGGGCGGACGAATGGATCTGCACGTGGATACGTACCGCATTATCGTAGGCATCGTTCTGCTTTACGCTGCATGGCGGTTGACGGCTACAATTCGAAATCCGGCAATAGCTAGGATCCCCAACGTCTGGTTAAGCGTCATAATCGGTGCGGGATTGGGATTCGTTTCCGGCTTGGTCGGCGTTGGCGGAGGAATTTTCTTGACGCCGTTGCTACTCTTGATGAATTGGTCAGAAACAAAAATTGCCAGCGGCGTTTCTGCGGCTTTTATTCTTGTTAACTCTATTTCAGGTATTATCGGCAATTGGAAGAACATCGATCATATTGCGCCAACCATTATTCCCTTCGCGGCTGCCGCTGTAATTGGCGGGCTCATGGGAACGCATTTAGGTACCAAAAAATTTGATGTCAAAACTTTGCGTAAAGTTCTCGCTATCGTCTTGGTCATTGCCTCCATAAAACTCATTTTAACTTAGAACATGATCGACTATAAGATATCCGCAGACGACCTTATTTCAATTCTGCAACTACAGCCGCATCCCGAAGGCGGCGCATTCAGAGAAACATACCGATCTCCGATAAAGGCACAAACGAAAAATGACCGGTCGGTATGCACGTCCATTTACTTCCTGATCCGCCAGCGGCAGACCACGGCATGGCACCGCGTAAAAAGCGATGAGATCTATCATTTCTACTTCGGCGCGCCGATCGAACTTTCACTGATAAGCCCGGAAGGACATTTTTCGAAACATATCCTTGGTACGAACGTTAAAAACGGCGAACGTCCGCAGCTCATCGTTTCGGCAGATCACTGGCAGTCCGCGCGTTCACTTGGTGAATTTACTCTCATCGGCTGCACCGTTTCACCCGGATTTGATTTTTTGGATTTTGAGATGATAGCAATTGAAAAATTAACAAAAATGTTTCCGCATTTGAAACTTGATTAAAACCGGAGGGATCATGACCACACGAGAAGTATTTATAAACAACAAACACCAGCTCCGCGCCGGCTGGCGTATCGCGATCTATACGATCTCGTTTATTATTCTCACTATTCCGTTCGCTTTCCTTGCTGATATTGTTTCCAAAACATTAAAAGAAACACCGCTTGCGAAAGACGCCGTTGTAACGGCCATATTCGCTATCGTTGCAGGACTTACGGCATATATATTGTTGCGCTTTCTTGATAAAAGAAAATTCGTATCCATAGGCCTGCTGTTGAATATGCGCTCTTTTAAAGAACTGGCTTGGGGTTTACTAATCGGTTTTATCATGCTAACAGTGGCGGTCGGCCTGATGTGGGTTATGGGTTATGAAGAAATAAGTTTAGCACAGAACGATTCGAGTTATTTTCTGCTGGGATTTCTCGGAAATATTCTTTTATACATTGCGGTTGGATTTAATGAAGAAATTCTTTTTCGAGGATATATTTTTCAGGTTTTCATCGAAGGGACCAACAAATGGATCCCGCTGATCACTCTTTCACTTCTCTTCGGAGTTGCACATTTGGGTAATCCGAACGTATCACCTTTCGGTTTTGCTAATATTGTTCTCGCCGGCGCTCTACTTTCTCTCGCTTATATTCAGACGAAATCATTGTGGCTGCCTATTGGAATTCATATTGCGTGGAATTTCACTCAGGGATACATCTGGGGCTTACCGGTGAGCGGAACCACTGTGGTTATGCCGCTGACGGTCTCGATGGAAACAGGTCCTGATATGATCACCGGCGGATCGTTCGGTCCGGAGGGCGGCGCCATGTGCACTTTGGTATGTGCTGCGGCCTGTATTTTCGTGTGGAAGTTTTTTAAACCAAGTGAAGAAATGGAAAAACTTGTTCAGGAAGCTGTGATGACAATGCCTTTCAAGCCGGCGGAAGCTGCGGCTGAGCCGTCTGAGGTATCATAAAGAGCAAAAAAAAAAAAAACGAATACAATTTAGGGCTTTTTTCTTCAGTTCGATACAAAAACGCTGTAACAATCCGGTTGCAGTTCGATCGTCTTGATGATCGTGTTGGTCGCAACGTCGATAACACTCAAAAGCCCCGGTCCGCCAGTACCTCCATGGTGCGGGGGCACTGCGCCGTTCTTATTTCTATTGGAAACGTAAACGTACTTCCCGTCTTTGCTAAATGCCACTCCATTAGGCTGGGATAATCTGTGTTCTTCGCCGCTATGCGGATCCATCTGTTTCGTAATATTCGTCAAAAACGTAAAATCAGTTCCGTTATTTTGAATCACCGTTACGCTGCTGTCGTTGGAATTGGCAGTATAGATATATTGTCCGTTCGGCGACACATCAAGCTGTATTGGCCTGGACTCCGTATTCGAGCCGACCATCACGCTGTCAATAAATGTGAAACTGTTATGATTTGAAGCAACCGTTCGCTGAAATATTCTTACCTGGCCATTACTCCTGCACGTGACAAATAAATAATTTTCATAGCCCTGACTGCCAGCAGGACTAAGGCCTATATGATAGGGTTCGTATTTCGGCTGCGGGCCGACGTCACCGGCTACATCAAAAAAAGTTACGGCCGAGTCCGTCTGTGTGTCGATCACATACAATCGATCCGAATACACGGCCGTTACGTATAGCAACTTACCGTCGCGCGACAAATTAATTCCGTGCGGGCTAATACCGACAGGAATCTGTTTGATCAATCCCATATCGGACGTCCGGATAACGGAAACAAAGCCGTTTTGTCCGGTATTGTTGACCTGAAAGTTTGTAGTAACGTACAATTTCAAATTATCTTTCGACAGCTTGATCAAAGCAATGGGATCACTGAGGCTGAGTTTATCCAAAAAAGAACCGTTGGCCGCATCGTACTTAAAGACATCTCCCGTCGCGATCATAGAAACATAAAAATATTTTCCGTCAGAACTAACCTCTACGCCGTGCGGGCTTTCAGTTTCCTGGCGGTCGCCGACTTCAAACACCCGCATTTCCAACAACGAATTTTCATCAATTACTGAAACAACGTCTACGCCTTGATTCGTCGTAAATATTTTTTTTGTCGCATGCTCAAACGGAATATCGTTATCGCTGTTCGGCGCTCCTTCGTCAACCCATGACGTTAACGCATTGATCTGCGACCATGTCAGCGTATCACGATTATACGGCGAATAGTTCGGCGGCATTCTCGGCGAACGAAGACCGGTTACATGTTCGATCAAGTGGCTTCTCGCCGCATTGAACGGAATAACTACAGCGCCGTGCGCGGAGCCTCTGAAGAGGCTCGTCCACGACGACAGATCCAGATCGGCTGGCAAGTGTTGGCTACCCAGTATTTTTCCGGCATGCTCATCCGGTAAATGGCATCCTGCGGTTGCGCAGGATTTAAGAAAGATCGAATCAATCCCGTCCGGAAACGGCAGGTCGGTTCGGCCGGATTTTTTATCATCCGAACATGAGGCAGAGGCCAGTAAGAAAAAAAGAAGTAATATATTTTGCTTCACCCGATACACCTTGTGCCTATAATGCCTCTACGATAACTGCAACACCTTGTCCTCCGCCGATACATGCAGACGCCAGGCCGTATTTTTTCTTGCGCCGGCGCAGTTCATACAACGTCGTCAGTGTCAGGCGCGTTCCCGACGCAGCAAGCGGGTGTCCTAATGCGATAGCGCCGCCATTGACGTTGGTCACTTCACGGTTTAAGCCCAGTTCTTTTTCTACCGCGAGATATTGCGGTGCAAACGCTTCGTTCACTTCCACAATATCCATTTGTGACACGTTCATCCCGGCATTCTGGAGTGCTTTGCGCGCGGCTGGAACCGGCCCGATACCCATGATGCGGGGTTCTACACCTGCGATCCCCCAGGTCAATAAACGGCCGATCGG
>JAEUSK010000103.1 GCA_016787925.1 bacterium | reverse complement strand
GACGGTTCTTCATTGCTTGAACAGGTTCTTTGTATGAACATCATCACTTATTCCGTGGCGCTTCAAAAGTTCCAATAACCGTTTCCGGAGCGCCGCCGGATACGCCCCAGTATCGATTGCCTTTTAAGACATCATCATAATAATGTCCGCGAATCAACATATAAGGACCGTGGGCTTCAAGCAGATATATCTCAATTGTACCATCTTCAGATATTCGGCCGCTGATTAACCCTACACCTACTTCCATCAAATAAGAACCGCCGATAATCATTTCTACGATGTTCTTAGTTCCTTCGATCAGAGAATCTTCTACGGTAACGGTTATCCACCCTTCCGTAACTTTTTGACCGTCGAGATCATACCCGTAATACGAGTAAGTTCCTGACTCAAATAGGCTGCTGCTATTCTTATCGCAACTTATCAAAGAGCACGCGATCAGGCCTATAATGAAGCATGCAGAACCTATCTTCAAAAAATTTCGCATGATATTATTTTTTTTGATGGAGTTTGGGTGGTTTACCCATGGTAACCACACCGACGTCGCAATCAACTTCATAATAATATTCTTCGCCGTCGATCACATACCGCACGCCGTCTTCCGTGAAAATTGTCTTGCCCGTGTACGTGAAGTCGTTATAAGGCATCTCAAATTTGGTACTGTCGTCGTATCGGTAAACGAATACAAATGTATCCGGCGCCGCATCCTGCATCATAAGAAATTCTATCGAACCCGAATGCGGGCTGCAATCGCTTTCAGACATGATCACACTGTTAATGGTTTCGTTATATGAGAAAGTGACCGACGTATCGGGTCCGAAATCTTGAATGAACTGAGATTCAGAACTTCCTGTGTACTCGATGGTTCCATTCTTGAGGGTGTCCACCCAGTCTTTCATGCCCGAGATCTGAAAATCGGTTTGCCCTGAATAACGGTAAAACGTTCCCCAGTAACTGTCCTCAAAATCCCCTGAATATTCTGCGTCGAAAAGATACTGATCCGTTTCAGCCGTTGGAAATCCGTCATTGTCGTGGGGTAGAAACTTATAACGCCAGCGCCACTGGAAAGTGGAATCGGTATACTGATAGACCCAATACCCGGACACCGCATCATAGTAAGATGTATCGGTATAGGTTACAATCGATTCAGCCGAGGCACCTGCACTTGCACTTGCCCTGTAATACATCCATGGCGGATAAAACCAAAAACCCATAGGCCCTCCTTCCCTGATCGCGGACGAATTACTTCCGGCAGTAAACAGACCCAATTGATTCTGCAGCAAAGCGGTGACGTGATTTCGCATCAGGATGTCCAGATCACTCCGTGATGCTTTTTGTTTTGAATCTGAATCGCAGGAAACGGCGTACATCATACACGATAGCATAACGGCCGTTTTGATTAGTTTTGAATTCATAAAAAACTCCTCCTGATTACTTTAGAAATATATTTTGGTCAGTGATCCGCCCCAAAATTGTTGATCACGATAGTAATTTCATCATCGGCCACCTGTCGGGAATAGTCAATTTCAATCCTCCGCGGATAGTGATAGAATTTGTCATATTCTACTTTTAACTCATCGGCCTGTCGTCTATGCGCATCCTCGATCAAATCGAATAAGCCGGAAATGGTATATATTTCTTTATTATTTAATTTTACACTTTGATTAGTTTCGCTTTACTTAATCGTGTGAATTGTATCATCTTTTACGTAAACGTATAAACCACGCCTGCATCAACGCAAAAACACATCATATTCTGGTTCATATGGTAATCCACAATATTCAAGGTTTCCCAAATTGCCCTGTCTGTTGGGCTAACATCGCAGGATCCTACAAGAACTGCGCTGGCCACAATCTTCATCAATTGAGCAGGGTTAATTCCCATATATTTATTCCTTCGACATACGGGCCGCGCGGACAATTTCGACCACCACGCCGAACATATGAAAACTGGCAAGATCTTCCCGAACTATGGCGATAAATGTTACGTCTATACCAACGTGTTTGAACTCGTCCTCAAGGTTGATCGGATCGTAATTTTGTCCGTCCTCTCCGGCAATATAATAAAAGCCGCCTTCGATTTCCGCGTATTGCACTCTGCCCTTGATAAGAATTTCGTCACCGTTGAGTTGCCATAATTCAGGGCATTCACACGAGCCTGTGTTCAATTCAGAATGTGTACAGCTGATGAATAGCAAAATCGAAAGACTGAGTATTAGACCTTTCATGTCAGTTTTTCTCCCGTTAAATTCATGAAAACAACAAGAATACGTCAAAATTCGCGCCAATTCTTTACACAAAACGCGTATCGTCTAATAAAATAATTTATTTGAAGTTAACCGTGCAGTCATTACCGTGCAATATCGATTTCCTTATCTGAAATCTGATAACTCATCGGTTTTCAGATAGTCTTTACACAACTTTTCATATCGTTTTTTTGACTTAACTGAAACTTATTCATAGTTTACATTGCGCAACGACATATCAAAATGGAATTTCTTGATCAATATCCGGATAAGATTAATGCGCTCACATTGGATGAAGACAACAGCGCTGTAAAGAAATATATCACACCGGACAAACTTCACCTTGTTATTGCAGGGAGCGTCGACGTGAATCTCGAAAAAATGAAACAGTAACGGTTTTAATTTGACATAAAAAAAGGCAACCCTGGTCAATCGGGATTGCCTTTTTTTGTAATATGATTTTACTACATCCTCATTTTTGCAGCGCCACCGGCGATAAAACGTCGATCACGATCTGCCATCCTTGTTTGTTTTCTTTTTTCCATATACGAAAATAATATCCTTCCTCCGTCTTATCTTCGTTTGATATATTATACGAACCATACGTATACCCCATGTCGCCGGAAACTGCCACTGCGCCGTCGATCGGTTTCCATGAAATATTTTTTCTTTGCGACAGAATCAATTTGATCGAATCGACTCTGGATTCAGGAAACTGTCCATCACGGTAAAAACGCGCAGCGGAAGCAACGTATCTCAAGTAAGATTCCATTTTTCTATTTTCTGCGTAAATCTTATTAAATTCTTCCTCAAATTTAACCAATGAAGTTTTTTCAGTTTCCGTATTAACTTTAGAAAACGTTTTCCTCATATCAGCGCCACCCGGAAAGTGAATTTTAATTTCAGAATTGTCCAATTTCGGGACTTCGGTTCCGATGTCCAATGCCACTTTCCATTTCCCATCCGCTTGTTTGGTCCAGATAGAAACGTAATAGCCGTAGCTTATTGCAGGTGTGAGAGGTCTGACGCTAAGGTATTCTGCGGGCCCTGTCGAATATCCAAAATCTCCAGAGGCCGCTATATCCACATATTCCGGTTCCCATCGTATCACCAGCGCCAGTGGTTTTCGATCTTGCCACACCGGCCTTCCTTTGACCGGCCCCGGACGAAAAATAATGGCGTCATCCGACAGATTTTCCACGAACGCGTCTCGCACTCCGTGCGTTACGGCCATACGTGCAAAAGCGCGTTCTGCTTCGACCATCAATTTGAGCGCCGATGAACTGTCTGGTTCCTGGGCCGTAATACAATTACTGAAATTAAGAAGGATGAAAATAATTGCGGATAGGCGATACGCATTCATAATGCTTCTCCATTAAATTTTATAATTGTAACGTTACGCATAAATCGTTGCTTCGTTGCCAAAATAATATCTTGTTATGTAAAATGAAATACCGCTAAAAATTATGTTGACAACCGCATATTGGGTCGTTATCTTAATTCATAATTTTTTTGAAATAGCTCACGCCTGGTTAGACTACTTTTCCCGTTATTTTCAACCTTTCGCGATTAATTTCTTACTCAATATATCAAAGTCATTCATATTCTCATAAAACACTGATGCCTGTTAAAAGTTATTTAGCGTATCCGGCCGACGGAAAGCGGGATGAACTTACGCGTAGTTTGCAGAAATTGCCCGGCTGTGAAATTATTCCTTCTGAAAATACCGACGTTATCGTCTTGATAACGGATACGCCGGATGCCGAAGCTGAAAAATCGTTGGAAGAACAACTGCAGTCGATGGAGTCCATTAAATTTTTGACACTGGTCTCGGGTTACGAAGAAGACCCGATGCCCGGTTAGACAGGAGCTTTACTATGAATCGTCGAGACATGTTAAAACACATGGTGGCCGTGGCAGCGATGTCCACAGCATCGGCACTTTTCCCTGGCATTGTATTTCCTAACAGCCAATTTGAGAATTTTATCTCTGAGGAAAGTCTCACGTGGAAAAAATCCCCGTGCCGTTTCTGCGGAACCGGATGCGGGCTTCTAATCGGCCTATCCAAAGGACGCGCAGTTGCCGTTAAAGGCGATCCGGCAAGCCCGGTCAATCGGGGCCTGTGCTGTGTTAAAGGTTATCATTCGGTGATGGCCTTATATGCCAAAGATCGCCTAACCAAACCGCTTATCCGGAAAAACGGCCAACTCGTCGAAACGACGATGCAGGAAGCGCTTGACCTTGTGGCGCAAAAGATGAAAGAAACCATTGATAAAAACGGGAAAGATTCTGTGGCGATCTATGGCTCCGGCCAATGGGCAGTTCCGGATGGATACGTCGCATCGAAATTCATGAAAGGCGGTATCGGTTCCAATAACCTGGAATGCAATGCGCGCTTATGTATGGCCAGTGCCGTAACGGGATTCATGACGACTTTCGGCGTAGACGAGCCGATGGGTTGTTATGAGGACATTGATCATGCGGATGTATATATAATGTGGGGAAACAACATGGCCGAAATGCATCCGGTTCTGTTTTCGCGCATGCTCGATAATCAGATGCGGCGCGGCGCCAAGATCATTGATTTTGCAACTCGCACCACACGAACCAGTATGGCCTCCGACAAGTCAATATTATTTAAGCCGCAGACTGACCTTGCCGTTGCCAATGCGATCGCGTATGAACTTATCCGAAACGGCTGGCTCAACGAAAGTTTTATCAAGCGGCACACGACGTTCAAAAAAGGCAAAACCAACATCGGGTACGGTCTCGAAGACAAATTTGCATTTACAGACGAACCCAAAGAAGCATCATTCGAAGAATACAAGAAATTTCTGGAAGACTACAAACCTGAAATCGTAGAAAAAGTGTCCGGAGTCCCCGCCAAAGACATCCGCTTTCTGGCCGCACTTTATGGAGACCCAAATAAGAAAGTTACCAGCTTTTGGTGCATGGGGATGAACCAGCATACCCGTGGGACATGGATTCAGAATCTTGTTTACAATATTCATTTATTAACAGGAAAAATTTCTACGCCCGGCAACAGTCCGTTTTCCCTGACGGGACAGCCCAGCGCCTGCGGCACGGCGCGGGAAGTGGGTTGTTTCACCCATCGTCTCCCGCACGGCGAAGTCACCAGCGAGCATGATCGGCAGCATGCCGCAGATATCTGGAAAATACCGGTGGAGAAAATCCCCGCCAAGCCGACCTATCATACGGTAGAAATGTTCCGTGCACTTGATCGCGGTGAAATTCGTTTTATGTGGATTCAAGTCACCAATCCGATGGTGACCATGCCTAAACTCAAAAGGTATCGTGACGCTACAAAAAAGGAAGACCGGTTTATCGTTGTATCGGACGTTTATCCAACGCCCACGACGGATATCGCGGACGTCATTCTACCCAGCGCGATGTGGATCGAACGCGAAGGCATGTTTGGAAATAGCGAACGAAGGACACAACATTTCGAACAGATGGTCGATCCGCCGGGCGAATGTATTTCGGATGCCTGGGCGATGATAGAAGTGGCGCGACGACTGGGCTATAAAGATCTTTTTCCGTGGGATAAGAGCAATCATGTTCAGGAAATCTGGAAAGAATATTCACTCTTTCACCAGGGCCTCGATCATCAGATGGCCACGTACGAAGCGCTCAAGTCCAATCCGGGCGTAATGTGGCCATGCCCTGACGGCAAAGAAACTAAATGGCGTTTTCATTCCAAGTATGATCCCGCCGCAAAAGGCGGATCCTGGGACTTTTACGGCAAGCCGAATGGCAAGGCATGGATCTGGATCCGCCCGTACGAACCCGCGGCAGAAATTCCGGATGATGAATATCCATTTTGGCTCAATACCGGACGGGTGCTTGAACATTGGCATTCGGGTTCGATGACCCGGAGAATCCCGGTACTACACCAGGCGGTACCGGAATCGTATGCCGAAATCAATCCCGACGACGCTAAAGAGCTCGGGGTTCGTCACGGCGACAAGATTCGTCTTACGTCGCGCCGGGGCACGATTATTATTAAAGCATCAATCAATGAGCGCGGCGTTCCACCGCAAGGAATGGTATTCGTTCCATTCTTTGATGAATCGCTTTTGATCAACGAATTGACGCTCGACGCATTTTGTCCTATTTCGCGTCAGCCTGATTATAAGAAATGCGCCATCAAAGTCGAAAAAGCATGAATTTGAAAAACATCTTAGCGCGTGAAAACCGCGTCATTTTTATTTCGATCTGCGTCGTCCTCATGGCGTCTATGATCATCGTCATTGGACAAAGTATCGTTCAATCGGAACGTCAGGCAATTACTACCCCAATGTCAGCGGCCAGCTTGCCGTTGCTTCCTGAGGAATCAGGAGTTTTCCGACTGGCCGATCAGGCTTTATTTTATTTGGAATCTGCAAAAGAGCAAGGTACACGAACCCTGTCGATTTACTATCAACGGCGCGCTTTTAACGGCGCACCGCCGGTGATACCTCATGAGGTAGCCGATGAAGCGAGTTTCGGCGGAAACACCTGCCTGCAATGCCATGAAAATGGCGGTTTTGTTCCGAAGTTCAATACCTACGCGCCGTTGACGCCGCATCCGGAACTGCTTAGTTGCCGGCAATGTCACGTCCCAATTCATACGCAAAATCTGTTTAAACCGACGACATGGAGAACCGTGGCGCCTCCGACGATCAATCGCTCCGCGATGGCCGGAAGTCCGCCGCAAATCCCGCATGGACTGCAAATGAGGGAAAACTGTCTGGCTTGTCACGGAGGCCCGGGTTCTGTCAAAGAAATTCGTACGCCGCACCCTGACCGGACAAATTGCCGGCAATGCCACGGTATGGCAGAATCAAATGAAGTTTGGGTAAGGCCGCTCGTCTCTGAAAACAAATAAGCTGAAACAATAAAATATTTTTTCCGATTTGAAAACTAACATGTATCCTATGCGAAGTCACTTATATTGTGTACTCATTGTATGTCTTATTTTTTTCGCGGGCTGTTCGAGCCACGGTGATTCCCGAAATTTACTGGAAAAACTCGAAGAATCCGAAGCGGCGAATTCCGACGCGTATTCAAACCTGGCGCCATCGGTAGACGGACCGAAATTGATTTCCGAAACCCGTGTAGCCAATCCTTTTTCTGTGGTTGAAAGGACCGGTCAAATAACAAAGTTTCCATGTGTGAATTGCCACAATAAACCGCTGAGCCAGATGACGTCTACCGATTCGCTCGGCCGCAAAGCTCACTGGAATCTTCATTTACAGCATGCGCCGGAACCTATTATGAATTGTATAGTGTGTCACAATGAAGGCGATCTGAATACGTTGAGAACAATCACAGGTACGGCAGTGACTTTCAATGAAAGCTATCAATTGTGCCAACAGTGCCATTCCAGGCAGTATGCCGATTGGCAAGGCGGTGCACACGGCAAACGGATTGGAGGCTGGGCTCCGCCCCGGGTCATAAAATTATGCGTGGAGTGCCACAATCCTCATCAGCCTAGATGGGACAAGCGGTGGCCGGCGCAGCCAAGCCTGACCATGAAACGATTGATCAAGTGAATATCGCTAACAAGAACCTATTTTCAAGGTCCGACTTTGCTCTCTGTTTTTTAAATATTAAATAAGGAATTCATGTCTCATTGCAATTGCAGCAGTCCCGATCCTATTCGAAAAAACGGCATGCATGAATTGCTTGCCGAAAATGTATTGAGCGATTGGCTTAAGCGCGACGACGAGATGAACTATCTCCGCTCAATGCCGAGTCTTGAGTCGGTTCTGATGTGGAGCCAATACAACAATCAACCAACTTCATTGGCAATCACAAAAAGAACTGCAGCCGATCATGTGTTGGACAAGGGAATGGACCGTCGTACGGCAGTTCAGGCTATGGCTGCAAGCCTCATGGCCGGAATGGGCTTTTTCCAGACGGCGTGCAATCCTTTTGCGCCTGCGGACGAACGCGAAAAATCTCAGCTGGCCTGGGATGATTATTTTCAAGGTAATTTCCGCATCATGACCGATAAAGAGAAAGAAGAAACCGTCCGCCGTCTTGAGCGCATGTACGAACTCAATACCGGGAAGCGCATTAATATTTCCGCCAAAGGTCCGATCCCCGGAGTGTTGTACGGGTATGCGTTTAATATTTCTAAATGCCGCGGTTATCTGGAATGTATCCGAGGTTGTATCGAGGAAAATAATCAGGATCGCGAAACGGGCATGCAATACATCACCCTTCACGAGCACAAAAAAGGACAGATGAATTTCGGCGAGGCGCCGGATGATTTTTATCACGAAGTGCCCAGGGACGGACATTTTTATATTGGTACGCAATGTATGCATTGCGAAAATCCACCGTGCGTTGACGTTTGCCCGGTTCAGGCTACATGGAAAGAAGAAGACGGTATTGTAGTGGTGGATTACAACTGGTGTATCGGTTGCCGATATTGCGAAGCGGCCTGCCCGTATGACGCGCGGCGATTTAACTGGCAGGACCCTGTCGTGCCGGAAAACGAGGTCAATCACAATCAACATTATCTCGGTAACCGACTTCGTAAAAAAGGCGTGATGGAAAAATGCACGTTCTGCATTCAGCGTACACGCGAAGGGAAAAATCCGGCGTGCGTAGAAGCTTGTCCGACCGGCGCCCGCATTTTCGGTAATCTCCTCGATCCGAATAGTGAAATTCGCTGGGTGCTGGCCAATAAAAAAGTATTTCGTCTCAAAGAAGATTTAGGCACGGAGCCTAAATTCTGGTACTTCATGGATTAAATTATGAAACCTGTTCACACATCAGAGTTTCCTTACGACGCCGGAAAAATTACCGACGATATCAAGCCGAAGATCGTTCGTTCATTTCTCAAGGATGCATTTGATAGCATCACGCGTGGAGGGGCCGGGTATCACGTGTGGATGGGAACACTTACCTTTGTGATGCTGACGGGAGCCTTTGCTTATTCGATTCAATTAAACGAAGGATTATCGGTTACCGGAATGAATGATCGGGTGAGTTGGGGATTTTATATTTCTAATTTCACTTTCTTAGTCGGCGTCGCAGCGGCCGCAGTGATGCTGGTTCTGCCGACGTATATACTCAAGGACGTCGATTTTTCAAAAGCCGTATTGATTGGCGAAGGACTGGCTGTGGCCGCGCTTTTTATGTGTCTGGCGTTTGTGACGGTGGACATGGGCGGCCCGGCGCGCGTGTGGCACCTCATTCCGGGTATAGGGCTGTTTAATTGGCCAAGTTCCATGTTGACGTGGGATGTGTTGGTTCTCAACGGTTATTTATTTCTGAATCTTACTATTCCGTTTTACATCTTAGTGTGCCATTATCAAGGCAAACACCCCAATGCACGGATCTATGTTCCCGGTGTGATTATTTCAGTATTCTGGGCGTTCTGCATTCACCTCGTCACGGCATTTTTATATGCGGGTTTACCGGCCCGCCCGTTTTGGAACAGTTCGCTGCTTGGACCGAGATTTTTGGCTTCGGCATTTTCTGCGGGCCCGGCGTTGATTATTATTGTGCTTTCGGTCATTCGTAGATTCACGGATTACAAAGTTGAAAATGTGACCATTGGAAAAATCGCCCTCATCGTTACCGTTGCCGCTCAGATCAACCTCGTTATGCTTGGCTCGGAATTGTTCAAGGAATTCTATGCACCCACTCATCACAGCGAGAGCGCGGTGTACCTATTTTTCGGGCTTCACGGGTTTGGAGGTTTACGGCCATGGATATGGACTGCCATCATGATGAATCTTTTTGCGACGGGCATTTTAACGCTAAACCCGCTGCGTAATAATCACAAATGGCTCTTGCCTGCTTGCGCAATCTTATTCATCAGTATCTGGATTGAGAAGGGCATGGGGCTTATCATTCCGGGATTTATTCCGGGTCCCTGGGGAAAGATCGTGGAATATACACCAACTTGGATTGAAATCTGCGTCTCGTTGGGCATTTGGGCTATGGGAATGTTTATTTTCACGCTGTTGGTTAAAATTGCTATTCCGATTGAGACGGGAAAATTACGCTATGTGACGGAAACGGTCTCATCCGGAGAAAAAACAACAACAAATATGCCTGCTTCGACAAATTTAGTTTGAGCGCTATATCTGTTAAGCTTCAAGACCTTTCTCTCACGCCTGAACCCATCCATCTAAGAGGTGAACAATTTTATTACCTGAGGACATGTTTTTCTCAGAGCACGATACTTACATTCCTTCGGGATTCAAGTTTTTGAACAGGTCTATATTCTCTTCTCCCCGGGGTAGAATTCAAAATTCCAGATGGTTCGTCTGTAAGAATTAGTTTCTGTTTTCCGATAATCCCGCGTAAGACATGCGGTTTTACAAATTGGGTTATATAATATTTTCCCCTTTGTTAAGTCGAATCATGTCATCTTTTCTCATCCATTTTGTGTTGTTTACCCATTCAATTACGATCGTCAAGAATCATGTCTAAAAATTACCTGGACCGTTCTTGTCCGTTACCGATCCGATTTGCGATAGCTCCCAACTCTCATCGCAGTGCGCCAGATGTTTCTTCAGACGCCACGCTTTATCCGAATAATTCGCTTCACAATATTCCCGGCAGACATTTCGACGCGATCGTGAACCACCCGCCTTTCGCCGTTAACTCTCGCCTAGATCCCAATCAGATCGCGCGGATTTACATCCGGAATATTAATGACGATCTCTGCCATAAGGATTCCACCGGCGAAATTCGCAATTGTCTTTGAAAATCATTTTTTCTTTTCAATTTATTTGCCCATTTTCCCGTCTTTTGTCTGTTTATACTAAAATGCATTTTTCCTGCATAATACAATAACAATACCTATGCCCGGCAATTCATGTTGATTTTTTTGTATTTATGTATGAACTTAGAACAGTCTGTTGACCGTTTCGCTCATTATCTGTTCGTTTTCGAACAGTGTATAATTGGGAGATCACATGAAAGAAATTGCAGAAATCTTGAGAGAACCCGACGTCACCATCGCGATCGTTGGGGCAAATAATAATCCAGCCAAATACGGTAACGTGATATATCGCGATCTGAAAAGAAAAGGTTACAGACTATTTCCCGTAAATCCGTCTTCGCCGGAAATCGAGGGCGATAAAGCGTACGCAAATCTGGCGCATTTGCCCCAAAAACCGACCATCGTTAATTTCGTCACTCCGCCGGCTGTCACACGCAAAGTGTTGGAAGACTGTTTGAAATTAGGACTGCATAATGTCTGGCTTCAACCCGGTTCAGAAAGCCCGGAAGTCATGACCTTCATTCAGGAAAAACAATTCAACTATCTTGCCAATGCATGTATTATGGTGGAGACCCGAAGGGGTCATTGAATCGCCGTATCCAAAAATATGCTTAGATATCACGGAGGCTTTTATGTCCGGAAGAAAATATAAAGCGGAAAAACAAGAAATATCAGATGCCAAAGCGGATGGGAAGCCGCACAAAAGAATAAACCGCAAAAAATATGAAGCGGAACTGAAAAAACTCCAAATTGAATTGGTGAAATTGCAGGAGTGGATCAAGCATAAAGGATTGAAAGTTATCGTCATATTTGAAGGCCGTGACGCGGCAGGCAAAGGAGGCGTAATCAAACGAATAACTCAGCGCTTGAATCCACGGGTTTGCCGGGTGGTAGCTTTAGGTACTCCTACCGAGCGCGAAAAAAGTCAATGGTATTTCCAGCGTTATGTGCCGCATCTCCCGGCAAAAGGAGAAATGATTCTTTTTGATAGAAGCTGGTACAATCGGGCCGGCGTTGAACGCGTGATGGAATTCTGTACGGAAGAAGAATATCGCGAATTCTTAAGATCGTGCCCGGAGTTTGAGCGAATGTTGGTACGATCGGGTATCATTCTGATCAAGTATTGGTTCTCGGTAAGCGACGAAGAACAGGAACGCAGGTTCAAAAGCCGAATTGCCGATCCGACGAAACGATGGAAGTTAAGTCCGATGGATCTCGAATCGCGCGCGCGTTGGGTTAGTTATTCAAAAGCAAAAGATGAAATGTTTGCCTACACCGACATCAAACAAGCGCCATGGTATGATGTAAATGCGGATAATAAAAAACGAGCGCGCCTCAATTGTATCAGTCATTTGCTGAGCCTGATTCCATATAAAGATCTCACACCCGATCCTTTGGAACTGCCGCCCAGGCAGAAAAACAAAGGATACGTTAGGCCGCCAATCTCAGATCAGACTTTTATTCCTGAAAAATATTGACCGATAATCTCCAATCAATATCGCTGTCAAGTCGGTGCGACGAAAGGCGAGTTCATCCCGCCCAGCCGCTGTCTGCAGCCATTTAAAATTACTTCACATTAATTCTTCGACTACGCCGTTGGCAGTTAAATAGTGTCTGATATTACTATTTTTGAATCTGTCGTGACTGCAACGTGAGCTATCCCGGCCGGTAATTTTCCGTTGCAAAAATACGCGGTCGAATAAGCATCCGCCTCAATTGCGGTCGAACAAACCGCGGTAAAACTCAGCAAACGATCGCATGGATAACCGGTTTCCGGGCTCAGAATATGTCCGAAATTCTTATCGTTGCACACAACAAACGATTCATAATTTCCCGATGTGGATACCGCTTGATTTGTGATTGAAAAACTTTTCATAATCTCAGATGGATTTTGAGGATCAGGGATACCAATCGTCCATCCGTTTTGATCCGGCGGCGAGCCGATAGCCATAATATCACCGCTGTGGTTGATTAAAAAGTTCTCGACACCTTCCGATTTGAGAATCGCCGCCGCCCGATCAACAGAATATCCCACTGCAATTCCACCCAAATCTATGGCCGCATCTTTGTTTGAAAGCCCAGCCGCTTTTTCCCGTTCGCTGATAACCAAATGATGAATCGAAACCGCTTCCAGTGCACGGTACACGTCCCTATCCGCCGGCAGACGGCATAGGGTCCTCGCGTTATCACGAAATCCCCACAACCGCATCATCGGTTCAACGCAAATATTGAAAGCGCCTTGAGTGTCCTTGTGAAATTGCTTAGCGCTGATCAAAACATCCATAACGGAGCCGTCTACATGAACATCTTTCTTTCCAGCAAACCGGTTGATACGGCTGACGTGACTGTCAGGTCTGTAAACGCTCATCAGCGCATCGATACGCTGAAATTCCTCCCGGGCCTTTGTAATGGCATTATGAAGATCCTTTGCCGACGTACCGTAGGCGCTCACGGTTACCACCGTTCCCATCGTATAAAATGCGCGTTGAACAAGAAACGGATTTGGGTTTGCAGAAAAAGACGGAACTGCTTTCAGTATCAATCCACCAAAGGCCAGACGGGCCGTGTGTTTAATGAAATCACGTCTCGATGCATTCATATCACGCATCTTTGATTGTTTCTGTATGGGATTTTTCAAGTGTTTTGACTCCGTTACCTGAAGCCGGGGGGAGATTTCGCTCCTCATTTTCTTTGTTTATCGTTTCACGTCGCGCGAGGATAAGATAATGCGCCAGAGCAATTAATAAGAAAAGAAGGCTTGCCTGTAAAACAAGGAATGAACCAATCTTCAGCCATGCAAATTGCGGATGAGCAAACCGTACAAGCCAGCCGGATCCCTCGTCCAATAGAGCCGCCAGGAATGGGGTTGCTATCAGCGCGATCTTACGCGTTTTTGAAAGCGGGAAAAAAGTGACCAGGTGGGTCAGCATGAGAATAACTACAGCCATCACGGGTAAATGGCCGTGCGTGACTTCCAGCATAGACCCAAAAGTACGGGCGGGACGAAACGTCTCTTCCGATCCATTGTAATAGGCTATGACGTCATTCGGCGTGATCCCCATTTTCGTATAGAAGATTATAAAATTGGTAACAACAAATCCGACGAGAAGCACAATTGTAAAACCCAGAGTCAAACTTGTCAGAGGATTTTGCTGATATCCGCCTTTTTGCATGTACTGCATGTGATTAGTCCTTGCTGAATAGAAGTTCAAAGATCGTCATATATTTGCGGACGCTTTCCGTAACGGCCTGCGCTGAAAGAGTTGCCCCGGCCACATTAGGAATGCCGCGTTTCGTGTGAATGTCGTCATTCAGCGTCTTACGACGGAATTGAGCAAACCAGTTTTTCGGCGGCAGATAATCTTCCGGCTCGAAAAATGCCAGCATCTCAACGCCTTTTACGGACCCGTCGGAATTCAATACGATCATATACGTGGCCGGATGCGTGCGTACGGTTTGCGTTTCGAAGAACGCGATATTCTGTAATTTCCCATTCTCAACATATTCATAATACGTCAGAATTTTGGACTCAACTTTGGCGCGCGCGTGGTCTTGAATTTGCCGCACCTGAGTATCGGTAAGGAAAAGGCTTTTGCGGAATATATTGTTTTCATTCTCAAAATACAGATGCAGCGCCTCATCTTTCGTCAGATACACCTGTGCGCGGCCCGGTGCCGTTGTTACAACAAACAATAACCAAAATACCATTTTCATGCTTCGCTTATGCTTCACCAATACCTGCGGATGTTCCATTAGAATGGGTGTTCAAATGAGAGATAAATAAACCACTGTTTTTGTTTTTCGCCATTGAGTTCTACAGGCAAACACAATCCCGGTACGATCTGCAATGAGCCGGCGTTATACGCATATCTTAGTCCCGGATTGACCACATAGCTGGATCGATTATTTACCTGCCCTCCGGTGATTTCATCATCGAATAGGGCAACGAATTCAACCAGCATATTAAGATTGTTTTTCACAAGCCATACCATGCTTCCGCCTGCAGTGTAACTCCATAGGGTTTGCTTGCTTGTACCGGCAGACACGCCGGGCGTAACCGTTGCGCCGGCGTTGAAATGAACAGCCCACGAAGCTCCAAAGCGTTTGCTTAACGGTAAATTAACCTGATAAGCCGTTTTTCCGGAACCCAGCTGTTTTTTCTCATTGCCGGTGGGTAAAATAATACTGAATCGCGGCGAAAAGGCCGCCCACCGGGCATCCTCCCATAATTGGTAACGATAATGTATTGCAATATCTCCAAGACCATCAGCCGATTTACCTGCCGTCCATGCGTACGGGAAAGTATAACTTATCTGATGCGCCTGCGAAAAAAGCGGCCACTCCTGAGTAAAAGCATAGCCCCATTCTTTTGATTTGTTAGAATATACTATATTGGAAATATGCTGTACAACACGCGGCTCCTGATTGTACGCTTCTTCGATCAGAAATGAGTTGTCTGAGATACCCGCGTCCTGCGCACGCGCAGGAGTCCAGCTTACCAATAGCATTAAAACAAGTAAATTTTTTATCATACGATCCTCACTTTAACTGGTAATTTATTTTTAAAACGCTGTCTGGTGAAACCTCGATTTGCACATTCTTTAAAAAATTCGAATGCTATTTGGTTTATTGGCAAACGCAGGCTGCAAGGTCTTTTGATAGTACCTAACTTCTTTCCGCTTAAATGCCGGGTTGACGGCGCGTATCTCCGCCAAAACCGGACAATGTTTGCACGCTTTTTTCTGTTTAAATCTCTTACAGCATTTGTTTTTCAATACAGGATTCCATTTGAACGCGTAAAATAGTTATTCTCGATTAGATCTTGGTTATTTTAGAATGATTCATGACATATAATGTCTGGTATCCATATGAATTCTCTGATCAAAACAGATAGTTAACGGCTAAGTTCCATTGATCATTACCTGTTTTTTTCTCATTTGCGTTGTTACGGTAATCAAATTTAAATGCCACGTTCGGATGCGGTTTGTACGTGACACCAACCGTTGTGATCACGCGTTCGGATTCCGTATCGCGCGACAGTCCGCTGGCAACATCGGCGTGAGTATCAAACGATTCATATTGAACATACGGCGCAAGATAGTGAAGTGTCCCCGCTTTGATCAGCGGCATGACATCATAACCTGCAACTGCATACCACCCTCGCATCGTTTTTCCGATCGTTTTTCCGAACTCCTGATAGAGTCGTTTGGTGCCGGTCAGATTATTCTGCACAAACAGCGCGCGCGTTTCCAGACCTTTCCATGACCATTCTGCATGCGCGCTCAAAACCGTCACGTTCGGTTCCCAGCCTCTTAAAGAGTCAACAACGGTTTGGTTGGAATTACCGGAATAAAAACTTGTTCCGAAGATTAAGCCCTGAACGCCCGAATATTCCAATTTTGCCGTAAGGGCAAAATGTTCAACATAGGCTTTTGAACCCAATTGCCTCCCGTCTCGAATACCGTCTTTCGCAGTGAAATTGGCAGCATCAAGTCCTTCGACCACATACGCCCGGTACTCAAGGCCGGAAAAGATTTCCCCGTATAGGCCGATCCCGTTCCCTCGCCATGTGGTAGGGATGATGCGCTGTTCAACCTGGGGACGCAGGGTGCCGAAAAAAGTCGAGGGCTCGTGTTTTTCATTGATAATACCCACCGGGATAAGCACCATTCCCGCGCGCAGATTGGCGTGCCTGTTGAACATCAGCTCGATATAACCGAATTCCATCCCAACTTCTCCGATAGGTTTGCCGCCGCGCTGTTTACCGGTATAGCCGTGTTCAAACTCGATTTCGGAATTAAATAGGATTCGATCGCTAAAGCGGTATCCGAAATACAGGATATTACGCAGGTAATCGAATTGGTCCTGCGATGACGACTTGGATTTATCGTCTCTTTTTCGTGAATAATTTTCATAAACCAATTCTCCGTAACCGGCAATGGAAACGCCTTGGTCAACTTGATATACCTTGGCCGCCGCAGGGCCGAGGCCGCGGGACGACTCGTATTTGATCTCGGCAACTTTTCCAAGCTTCAGCCTTTCGATCTCTTCAGTCAATATGTCGATTTTTCTGTTTACTTCTTTTATCGAGTCTTGCATGGATTGCGCTTTCAGCGGCAGTGACAGTAAAGCAAGTAAGAATAACGGCGTGACAACTCTCATAGTTCTCCTTTGTAGTATTGAGACGTATTCTCAATGGCAATTAAAAAAATAATGCTCAATAAGTTTTGAACATTTATTTATTTGAGATTTATTCTCAATACAGAGTTTAAGAATTATGCTCAGAGGTATTCGGAGCATTTGTAATATTTGCTTATTGAGATTAATTCTCAATTAACTTTCTAAAATAAAGCCCGTTGAAATCAGCGAGCTTTATTCATTGAGATTAATTCTCAACAAATTTGACGGCACTATGATAACAAGAAAATGCGCGTTTGTCAAGGGTAATTTATGTTTATCGCATGTTTCCGGCAGAATCTTTGGCAAAAGCTTTGGTAATTTCGGCCACAGTAAGGATCCAAACAATTGAATATTATTACTCTATGGATTTGTGCCGGACATTCTCAAAACGAAACCAGGCTTGCAGAAAAAAACTAACGAAGACATATCACGGCCTTAAAAACATGCGAATCCATTTAAGTTTGTTTTTGTAAGGCGGATACTTGACCGGCAGATCAAGCCATGTTCCGCTTCGCGTAATGCCTTTACGATGTGAAAAAACTTCAAATCCGCTTTTCCCGTGATACGCTCCCTGCCCGCTGAATTCAACCCCGCCAAAAGGCAGGTTTGGATTGGCGTAGTGAACCAGCGTATTATTGACCGCGCCGTTGCCGAACTGCAATTCTGACACGATTCGTTTTTCGTAATCTCTATTCTTGGTAAAGACATACAGCGATAACGGATAGGGATGCCGTCGTACCGTGGCAATCGCCTGATCGATCGAATCGAATTCGAGCAAGGGCAGGATCGGTCCGAATATTTCTTCGGCCATCACCGGGCTTTCCGGATCGGAGATCTCCATCAGGGTTGGCTGAATGAACAGCTTTTCTTTTTCCTTTTTCCCTCCGTAGATGATCTTTCCTGTGGCCAGAAGTTTCTCCAGCCTCAAAAAATGCCGGACGTCTATGATCCTGGCCATATCGATGTCATTTGATGGATCGCTGCCGTATCTTTCATTCAGCGTTTTTAATAAAAGCCCGATGAATTCGGCCTTTATATTCCGGTGAACCAAGACATAGTCCGGAGAAATGCAGGTCTGTCCGGCATTGAAGAACTTGCCCCACACGATCCGTTTCGCGGACACCCTGAGGTCACAATCTTCATCCACGATGCAGGGCGACTTTCCGCCCAATTCCAGTGTGAGCGGAATGAGTTCTTTCGCCGCCTCGGAAGCTATTTTTTTTGCTACAGGTACGCCGCCGGTATAAAAAATGTGATCAAAGCGGAA
>JAEUSK010000101.1 GCA_016787925.1 bacterium | reverse complement strand
CTTGATATACTTTAGCGTCATCCCTGCCGCCACTTCTTTTATAACATCCGGAAAAATATTCTTGATAGGATATCCTGCCGACATACTCACATCTAAATAGGCTTCGCCGCCGCCATTGCCTTTTTGATTTAATGATTTCGACCCCACATCGTAATTGCTTAAAGCCAGATCAAAAATTCCTCTGGGAATTTTGGAATAACCCGTACCGTTGAGTTTGACATTTAAGGAATAATTGCGATATTGAAAACCAAGAAGTCTGACTTCAGCATCTCCGTTAGCCCTCAGAGAATGGGCGCCGCCAAACAGGTCCAGAAAATCCTTCTTATCTTTTTCGCTGAATGATCTGCCGTTATACTTGTTATAATTGGGGCCGCTCAGAACATTATTGCCGACACGGAATCCGGTTGCAAATATCTGGAGCATCATTTGATTTTCGTTTTTGGAGGCCAAACCGAGGTTGGCTGGATTCCATAAATACGCTTCCGTATTTTCTGCAACGGCGGTATTCGCGCGACCCATACCTACGGCGCGCGCATCGGACTCTCCCCCGCCGCCGGCGTAAGCCCTTGATAGTATGGCGGATGATGAAATAAAAAATAGAACGAGTGTGCGAAAGATGTTTTTTCTAATCATTGATATGTTCATCGATAAAGAATTCAAATTCCAAATCCGTATTCACGTCGATAAAATCATCGGACGAGACCTGGACAAAACCGCCGGTATTCAGTAATTTAACTTTCAATCCTCTGTAGATGGAAGCTTTCACGCTGTCAATCCTGCTATCAAATATTCTTTGATACTCCGACTGATCGAGCTCATAATTTATCTCCATTTCCTCAGCGGAAGTAACAATGCCTCCGGCATTCGTTATGCCTTTATTGATCAGAAGAGGCGCATAAGGATAGGTGAATTTAACCGCCGAAGTGGAGTCATAGAAACGAATTTCAGTTGGCGGATCTATTCTACTGCTGTCAATAAAAAACTGCACAGAAATAGGAACAGGAAAATGATTTCGGATCTTCCCTTTGATAGATATACTTTTTAGCCGATCGTACAGTTTTTGTTTCTGATTTTCGCTTATGTCGATCTTTGATGGATCCGTCTTCACTAAATTACTTGTTGAATCACCGAATAATTTAAATACCAGCGGCGCGCGCAAGTTGATCTGCGCATTGATGAAATCATCTCTGTTGACCACGCCGGAGGCTATATCATCACCAACGAAAACCATACCCGTCACAATAATTGAGTCGGGCAAAATACTTAACAAGTCCGCAACTTCGTCATAATTCGTTGTGCGAACCGTGTCCTGTTGTGAGGCTCCGGATGTGTAAGGTGGGATATCCGCAATAATACGGGCGGTCCTGGTAATGTTAGGCAGACGTTTTCCCGTTATTGTTACGTCCAGTGACATTGGAAATGAAATCCGGTGATCTGTAATAATTTCAAAGAAAGCACGTTTGATCTGAATACTATCAAGATGCTTGATGTCAATGGATTGGGTAGATCTGTCGAGATCAACCTGCTCCTGCGCGAGCGTCGCCCGCAGTCTGGAGAATTTCATGGTGTCGAGAGTTGCTAGTACTTTGATTCCTTGCCCGTTCGCCATCGTTTGCGGAGTGCCGGTAGCTGATATCGAGTCGGTCGTATAAGTATAATTATAATCCAGGTATTGGTTTCCAATCGTTGCGTCTTTCGGCACAACTCGCCACTTATTCAATAACAGAATGACGGGCGCAGTGCTATTGGTCACGCGAATTGAACGCGTGAGCGATTGGCCGGCCGAGTCAAAGTCTTCGGAAGTGAACAAAACGGTGGCGTTAACAGGAATGGTTTTGGTAAAATTCAAAGTCAATTTTCCGGAACTTATGTATCCGCTGTCTATCACAGAATTCGATGACGTCTTAAAGGAATCGACGCGCGTGATGACCTGAGACGGGAATCGCCCTGTAATACTTGAGCCTGTAATATCTACGACCATTTTGATTGAAACAGAGAGGCTGGTATCAACGAGGACACTGCTGCCGGAGCCTGTCGAATGGCCGTAAGCCCGAACTGTGAAAGGCGTCGTTACGGTCGTTGTCGAAGTAAATGTTTTGACCCTGGTATCGGTGTCGCCCAATGAAGAAACTACGGCCTTAAAACTGTCAAGGCGCGCGTTGTTCTGGCCGATAATAACTATCATCAGGGAGTCAAAACCAACTTGTGTATTATTCGTAACGGTTGTCTTTATCGTAGACCCGTTGAGAATTGTCGCCCCTGTAAATTTGGCGAACGTTACCGTCTTAGATCTTTGCGGAAAACTAAATACAGGAATAATCACGTTGGTGTTGGCCAACGCATCAATAGACGCCGGACCCAATACGCCGAGCGAAAAGCTTGTGGTTGTTGAATCTCTTAATTTCAGGTCGTCATTGATCAACCCGTCCGTTGAATCTACGGTAGGATCCGTGTCCAGATTATCGCCGATCTGAACATGTTCATTGTGGTTAATGGTTAATAACACGGAATCGCTCACGATGGCGAGTTTTAGTGAATCTTTCTTGTTCTCCAAATCCTTTTTCAGGCGATATATATCGTAATGTTCATTGGTCAGCGGAATAGTCAACTTTGCATTTACCGTGGGCATCTTAGGCATTTCACAACCCACTAAGAAGCCACAAATCAATACTAAGGCGCATTTCGATCGAAACAAATGAATCCTCCGGATAATGAAATTATGTCTTACTTTGTTGGAATGTTGTTGTTGCAAGTAACTCCAATTTATCTAAAAGGCGGGGGCAAGGCAAGAACTTTGTTTTGAAGGTTAATGGACCCTGCTGGAATCTCTTTGCCGTATATCAGCCAATACCGCTATTAATCCATCAACGACTATGGGGTTATATTTTGTACCCGAGCATTTTCGGAACTCATCAATGACTTCTTCAACGGTTAAGACTTTATTGTAACCGCGCTGGGAAGTCATCGCATCATAGCTGTCTGCCACCGCAACGATGCTTGCCAGAAAGTCAATCTGATCTCCTTTCAAACCTTGCGGATAACCTTTTCCGTCCCAACGTTCATGATGCTGATGAACCATATTCACGATGCCCGACAAAAATTTTATCGGTTTAAGAATCTTATACCCGATCTCCGGGTGTTTCTTCATTTCTTCCCATTCCTGATCGGAGAGTCCGGTCACATTTTTCAAACTGGAAATTTCGACTACCAGTTTGCCAATATCATGAAGTAAAGCGCCCTGCCCGAGATTTTCCATCTGGTGCAGATCCAGTTGCAGTTTCTCGCCTATTTTTAGACAAAAAGCACGCACGCGCGCGGAATGACCGGCCGTATAAGAATGTTTTTCTTCCACAGCTCGTACAAATGACAAAATGATACCAAGATAAGCCTCGCGCATTTCCTTGGACTGCTGTTCGATCTTTTGGTTTTTTTCTTCGAGTTCCTCAATGTGTTTCTGCAATTTGAGAACAAGTTTCGCGCTGTATTCTTTATAAAAAACCTGTTCATCATCTTCTTCAACTTTTTCACGATTGCCGCGTAAATAACCTTCGACTTGCCCCGGAAATTCATCAACGTCAAGCGGTTTCTTAATATACCCGTCGCAGCCGGCGACGAGTGAGCGCTGTCGGTCGCCTTCCATCACGTTGGATGTAAGTGCAATGATCGGAATGCCGGCCAGTCTGTCAATGCTCTTGATACGCGTCGTTGCGGCATGGCCGTCCAGCAAAGGCAAATTGATATCCATCAGAATCAAATCAGGTTCGATTTCCTCCGCCAATTTCACGCCGCTGATGCCGTCGTTGGCCTCAAAGAGTTGATACCCGCGCGGTTCGAGCAATCGCCGGACCAGCAGGCGGTTCATCTCATTGTCCTCAACATAAAGTATTTTTATTGGTTTCTTTACCGTAGTCACGTTCCTTTATTCTTGTTTTGGTTCAGATGATTTCTGCTTGAGAGGAAGTATCATCGTAAAGACTGAACCTTTACCGAGTTTGCTATCGACGCGCATCTCACCGCCGTGCATTTCGACAAATTTTTTCGCAATACTTAAGCCGAGACCTGTTCCTCCGGCTTTCCTAGTTGTAGAACCGTCCACTTGACGAAATCTTTCAAAAACGGCGTCAACATGATCCTTATCAATTCCAATACCCGTGTCGATCACGCTGACCGCAACGCGGCTTTTATCCGCGCGCAATCGGACGGTGATATATCCCTCTTCTGTAAATTTTGCGGCATTGGAAATCAAATTAAAAATTATCTGCCTTATTTTGGTTACGTCACCTTCGATGACGGGAATAGTTCCTTCGATCTTACTTTCAATTTTAATCTTTTTGCCCATTACTAGTGTCTGGCTTGCGGTCACGATTTCATGAACGATCGGCACAATATCAAAAGTAGTGCTATGAAGCTCCATTTTACCGGCTTCGATTTTGGAAAGTTCAAGAATACTATTGATGATCTCCAGTAAATGCCTTCCGCTATTATAGATTGCAGAGAGATCGACTCGCTGTGTATCCGTAATGTCGCCGTCAATGCCGCTCATCAATACTTTTGAAAAACCAATAATGGAATTAAGCGGCGTTCGCAATTCATGGCTCACATTGGCAATAAATTCAGATTTTAAACTGTCGGCTTCCTGCGCTTTCTTAACGGCTTCGCGCA
>JAEUSK010000094.1 GCA_016787925.1 bacterium | reverse complement strand
TGTACGCCTACGGGGATTTGAACCCCGGTTACCGCCGTGAAAGGGCGATGTCCTAACCCCTAGACGATAGGCGCATACATCGTAAAAGCGGTGCAATTATACAAAACAAAAATCCGCTTTGCAAGAAAAAAATCACGTTCTCAAAACGAAACCAAAATTCGTGCGATTTTCAATTCACCCTTGGTTTCTTCATGGGGTGAGCAACGGGGATTGAACCCGCAACCTCCAGGGCCACAACCTGGCGCTCTAACCAATTGAGCTATGCCCACCATGTCACCAAGACGCGCCAATATAAATAATGGAACTCTGACATTCAAGGCTATTTTGTCATTTATTTACTTTTTGCGGCAAACCCACAATAGTCCGGCGCAGGCAAATTTCGGAGAGACCTTATGAAAGAACCGGTTCATGAATCGTCCCAACGGGTTCAACTCCCATTTCTTTTCCTTGGCACGTAGGAAAGGAAGGTCAACAAACAGCCCCATATTCTTCGGCGGGAAAAAATCATCCACGGCCACTTCTATTATCTCGAAGCCGGCAGATGTCAGGAAAGATTCCATCTGTTTTTGCGTATAGCGGTATTCCTCAAAAACGTAGGAGCGGCCTTTTCGCGTCTGTAAGAATTTCTTGAGCCGCTTGAGATGATTGACCAGTAGTTTTCGGAAGGTATTCTGCAGCGGCACGGAAATAAAAAGTAATCCGCCTTTTGCAAGCAGCCGATGCGCTTCGTTCAGCGCCTGCATAGGTCCTTCTTCAAAATGTTCCACTACGCCGAGGGAGATAACGGCGTCAAAATGCCCGTCAGGATAATTAGCTTTCAAGATATTATCGATGAAAACCGGAACAGAAGGGTCGTATGATTTAGCCATCGCGACGGCATCTTTGGCGAGATCAATTCCGATAATGTCATATCCCTTACGCTTGTAGTAAATAACCCATCGGCCAAGGCCGCAGCCCGCTTCAAGAATTTTTCCCTGCTTGGGGAGATGCCGGTTAAACACCGGTTCAATGGTTTGAATGGCGCACAGGCCGATATTTTCTTCGATGGTGTCGGATAACCAGCTCTGCCCGTGCGTTTCAAGCGCTTCCACCTGATCGCGCGGATGATACATTTTAAAAGCGTTGAGCGGCATAAGTTCGGATTTAATTTGTAAGTTTTGAATAAAAACGCAGAATATTCTACTTTTTTTTTCGTTGAATAACAAGCGTAATATAGCGCGCCGTTTGAAATTGCTTGTCAATCACTCGGTTTTTTCTTAATATGGCACCTCAAAAAAATGATTTACTCACGTTGAAAGGATTACATGATAACCAATGAAACTATTCTCGAAGCGCTAAAAAAAGTTCAGGATCCCGACCTGCATAAAGATATCGTCAGTCTGGGATTTGTCAAAGATATTGAGATAAAAGGCGGTGACGTGTCGTTCAAAGTTGAACTGACCACGCCCGCTTGTCCTGTTAAAGATCTTTTAAAACAGCAATGCGTCAGTGAAGTATCCAAATTACAGGGCGTCACCAAAGTCAGTGTTGAAATGACCTCCAGAGTTCAAGGCGCCAAACAGACGACGGCGCTATTACCGGGCGTAAAAAACGTGATAGCCGTGGCGAGCGGAAAAGGCGGCGTCGGGAAATCGACGGTGGCAACCAATTTAGCCGTTGCGCTCGGCATGCTCGGAGCAAAGGTCGGGCTTTTGGATGCGGACATTTACGGGCCGAGCATACCGCTGATGATGGGGATTCACGAGAAACCCCTTTCCTCCGACGGTACGCGCATGAATACTATTGAGCACCACGGAATCAAAATGATGAGCATCGGATTTCTGATGCCCGAAGATCAGGCGCTGGTATGGCGCGGGCCGATAGTCGCTCAGGCGATCACGCAGCTGATGCGCGACGTGGATTGGGGCGAACTGGATTATCTGATCGTGGACATGCCTCCCGGCACGGGAGACGCTCAGCTCACCATGTCTCAGGCGGTGCAGTTGGTCGGCGCGGTGATCGTCACGACGCCGCAGGATGTTGCTTTGATGGATGCGCGTCGAGGTGTCGGCATGTTTCAGAAGGTGAATGTTCCAATTCTCGGCGTCATTGAAAATATGAGTTACTACGAATGCCCTCAATGCCATCATCGCGCGGAAATATTTTCCTACGGCGGCGCGCATAAAGCGGCGGATAAAATGGAAGTGCCGTTTCTGGGGGAAGTTCCTCTGGATATCGAAACGCGGATTGCCGGCGATGAAGGAAAACCCATCGTGATCGCAAAACCCGATTCAGCGAATGCAAAGGCATTTATGGAGGTTGCCAAAAACTTAGCGTCGACGATCAGCATCATTCATCATGGCGATCCTGGAGAACGGGCGAAAGCGCTCGGGCAGAAGATGTTTTTTGCAAATACGAGGCTGAAAGTTATTTAATTTTCCTGATTCTTACATTGAATTGAATAGTAGAGCACGATTGTCAATCGTGGTGCCGGATAAACTGTACCGAATTTGAAGGCTGACAACATTCGTTAAGAGAAACGTTTTTTGCATTCCACTAAAATTAAGAAAGGTGCAGGTATGAAACACATCATTTCCGTGGGCACGATCCTTATCGGCGCGTGCTTTTTTGCGTGCGATAAAACCGAAAAATCAGAACCGGCGGATGAACCCAAAGGGAATATTCAGATTTCTTCAACTCCGGCCGGCGCCGTTATCTATCTCGACAATGTAAAAACCGAAAATGTAACGCCATTTACCATAGCCGATCTTGATACGGGTTTGCATGAAATCCGTTTAAGCAAATCCGGTTATTTTGATGATTCGGTGGTGGTCAGAGTTCAGGATGGCTTAACGGCGACGTCGTCATTTACCTTGACTCTTTTGACAGTGCCGGTTGGTAAGATATTCTTGACCTCAACTCCTGCAGGCGCTGCCATATTTCTTGACGCCAATCCGACAGGTAAAATAACGCCGGATACGTTAACATCGGTCCTAGTCGGGATTCATTCGATTAAACTGACATTGAGCAATTATGCCGACTCGACGTTTTCAGTATCTGTCAGCGAGAATGTGACCACGAGCCAGTCAATTACGATGCGGGCATTGCCTTTTGGTAATATCTACCTCCATTCTGCGCCAATCGGCGCCGCTATTTTTTTGGATAATGTTAATAGCGGAAAAGTAACGCCCGATACTTTGAAGAATATTAGTTCCGGCGATCATGCGGTCAAATTAACGCTCACGAATTACTTTGATTCAACGTTTACGGTTACGGTGCCCAATGCCAATCAAACGGTGAGTCAGTCAATTACCATGAGAGCACTGCCTGTTGGAAATCTGTTCATCAGTTCTGTTCCGGCTGGCGCGGCCATTTTCCGTAATGGGACAAATAGCGGCAAGCTCACGCCCGACACACTGAAGAATCTTACACCGGGTAATCACACGATTAAATTGACTCTCACAGGATATTTTGATTCGACGTTTACCGCAACGGTAACGGATAATCAAACGACCGATTATGGAATAACATTAAGAGCGATTCCCAAAGTGCCGCTGGTTATACAAAATATATTCAATGCCAATTGTACCCGTTGTCACTTTGGTTCCAATCCGCCGCAAGGCCAAAATCTGACAGAAAACTTCGCCTATTTGCATATTGTAAATGTGGCAAGCAATGAACAGCCTGGATTAAAACGTATTTTGCCCGGCAATCCGGACGACAGCTATCTCGTTCGAAAAATTCAAGGCACTCCGGGAATTAGCCTTTCACAGATGCCGCAGGACGGTCCTCCGTTTCTAAGTCAGGCCGAGATCGACACGATCCGGTCTTGGGTAACCAATGGTGCGCTGCCGCGGTGACCAATTTGTTATTGACACTCACTACTAAAAAAAGTATATTGCGTCCCGTTTTTAGGAGTTGATGTTCTTTGGAGGATTAGGCTAATTGGTAAGTCAGCAGTCTTGAAAACTGCCGTCCGCAAGGACTTGGGGGTTCGAGTCCCTCATCCTCCGCGACGAAGTGAAGTTTTAGTTTTGAATTGAAATTTTTACTGACGCTGACTCCAGAAATTCAAAATCTAAAATTTCCAATATCAAATTTCTCTGGAGAGGTGGCCGAGTGGCTGAAGGCAGCGGTTTGCTAAACCGCCGTACGGTTGTAAAGCTGTACCGGGAGTTCGAATCTCCCCCTCTCCGCTATTGGCGGAGTTATCCGTATGAAAGCTCAGAATTGAATCTGGGCTTTTTTTTTTGAGAGAATAAAAACAACTCCCCTTGACCCTTCAAATGGGAATGATGATTGTGGGATATTCGCATTATTCCATCTTAAATCAGGCGGCTAGGGGGTTGTTGTATTTTCCCCCTTGAAAAGGGGGATTAAGGGGGATTGGTATTTCGCGAAACGCAGGGCATTTCATAAATACCGAATCTGCTTTCTTTTTGAAAAGAAAGCAGCAAAGAAAACTTCGGCTGTGAAAAAAATGCCTAAACCCTCGTTCGCTATCCTGGCTGCGAAAAACATGTCTTAGCTTTTAGAATGCGAATGGTTCACTAATCTGTCGACTGGTTTTTCGCTAAATCGACTCGCGAACTCGGGTTTTCTCCGGCATTTTTTTCAAGGCCGTGAATACAAAAACAAATGATGATTGTGGGATATTCGCATTATTCCATCTTAAATCAGGCGGCTAGGGGGTTGTTGCATTTTCCCCCTTGAAAAGGGGGATTGTACAGACCGGAGAGATAGGTAACAGGTGTTCGGGGACATAGGTAACGGTTGTTTGTTTAAACATGGGTTAATTGGATTTATCATTCAAGTCAATTTCAGAGATTTTAGAGTGCATGAAGAATACATCAAAAACCCCGT
>JAEUSK010000090.1 GCA_016787925.1 bacterium | reverse complement strand
CTTGATGAAGTGAAAGGCCTGGTAGTTTCTGAAGTGGAAAAAACGGGCCCGGCGGAGTCGGCAGGATTGCGCGTAAGCGATGTGATTACAAAAATCAACGGACAAAATGTGAATAATGAATATGACTTCCGCAAGATCATATTGGGTGACGATCTTCGTATCGGGGATTCGGTAAATTTGGAAGTGATTCGCGAGAAAAAGAAATTTATGCTCAAACTGAAATTGGCAAAAGCATAAGATCTTATTTCTTGTTTGTATCGTTTCAATAGTTGTTGCATATCCTGATTATTTATTTTTTCATATTGAGTGAGAAAAACCCCTCTTTTTCCGGCCTTGTAGCATAATTCTACACTATTTCACACAAAATTCCCATTTGACCCTCTTGTCTGCCTCGTAATACGTCCATTTCCTGACAAAAATCATGTTTAAACCTGACCCATGTCTTAACACTTTGCATTTATTTTTATTAAATTAAGCCTGGTAAGAGGATGATTGTAACGGCTTTTTAGATAAAATAATAACCGGAGGACAATTGAAATGAAATGGACTGAAGAATTTAAGAGAAAGAGCACAACCGCTCAGGAAGCCGTTTCAATTATCAAACCCGGAGATAAGATATTTACCAGCGGCAATGCAGCCACTTCGTATGTATTGTTGAATGCCCTTGCAGATCGTAAGGACGAACTCACCGATGTCGAAGTGACCCATGTTTTACTGATCGGAAATGATCCTTTATCGAAACCGGAAATGGCGGGACACTTCAGGCACAATTCGCTTTTCGTGGGTCCCGCAGACCGAGGAGCGGTTAATGACGGCCGCGCAGATTACATTCCGGTCTTTCTTCATGAAATTCCATGGCTTTTTTCATCCGGCCAGAAGCATCTAGATGTGGCGATCATTCAAACGACGCTTCCGGACGAACATGGATTCATGAGTTTAGGCGTAGAAACGCTGGCAACGATGGCGGCATTGAAGGCAGCAAAAATTATTCTGGCACAAGCGAATGAAAAAATGCCGAGAACATTAGGCGATTGCTTCATTCACGTTTCAAAAGTAACCAAAATCGTTGAGGTTTCTGAAGATATACCGGAACTCGAAAGAGCGCAACCAACCGACATTGAACGGAGAATCGGCCAGCATGTGGCGCAGTTGGTTGACGACGGAACGACGTTGCAACTCGGCATCGGTGGAATTCCCGATTCCGTATTGTCATTCCTGTATGATCGGAAAAATCTCGGCATTCACACGGAAATGGTTTCCGATGGCGTGATGCAGGCCATTGAATCCGGTATTATTAACGGCTCACAAAAAACACTGCATCCGGGAAAAGTGGTTGGAACTTTTGCGCTCGGAAGCCGGCAGCTGTACGATTATATACACAATAACCCGATGTTCGAATTTCATCCGTCAGATTACACTAACGACCCATTTATTATTTCCCGTAATGAGAATATAGTTGCGGTAAATTCCGCCATCGAAGTGGATCTGACCGGGCAGGTATGTTCCGATTCTATCGGAACGAAGATATTTTCCGGTTTCGGCGGACAGGTTGATTTTATTCGAGGCGCGGCTTACGCCAAAGGCGGAAAGCCGGTCATCGCATTGCCGTCAACGGCGCAGGGCGGAAAAACTTCCCGCATTACACCGATCCTGAAGTCCGGCGCAGGCGTTGTGACGACGCGGGCGGACGTGCATTATGTGGTTACGGAATTCGGTGTTGCGTATTTACATGGAAAAAACTTAAGAGAAAGAGCGGAAGCGCTGATCGCTATCGCTCACCCCAGTTTCAGAGAAGAATTAGCAAAAGCTGCTCATGAAAGGCTGAAGTACAATTTCTTCGTTCACTGAAGCCCTCGGGCAGCGAGGAGCAGATATGAGGCATTTTGTTCCCGGTAATGACAAGA
Source organism: bacterium (assembly GCA_016787925.1). Classification (GTDB taxonomy): domain Bacteria; phylum CLD3; class CLD3; order SB21; family SB21; genus SB21. The sequence goes on along the minus strand of JAEUSK010000090.1, from coordinate 3,081 downwards.
TCGTTATTGACAGTAAAGAACTACAGAAACTCTTTGACGTTTTACTCCGACATGGCTACACCACCATCGGGCCTACTTTAAAAGATCAAGCCATTATTCTCGACGAAATTTCATCGACTGATCAACTGCCGGCCGGATGGACAGATGAGCAAGCCGGCGGTACGTATCGTTTAAATAAACGAAATGATGACGCATGGTTTGGCTACGTTATAACGCCAACATCATGGAAGCCCTATCTGCATAGCCCGGCGGCCAAGTTTTGGTCGGCGAAACGTAACGGCAGAGGGTTTGACGTTGAGGAGGACAAGAAGGAGCCTGCAAAATTTGCGTTCATCGGCGTGCGAGCGTGTGAATTGCACGCCATTGCTATACAGGATAAAGTTTTTTATGGCAAAGAATTTCAGGATTCAGCTTACGTGCAAAAAAGGGAACGCGCATTTATTGTTGCGGTCAATTGCAGCGTTGCCGGGCACAACTGTTTCTGCACATCGATGGAGACCGGGCCGAGAGTGACCGGTCATTTTGACATTGCGTTGACGGAGATTATTGACGGCGAACATCATTACTTTGTTGCGGAGACAGGCACGGATATCGGCGCAGAAATTTTACGCGAGGTGTCAATTACGCCTGCGACCGAAGAGCAGGTTCAACAGGCAGAAAAGGTTGTTGTAAAAACAGAATCTCAAATAACCAAACTTTTAGATACAACGGATCTGAAAAATATGCTGGCCCGCAATCTGGAGAATCGTATCTGGGATACGATAGGGAAGCGATGCCTGAGCTGCGCTAATTGCACCATGGTTTGTCCGACCTGTTTTTGTACCAATGTCGAGGACGTGACGGATCTGAGCGGCGATCATGCGGAGCGCTGGCGCAAATGGGATTCCTGCTTTACGGTTCGCTTTTCGTACATTCACGGCGGCAGTATCCGCAATTCCACGAAATCGCGTTACCGCCAGTGGATGACGCATAAATTATCCAGTTGGGTCGATCAGTTCGGCACCTTCGGCTGTACCGGCTGCGGACGCTGTATCACATGGTGTCCCGTAGGCATCGATTTGACTGAAGAAGCGGCAGCAATCCGGCAGGGAGAGAAGCATGTTGCCGTAGACGATGAACTCTAGAATATCGGACATGAGAAGTTCCGATTTTATTTTTAATAAACCGAATCATTAACCGTACTAAGTAAGTGCACTACTTAAACGGGAGAAAAAATGGAAAATCTAGAATCTGTATTGAAAGAACATGCATTCCTGTCGGACTTTCCGGATGAATTATTGCCGGTTATCGTCGGTTGTGCGTCGAACGTTCGGTATGACACCGAGCAGTTTATTTTTCACGAGAGTGAAGAAGCAAAAAAAGTTTATCTGATCAGGGCGGGCAAAGTTGCCGTGGAAATCTTTGTTCCCGGGCGGGGTCACGTGGTTATCGAGACCTTAGAAGCGGGCGACGTGCTTGGCTGGTCCTGGCTTGTGCCGCCGTATTATTGGCACTTTGATGCGCGCGTGGTAGAACCGACACGGGCGATTGCCCTTGACGGAGAGTGTTTGAGAAAAAAATGCGAAGAAAATCATGAAATGGGATATCAGCTGCTCAAACGTTTCTTCACGGTTCTTTCGTCACGTCTCCAGGCAACCCGTTTACAACTAATGGATGTGTATGGAGCAAAAGCGGATTGGTAATATATGATAGCAGAAGTTCCGAATGTCACGCTGCCGCGTCTGTTTCAGATCAGCCGCGCAGTGAAAGAAACACACGATACGTTTACGTTTGAATTAAAACCATTGGACGGGGGAGAGTTTACATTCAAGCCCGGCCAATTTAATATGGTCTATCAGTTTGGCGTAGGTGAGATACCCGTTTCGATCAGCGGAGATCCGTTGAAGAAAACGAGCATCATTCATACGATCCGGGCTGTTGGCGGCGTCACGAAGGCGATGCGGAAACTAAAAAAGGGCGACGTGCTCGGCATACGCGGCCCTTACGGAACGGACTGGCCGGTATTACGCGCATCCGGACATGACGTTGCAATTGTCGCGGGCGGGATCGGGTTGGCGCCGCTAAGGCCGGTGATTTATCATGTGCTTGCGAATCGTGAAAAATACGGCAAAGTGATCTTATTGTACGGTTCACGTACGCCTCTGGACATTCTCTTCATGAAGGAAATTGAAAAATGGCGGGCGCGTCTTGATACGGAAGTAGCGGTTACGGTAGATCGCGCCAGCGGCGCATGGCGCGGAAATGTCGGCGTCGTAACTACCCTGATATCGAAGGCGCATTTTGACCCGGCGAAAACGATGGCTATGGTTTGCGGCCCGGAGATCATGATGCGATTTACGGTACAGGAGTTTATTACCCGCGGCGTCCTAAAAGATAAAATTTATATGTCGATGGAACGAAATATGAAATGCGCGGTCGGTTTTTGCGGGCATTGCCAATGGGGCTCCAACTTTATCTGTAAGGATGGCCCGGTATTTCGTTATGACACGATCCATGATCTTCTGATGCAAAGGGAGATGTGATATGACAAAAAAGAATAAACCCAAACTGGCCGTTTGGAAATTTGCGTCGTGCGACGGATGTCAGCTTAGCCTTTTAGATTGTGAAGACGAATTACTTACGTTAATCGGCCATATCGACATAGCGAATTTTCCTGAAGCTTCGCGCGAAGTGGTCAGAGGGCCTTATGACGTATCTCTGGTGGAAGGTTCCATCACCACGCCCCACGACGCGGAGAGGATTCACTCCATACGGCGTATTTCTAATGTCCTGATCTCGATCGGCGCATGTGCAACGGCAGGAGGGATTCAGGCATTACGTAATTTTAAAAATGTAAAGGATTTTACAAATATTGTATATGCTCGGCCGGATTATATTGAGACGCTGTCGAAATCCACGCCGATCTCCGAACACGTCTTTGTTGATTTTGAAGTGCGGGGTTGTCCAATCAGCAAACCGCAGCTCATCGAAGTTATCAGCGCTTATTTAAACGGGCGTAAACCCAATACGCCACTTCATAGCGTTTGTATGGAATGTAAACAGCGCGGAACGGCCTGTGTGATGGTTGCCAAAGAAATACCG
>JAEUSK010000074.1 GCA_016787925.1 bacterium | reverse complement strand
AAAGGGTTCACAAAACTCGAATTCAACTGGCAAGAAGGTTTTGGTGCATTTTCATGCAGCCATTCTCAATTAAATACGGTCATTAAATATATCCTGAACCAAAAAACACATCACAAAAAAAGAACATTCAAAGAAGAATATTTGGAATTACTCACAAAATTTGATATCGCGTACGATGAAAAATATCTCTTTGCTTGGCATGATAAAGCGTAACTAATCTAACAAAAAAAAGGCTCCGCAGATGCGAAGCCTTTTTTGCTGCGAATTATTTCAAAAAAACTATTTCTGCTCAGCCGGTGTTTCGCTTCCCTGCATTTCTTTGATCGCTTCTTCACGACCGCTCGCTTTGGCCGCTTCGATCTGGCCCTTACGAATGATGTTCTTGAAAGCATTCGGTGAAATTCTAATGCTGCCCTGGCTCACGAAGGTTCCAAACACGCCGTCATTATAATACAACCAGATATTGAATCCTTCCAATACATCGTCCGCCAAAAAAGTCTGTTGAAGTAATTCATTGGCCTTATCCGCCGAAATATTTTTTTCTTTCGTCAGATATTCAAAACATACTTTGTAATGCGAATCGCCGCCTTTTACCACATAAGGCTTCGGCAGTTTAGATTTAATGTCCTCCAAGTCGGACGATAATTTTTGGATTTGATTGTTCTTGTCAATCACCTGATTGAGCAGGCCTTTATATGTTGCATCCTGCTCTTTGGTAACCATTTCCTGCACCAACTTGAGCTGTTCCTTATTTAATCCCATTAGACTGTCCGGCAATACGATTTGTTCATCCGCTTTACGGTTGGCATTGAATTTCTGCACGGCATCCATGATCTCTTTGTTTCGTTCGCCGATCTCTTTATTCTTATTCTGGATCGTTCCGACCAGGCGCGCAAATTCATCAACCGAACTTACTTTGCCGCCGCAGCTTACAAAAGCCGCCAGCACGGTCAGCATCAGCAATCTCTTTAACATAAAATTCTCCTCAGTTTAATAAACTAGTAATTGGGTTTAGGGTCGGCGGAGTATAACATGGGTACCATTAAAAAAGCAAGGGAAATGTATTAATCGTTATTCTTGGAAGAGAGGTTCTTATTTGTTCAGATTACCAAAAATTCATACTTGGCAGTCTTTTTTCTTTAGATTTTAGACAATTTTTTTCTATATTAGCGCGTTTTCTGAAACTGGGATTGTTATTTTTAAACACGGAGTTCTGCAATGGAAACATTAATCAATGTACAGAGTCATTTAAAATATGAAGAAACCGGCCGCTTTTCGGCCATGGCCGACGGCTTGTCCGGATCGGAAATCCTAAAGATTGCGTCTGAGATCCGCGCGATGGCGGCTCAGGGGCATAAAATGTGTAATTTAACCGTCGGCGATTTCAGCCCGACCGAATTTCGAATTCCTCTTTTTCTGGAAGAAGCCATTCATCGTCACTACCAGAACGGACAGACGAACTATCCGCCGTTCGAAGGTGTGACGGAATTACGTTCGGCCATCAGAAAATTCTACATCGATCGTTTTCAGTTGGACTATCCCGAAAAGTCGATCATTGTCTGCGGCGGCGCCCGTCCGATCATTTACAGCCTCTTCCGTACGGTGGTATCGCGCGGCGATAAGGTCGTATTCCCCACGCCGTCGTGGAATAACCATTATTATACTCATATGGTCGGCGCGAACGGCATTCCTATTCAATGCCGTGCCGAGAATGCGTTTCTCCCGACGCGCGACCTTCTAAAAGACCATGTGAAAGATGCGCGCCTCATCACACTCAATTCGCCGCTCAATCCGACCGGAACGGCTTTCACACGTGAAGCTTTGGAAGGGATTTGCGATCTGGTTTTGGAAGAAAACCGCAGTCGTGAGGGTAAACAGAGGCCTCTTTATCTTCTCTTTGATCAGATTTATTGGATGTTAACTTTTGGCAAGACAACGCACTTCAACCCAGTGTCTTTGCGGCCGGAACTCGCGCCGTACGTGATCTTTGTTGACGGAATATCAAAAGCTTTCGCGGCCACGGGCGTGCGCGTGGGCTGGAGCGTCGGGCCGGATGACATCATCCAGCGCATGTCGGCCATGTTAACTCACGTCGGTGCATGGGCTCCGCGCGCGGAGCAAATGGGTGCAGCTGACCTGCTTATGCAGCCGGCAGTCATTGAAGATTATCATAAGACCATGAAGACAGGGCTCGAGACACGCCTTGACCTCTTACATAAAGGTATTTCTGATTTGGAGCGTCTTGGATTTCCTGTTATGTCAATTGTTCCTATGGGCGCTATCTATCTCACGGCCCGCTTCAATCTCATCGGCAAAAAAAATCCGAACGGCGGCATCTTTACGACCAACGAAGAAATCCGGAAGTATCTGCTTAATGAAGCGCAATTTGGCGTCGTGCATTTTCAGGCATTCGGTTATGAAGGCGATACCGGCTGGTTCCGCCTGTCGGTCGGCGCAGTGTCAATAAAAGATATCGAGGCCGCGCTGCCGAGGGTAAAAGCCGCTTTAGAAAAAATAAAATAACCTCAAGGTACGCATGACCATGAAACTGAATTGCCCGGCTCCGGACCTGAAAATTTCCGAATGGGTGCAGGGTAACCCGACCAATATTAGCGATCATCGCGGGAATGTGATATTAGTAGAAGTATTTCAGGTCAATTGTCCCGGCTGTTTTCTCTACGGACTTCCGGAAGCTATCGAAGCGTTTACGAAATATCGCGACGAACCTTTCACCGTTCTAGGCCTTGCAACCGCTTTCGAAGATTTTGACAAGAACAATCTTGATAATTTGAAAAAACTTCTGGAAACCGGAGAAGTCGTTGGGGAAACTTTAAGTACGCTGAAAAAACGCGCATGGCTCGACGATAATAAATTGCGCTACAAGATTCCTTTCCCTGTTGCGATGGATAATCTGGTATCCCACGACGCCGAACACGTTGATCAAAAAGTGATTAAGATCATCGAGCATGAAATTCCGAAATTCGAACGTTTTAGCTACGGCGAGCAGATGCGGATTCGTACGCGGATACGGGATTACGTTCTGCAACAGGAATATACTGCTGAGACGTTTGAGAATTACGTGATGAACGGGACTCCGACCAGTTTGCTGATTGACAAAAAAGGTATCCTGCGTCATCAGCTTTTCGGCACGACGGGGAAATTGGATAAATTGGTGAACCAACTTCTGACAGAATAAACATTTCATCAACTGCAATTTCTTGCCACAGAGACACGTGGAATACGAGTCAGTGCATCTCGCTGTTCTCCGTGTCTCCGCGGTAAGGTTTTTTAGCCAAAGGATTTCTATGTCAGAAAAACCGTTAAGCGCCGATGAAGTATTCGTCAATCTTATTCGTGTCGCGAAAGAAGACCCGAAAATCCATTCTTTTATCACGACGGTCGTCGCCATGAAGGATTTTGACCGCAAGTCGCTCATCAATTCTTTTATTAAGGAAATGGCGCTCAAAGGTGCGCCATCAGAATTTATCAAAGCCATCGCCGCCCTCAGAGAACCCCTTCTCGCCGAAAAGATCAAAGAGTTATTACAAAAGGAAAACTGAAACTTTCACGCGGTAATCCTGTATAAAGGAGCAGATCAAGACATCAACCTTTACAAGGAGATTAACCATGAAAACATTTCTAACCACTGTAAATTTCTCTTTCGCGGCGGTGTTACTAATTATTCTGACGAGTTGCAATGTTGTTATCGCCCAGCGGGGAATCACTTCGGAAGAAAGAACCGTTTCCACGTTCAAAGCGGTCGTCACTAAAGGCAGTGAAGATCTGTATGTGACGCAGGGAAATGAACAAAAAGTCCGAATCGAGGCCGAGGAAGGCATCATCAAAGACATCGAGACCAACGTACGCAACGGCGTTCTTTATATCGAGCACCAAGACAGGTTTTTTTCCTCCCACAAGAAGATCAAGGTCTATGTAACCATGAAAGAGATCACCGGGCTCAAATTATCCGGCTCGGGAAGCATTGTCGGTGAAACTCCGATAAAAACAAACGAACTCGAACTGGGCATAAGCGGATCAGGCGACATTACATTGAATGTGACGGCCACTGAAATTAACAGCGGCATCTCCGGTTCCGGTAATATTGATCTTACGGGCAAGACCTCCGACCACAATTTCAAAATCAGCGGATCAGGTAAAATCAATGCAATGGATCTGAACGCGGAGAATTGCACCATTCAAATCAGCGGCGCGGGCGATGCAAAGGTCAACGTATCCAAACAACTGGACGTAAAGATCAGCGGCAGCGGCTCTATTCGATATGCCGGCAATCCTGACAAGGTCAATACCAACGTCTCCGGTTCCGGCAGCGTTCAGAAAATGTAAAAATTTTCTTTCTGTTACAAAAAGCGTCTTTCCTTTGAGAGGGACGCTTTTTTTGTTGGCGACAAAAAAAGCCTTTTATTGCTGCCTTTTTTTTGCTTATTTTGTTTGCAATGAATGCATCCTCATTATATCGACCGCTCGGCTCTACCGGATTATTTTGCCATCCGATGGGATTCGGCTCCTACCGCATCAGCGAAGGCAATGCGGTACATGAATCCGCGCTCCGTCATTATCTCGATATCGGCGGCAATCTGATCGATACCAGCGCCAACTACGGAGACGGCTTATCAGAGACTCTCATTGGTAAAGTGTTGAAAGACTACGACCGCACGAAGATCATTCTCGTTACCAAAGGCGGCTATATTCAGGGACAAAACATGGTTCTCGCAAGCCACAGGACATTCCCGGAAGTTGTCGAATATACCGATGATTTGTGGCATTGTATTCATCCGGAATTTCTTGAAACGCAGATCGAGCGATCCTTGAGGCGCATGCAAACCGATGTCATTGACGTCTACCTCCTGCATAATCCTGAGTATTTTATCAATCATGCGGCAACGCTCAATCCGATAACTGAAAGCGTCCTTGACAAGTTTTACAAGCGAATTCGAAACGCCTTTCAATTTTTGGAATCGCAGGTCAAAGCCGGACGGATCCGTTATTACGGAATCAGTTCCAATAATTTTGGGGCTCACGGGAAAGACCGCGCACGAACCAGCGCCCAACGCGTGCTCGTTCAAGCCGAAGATATTTCGACGGATCATCATTTTAAGGTCATTCAATTGCCGATGAATTTATACGAAGCCGGAGGCGCTGTTTTTCCAACGCATAACGGTAAAACGGTTTTACATTTCTGTAAAGAAAAAAATATCGGCGTTCTGATCAATCGCCCATTGAATGCTTTTTTTGGAAATAAACTTTACCGGATTGCCGATTATGTCAAGCCCGGCGAAACTAAGCCCGGAGAAAAGGAACTGGAAAAAGTCTTGTCGCCGCTAAAAGAAACGGAAGATGTTTTTACTTCTACATTCGGAGGCGAGGCTTTCGGATCGGATCGGGAAGGCATTGCGGCGTATTTGAAGTTTGTAGCCAGGGATTTGCCGTCGGGCGATTATTGGGACGGCGTGATGAACCAGTACATCGTTCCCCCCATCACGCACTGGATGCGTCAGGCTCAGGAGCAATTTGGAAATGATACTCGCTGGTCCGCATGGCAAAACCGTTTTATTCAGGTAATTAATCAATCGCTTGACGGTATCGAACGATTTTTATCTGCGTCCAAACAAAGCACGTCGGACACCATACGGCAAAACTTGTATCAATCCGGCCATCCTGAATCGAAAGAATCTCTCAGCCGAATTGCCCTGTCACTTTTGACGCAACTGGACGGCGTGTCCTGCGTATTAAACGGTATGCGCACTCCCGATTATGTTACCGATGCCATGGGCGTGTCCGATATGCCGCGGGTCGACGCTTTAGCAATCACGAAAAACTATTACGAAAAACTTAATGCTAAGGGATAACGTTATGAATATTAAGAATCACCTCACTCCGAAATTTTACCGACGTATTTTTGCGGCAGTTGGAATCTACGTTACCCTGACCTGCCTGTATTTTTTCATAGACGCTTTTTTTATTAAGATATTTTCCAATGATCAGTGCGTCTGGGTTAAGGAAAAAGTGGACGGTAAAGATGTGCTTGCGATCCGCACGATCCTGAAAGGCGGCGTCACCGACCGTGCCGGAATCTTGGACGGAGACATCCTTTTAGCTATCAACGATTCAACTATACGAAATGATCAGCAGGCCCAACGAATTCTAAATATGTTCACGCCGCAAGATACCGTTTATTACACGATATCGCGCCAAGGCGAAATTATGAAAATGCCTCTGCAGATCGTCAAATCTTACAACCCCGTCTATCTTTCTCTGGCGATGCTTGGTTTTGGATTTCTTTTCATCGGCTGGATTGTAGGCCATACGCGCCCGGGCGACTGGATACCTCGGTTATTCTTTAAGATGTCAACGACCGCCGCGCTTATGTTCGTGATCATTGGAACTGTTTTTGGACCCGGATACCAGGGCAACCTTTTCTGGCTGATCAATGCCATCATTGGGTTTTCACTGTTTCCTGCTTATTTCATTCATTTCTTTTTATGGTTCCCACGAGAAAAGCTGACCATGAAAAAACGCCGATGGGTTGTACCGTCGATCTACGCTTTTTCATTTCTCAATACCGTATTGCTTTTCTTTTTAAATAACGGCGGAGTGGCCATCAGCATTATGTTTTCCATGATGGGGATTGGTTTTGGCGTATTTTGTCATAGCTATTTTAATCTAAAAGATTCGAAAGAAAGAAAACCGTTCAAGAGTATTTTGATTGGAACTGCGATCGGATTCACGGGATTCATCTATTTGTTTTTAATTCCGTTTTACTTTCAGGCAATATTCATTAATTATCCGGAATTTCTTTTTCCTGTTCTCATCGTTGTGTTGATTCCACTTTCCTTCGGATATTCGATATTTCGGTACCGTACTATGGATACAGAGTTAATCATTAAGCAAAGTTTGGTTTATGCGTCAGCAACGGCCAGCCTGGCCTTGACGTATCTGGTTATATTATTCCTGGCCGGCTATGTCATTCAGAATTGGACGGGATACGGCGCCAATAGCCCGGTTTTGCAATTCGGGATATTACTTATTATTGCGTTCGTATTTGCGCCCGTAAAGGAGAGAATTCAGGAGGTGGTTGATAAGCGGTTCTTTAGAGAACGGTACAATTATCAAAAAGCATTGCTCCGTTTTTCTCAAGATTTGCCGGGCCTGACACAACTTGACCAAATTCTTCAAAAAGTCATTTATACCGTCATCGATACCATGCACATTGAATCGATGGCCATAACGCTTTATGTGGCGGAAAATGAACAGCCCGTTAATTATGTACAGCGCGGCATTACCAAAGGCCATTGCGAAATACTCAACCGCAAGAACGGGCTAATTGGAATTCTGTCTCGGACTCAAAAAGCACAATCTCTTTATACCGTCGCTCTATCGGAATTAAATATTCCTGACGACGAAAAAAATATGATTCGGGAAGCGAATATCGTTCTCGCCGTACCGATGTTCAAAAAAGAAAAACTCGTCGGCGTTCTTTTTATGGGGCCTAAACTCTCCGAAAAGCCGTTTTCGCAAGAAGACACCGATCTGCTTACGACACTCGCCAATCAAGCGGGAATTGCGATTGAGAACGCGCGGCTCCTAAAAGAAGAGTTGGAAAAAGCAAAACTGGAAAACGAACTCAACGTTGGCCGCCGCATTCAGCAGTCTCTGTTGCCGAGCAAAAGCCCTGATATTCCAAACCTGGATATCGCAGGCGTTTCGATACCTGCGTTGTCCGTTGGCGGGGATTATTTTGATTATATTCCTCTGGATGACGGCCGCTTGCTGATTGCCGTCGGAGACGTGTCCGGAAAAGGCGTCTCTGCCGCTCTTTACATGTCCAAAATCCAGGGTATGATCCAGATCGCAAGCCGACTCTATTCGTCGCCGAGGCAAATTCTCATCGAAGTTAACAAATGGATGTACCACGGAATGGAAAGACAATCATTCGTTACAATCATTCTTGCGTTGGTCGATACTTATAAAAAGACGATTACGATCTGCAGAGCCGGTCATAACCCCGTTATCGCTCTCCACCACGGTAAATTGAAACTGATTCAATGTAAAGGACTTGGCGTTGGACTGGTTACCGGAGAAAAATTTGAGGATAATCTGGACGAACAAGTTGAAAAACTCGACGAAGATAATGCATTCATATTCTATACGGACGGTATCACCGAGGCGATGAATACGCAGCAGGAAGAATTTGGGGACGATAAACTGTACGACATGGTGCAAACCAACACAAATCTGTCATCACAAGATCTCTTGAATAAGATCGTATCCGAAGTGGGCGCTTTTTGCAGGAACGCGGAACAACATGACGACATCACGCTGGTCATAGTGAAAGTTCGCCCGAAATAAAAGTGTAAGCAAGAATCGGCCCGAATTGCGACCAATGTATTTCACCGCTGCAAGGTTTTATTTCTTAATTTTTGATTATATGAAAACCGTTATTCTTCGCATAAACCCAAAAGCTCCGGAACCCCGATTAATCCGGCAGGCCGCCGCATATTTGCAGCAAGATGAACTTGTCGCTTTTCCAACTGAAACCGTGTACGGACTTGGGGCCAATGCCCTATCGCCGAAAGCGATTAGGAAGATATTCAAAGCCAAAAGACGGCCGTCAGACAATCCGTTGATCATTCACATTGCCGATACAAAGCAGCTATATGCGCTCGTAAAGTTAGTGCCGCCAAGCGCTGAAAAATTGATCAGGAAATTCTGGCCGGGGCCATTGACGATGGTACTCAAAAAATCAGATATTGTGCCTTCGGAAATCTCAGCAGGATTAAACACGGTCGCTGTTCGATTACCAAGACATCAAATTGCGCGCAGTCTCATCCGTGAGTGCGGTTTTCCGCTGGCCGCCCCTTCGGCGAATAGTTCCGGTAAACCCAGTCCCACCGATGCCGCGCATGTTGTTTATGACTTGAAAAACCGTATTGCCTGCGTGATCGACGGCGGCCCTACGCTGGTTGGCTTAGAGTCGACGGTCATTGACATGACAAGAAAGGTTCCGGTGATTTTACGGCCCGGAAAAGTTTCGCAACAAGAAATAGAGACTGTCATCGGAAAAGTCAACTTGCATTCCGTCGTGAGTGCGAACAAAAAAATCAATTCCGCGAAATCTCCCGGCATGAAATACCGTCACTACGCTCCGAAAGCCGAATTAAAGATAATACATGGAAATCCTAAAGCCGTTGAAAAAATTATTCGTTCGATTGTCCAACATTCGTCAGCGAAAAACATTGCGGTTTTAGTTACAGACCGCGCTCGTTTTTTTGCCAACGTGTCCAATGTGTATATCGGCTCCTCCGCGCACCAGATTGCAAAAAATCTCTTTCGCGTACTGCGCCACATGGACGATAAGAAAATAGAACTTATATTGATCGAATCGCTTCCGGAAGACGGGTTAGGTTTGGCGGTAATGAACCGCCTGAAAAAAGCGGCGGGATTCAACATAATCAACGCGCGATAGCTACGGTTTTGCGGGCCTGACAAAAAAAAGCGATGCTGTAACGAGCAGAGTAAATAGAACATATATGACCGTAAACACTTCTTCTGCAGCGTGATAGAATAAGATTTTGTGTATCCAATGCTGCATGAAACTGGTTTGATAACCGCCGTTTGATTGGCGTAATCTATTTTCCCATTCGGTGAGCGGACACACGACGCCGAAGATCGATTCCGCTGCAACCAAGGCGATGGCAATCAGATGGATCATCCGGAACCAAAAATTCCTAATCCACTGCCATCGGAAACAAGCGCCGAGCCAAATCGCGCCTAAACCGCCGATGACGAAGCTCACATACAGCAGATGAATGACGAGTATGATATCGGCCATCATACTCTAAACTTCCAATATAATTCGATGGCAAGCAATATAAATTTTTTTGAATTTGCCTGACAAACGAAAGGAATAGCATGACACGCGAAGATGCATGGCAATTACTGTGTGAATACACCAAAGGCGAGAGTTTACGCAAACACGCGCTGGCGGTAGAAACGGCCGTTCGCGCCTATGCCAAAAAATTCGGCGAGGATGAAGAAAAGTGGAGCGTCACTGCGCTGCTCCACGATTTTGATTACGAGATGTTCCCCGATCCCGTTGATCCGGACGGCCATCCGTACAAAGGAAATTCTATTCTTAAAGAGAAAGGTTATCCTGACGATATACGGCGCGCAATCATGTCGCATGCCGACTATACGGGCGTCACCCGGGATTCGCTTCTCGAGAAAACGTTATACGCCTGCGATGAATTATGCGGCTTCATCACTGCCGTTTCGTACGTGCGCCCGTCCAGAAGCGTGAAAGAAGTGGAAGTTAAGTCTGTTAGGAAGAAAATGAAGGATAAAGCCTTTGCCGCGAAAGTAAATCGAGATGACATCACGCGTGGAGCTGTTGAATTGTTGATCGATCTTGACGAACATATCGGATTTGTGATCAAAGCGTTGCAGGACAATTCGGATGCCTTGGGACTTTGAAACCGCTGCAGAAGGTGAATTCAAGCTGCGTCCGGCAGGCCAGAACTCAAGCGAGGGACATCCTCGGTTTTTGGGTTTCAGCCAATTGTCATTCAGCATCGATTTAAATTGTATTGATTAATATTGACTCAATTCATATATTCACCAGCCTTTGAACCAATACGATTTTTTTTTGGAGAGATTAATTCATTTATGACCAAACGCGATTACTACGAAATTCTCGGTGTGGGTAAAACCGCATCTTTGGACGACATCAAAAAATCGTACCGTAAATTGGCCATGCAATATCATCCCGACAAGAATCCGGGCGATAAAGTTTCCGAAGACAAATTTAAGGAAATAGCCGAAGCCTATTCCGTTTTGAGCGACGATCAAAAGCGCGCTAACTATGACCGTTATGGCCATGAAGGGCTTCGCGGTATGGGTCAGCAGGGATTTGACGACATCAATGACATTTTTTCGCATTTCAGCGATATATTTCAGGGTTTTGGATTCGGCGACTCGTTTGGCGGCGGCCGTTCTTCCCGTCCGCAGCGCGGAGCCGATCTGGAAGTCAAATTGAAGTTAACCATCCAGGAAATTGCCGAAGGCGTTACCAAGAAGATAAAATTACGAAAGAATAAAGAATGTGCGACGTGCGGCGGTAACGGCGCAGCTCCCGGAAGTAAACGAAAAACCTGCTCACTTTGCCACGGATCGGGACAGGTCAAACAGGTGTCGCGCTCAATATTCGGGCAATTTGTTAACGTAACGGTCTGCAAGAACTGCGAGGGTCAGGGAACAGTCGTCGAGAAACCGTGTACGGCCTGTCATGGAAACGGCGTCATGATGGGCGAAACCATTATCAATGTCAAGGTTCCGCCGGGCGTGACCACGGGCAATTATATTCCATTGCGCGGACAAGGCCATGCCGCCCCTCGCGGCGGGCAAGCAGGAGATGTGATCGTTATTATGGAAGAACTCGAAGATGAACTTTTCGAACGCCATGGCGATGACGTACTTCTCGATCTTCCCATTAGTTTTCCTCAGGCCGTGCTCGGCGATGAGATCGAAATACCGACTCTGTCGGGCAAGGCAAAGCTGACAATTCCGTCCGGCATTCAATCCGGCAAGATTTTACGTATGCGCGGCAAAGGTATTCCTCATTTAAACGGGTCCGGGTCCGGAGATCAGCTGGTTCGCGTGATGGTATATACGCCGACGCATTTGACCGAACGTGAGAAAAAGATTATACGCGAATTGACGGATTGCGAAAATCTTTCGCCTTCTTCAAATACGGATAAAGGGTTTTTCAAGAAAGTGAAAGAAGCGTTTGCCGGATAAAGCGTAATACCATGTTCTTTAAAAAAATTTCAGAGCCGTTGTATCGTTTCTTTTTGTTGTTCGGTTTAACAAGGCAGGAAACTTATGTGGTAATCTTGCTTGCCCTTCTTTCTGTTGTCGGTGCGGCGATTCCTTACGTTCGCTCGTATGTGTCGGACAATGAAGTGAAAGTTCAGAGCGAGGGTACGCCAGATTCCTTCAAGAATTTATCAGAACGAATTTTTAATGACTCTGCATTGAGCCGGCATGAAAAAGATTCATTGATCGCGCTGTTCAACGGCGACTCAGCTTCTTTTAGCCGATGGAGCAGGCAGGCGGATTCGCTGAAAAAATTACTGGCGTTGGGCGCTGGACGAGAATCGATAGATTCGTTTTTTTTGCAGGTACAGGATGCGCCCGTCAAACAAATCAATATCAATGAGGCTACGGCGGCCGATTTAAGCGGTCTTCCGGGTGTCGGCGAAAAAATAGCCGAACGCATAGTGGAATACAGGAACAAGAAAGGCCGTTTCCGCAGTGTGGACGAATTAAAGAATGTAAAAGGCATCGGCAAAAAAATGTTTGCAAAAATAAAACCATTTGTTGAAATTCAATAAACATCAGTTTACGGAGGAATTATGTCAGAGGAAAAGCAAGTCGAGAAGAAATCAGACAGCAACTTAAGACCCAGAGCTAAAGGAAACATTTTTCTAAAAATCGGTATCGTACTCATGACCGCGGTTTTGATTTGGTCAATTTTAGGGCCGGCTAAAGAGAAACAGATCCAGAAAAATTATCACAAACTGACCAAAGCAAAGATCAAAATGTTGTTCCAGCTTGAGTATCTGACGTTATATACAGACACGTCGTTTACGGCCGATATTGACAAGCTGATTGCTTTTGCGAAGCAGGCCAAACCGGAAATACTTCCGGACTCCCTTTTCCAGCCGTTGTACAACGCCTATATGCGGTTTGAAGAAAATCACGAGGCGCTCGGAGGAAAATCCTTGGGTGAATTCAAAAAATTATATTTAGATTCTTTGAGCTACAATCCTTATACCGGCGAAAAATTCATTCTTGAACTCGCGACCAAATCCGGGCGAAAAACATTCAATATCAAACCGTCCAAAGATGAAAAAGATATAGAAAAAATCGGAGCGGTCATTGAAGGAGAGATCAGCTGGGATGAAAAAGCAGAGCTTGCGCTGTAACTTACCATCTAACACGGTGAATGAATGAGCACTCTAAATGTACAAAGCGATCGGGGCACTCTCGATCATGACGAGATCGACCGCGAATTTTCAGAAAAAAAGGCGCTTTACGAGAATACCGCTCTTGGCATCAGCTTGAGAGGCCAGCACATTTATTTCGCAGAAGTAGAAAAAGGCGAGTCCGGATTTTATACACGCAAATTCGGTGTGATACCGACCACTATGAAATTTGGATCCGGGATCGAAGGCGTCGAAAAAAATATTTCCGATCTTTATTCCTACATCAACGGCGGCATTGAAGATAATTCCATACAAGCCAAACGTTTTAACCTTAGCATCAACACCCAGCTGACGACCATTCACAAAACGTATGTGGAGGCGAATAGTACGGAGGATGAATTTGAAAGTTTTGTAAAGTGGGAAATCGGCAAGCAAATCCTTGATGAGGTCGATCAATTCATCGTCAACACGGCCAACCTCCGCTCTCTCTCCGATGAATCTAAACTTGACCCCGTGCTAATTGTCGGGATCCGGCGTCGTTTTGTTGAGACACTGAGTCAAGTTTTGGAAAAGGTCAAGATTAATTTAGCCGGCATCGATGTGGATATACTTTGTTCCCACGCGGTGTATGAAATGAATTATGACCGTTACCCGGGAGGAATGACCGCGCTGGTTGAACTCAAACCCGGCGCCACCACCATCCTGCTTTGCGACGATTACGAGGTTGAACACGTTTATCAATTCACCACGACGTCAAAAAGCTCTCCTCAGAAGATCGCGTCCTTGCTGAACAGGCATCTGGATAATGCAATGGAAGTTTATAATCAAAGCTCGCGAAAAAATCTTACGCTGGGCCGAGTGATCCTGTGTAACGAATTCGCCGCATCCGCCCTTCCTTTTGTGGAAGCCCGGTTTAATCCATCGGCTATTAATCCTTTCGCAAAAATACAAATCCCTCCGCCGTTTGCCAGTCAAGAATCATCGGCAGAAGAAGGAGATTCGGAAAATGAACCGAAAGAAAAAGATCCTCCGCCGGACTATTCGCCCTTCGCTGAATGCGTAGGTGCCGCCATCAAAATCTTAACAGCCTAGGAACATGATAAAGATCAATCTCCTGCATAACCAATTATCAACACCCGTTGCGCGTGAATCTGCCGCCAAGAAAGATGAACCGACAGGCCAGACCTTTCGCTCCGCAGCAAGAAAGGGCGGGGCGCGGGTAATGAAACTGACTATACTTTTTATCTCCATCATCGGAGGCGGTATTTTTCTGGTCATGGAACGTTACACGGTGGTAAATTGGGTTGAACAATATACCGGCCCGTTGAATATACTGCCGCCAGTGGAAGAAGCGCCGTCTCCGGAAATGGTGGAAGAACAGCGGCGCGAAAAAATTCGGCAGTTGTATATGGCAAATACCATCCGGCAGCAAACCCGGGATATCCAATTTCTTAACCATGTGAACACCGTGAGACTGAGTAATCCCGCAATATTCGTTTCTGAATTTACTCTCGACGGCAACGATTATGCAATCGACTTTTATGGAAGAACGGAAAAGGAAGTCATTGACTTCACAAATGCCTACCTGAACTCCAAGACCATTGATGAAACCAGGCCAGAGAAAATTGAACGGGATTCACGAATTGCAGGATTCAGATTTAAACGTTCACTCACGGG
Organism: bacterium; assembly: GCA_016787925.1. Lineage (GTDB taxonomy): Bacteria > CLD3 > CLD3 > SB21 > SB21 > SB21. Next base: position 12,898 of record JAEUSK010000074.1, on the reverse strand, counting down.
AACTTTGCGTTTGACTACAGGGGCTGAAACCGATTCGATAAGCACCGTGTATATTCCTTTGGATAAGGCGAAAAAGAAGGTCAAATTACTTGCGTTATCCGATGCACTGCAAGCCGATGATACCGGCAAATCAAAGGAATCAAAAGGCGTTATTATGGGCAAACACGGCGTCCAATGTAAAATAACAGGCCAGATGGAAAATTTCATTAAATTCGCAACGACCCTGTCGAAGCTCAGTCTGAATATTGAAATGACAAGATATGAAATAACTTTCGCTCTCAGGGACCCCAGGCAAAGAGATATTAAGAAGATGAAGCCGGATGCGATTCTCTTCGATTACAATGTCCTTATTCCCACGACCGTTTCAGACAGCGCTGCAACGGATGGTAAATAATTCTCGGCGAAAGCTGAGCCAATTATGCGCATCATCGCAGGACAACGCCGCGGATTGATATTATCGGATTTGAATGTCGAATTTGTTCGCCCTACCAAAGACATCGTCAAAGAATTCATTTACAATTGCCTGGCCAATTTAAAAGATATTTCACAATGTTCCGTTTGCGATTTGTTTTCAGGAACAGGCGGCTTGGGTATTGAAGCGCTTAGCCGTGGCAGTTCCGATGTAACATTTGTTGAACTGGCGCCGCGCGCGATCACGATCATTAATAAGAACATTGCGATAACCGATCTTGGGAATACCGTTTCAGTCGTGCAGGCCGACGCACTCGATTTTCTGGAGAAGGGGAAAAAATTCGATATCATTTTAGCTGACCCGCCTTATGAGCAGAGAATCGGCAACGTTCTTATTGAAAAGATCATAAAGTTTGAATGTATGAATTCTCTCGGCGTTCTGGTCATAGAGACGGCGCCGGACGAGCCCTATGCTCCATTCGAAACTTTCCCGGCTTTTTCTTTATATAAGCAGAAGAAATGGGGCGAATCGCTTGTAACAATTTTACTGAAAAACGTATAAGGTTTATATGAAAACAGCATTGTACCCCGGAACTTTTGATCCTTTGACGTACGGCCATATCGACATTATCGGACGCGCATCGGCGCTCTTTGACCGCGTCATTGTAACCGTAGCAAAAAACCCGAAAAAGACGCCGTTATTTACTGCGGAGGAACGAGAGGATATGATCCGAGAAGCCGTTAAGTCTTGGCCGAATGTGACCTGCGAAATTTTTGACGGATTACTGGTACAGTTCGCCAAGGACCGGCAGGCAACAGCGCTGATTCGCGGACTTCGCGTCATATCCGATTTCGAATACGAACTTCAGATGGCGCATGTCAATCGCCGTTTGGCGCAGGAAGTAGTCACCATCTTGATGATGCCCGGAGAGAAATATACTTATTTGAATTCAAGTATTGTTAAGGAAGTCGCGTCGTTCGGAGGCGACATACAATCATTTGTTCCTCCGTTTATCGCCGAAAAAATTAAAATTAAGTTAATACAGAAATAGCTATTGTTTCTTCATCTGAATTTACGTAACTAAGCCGCATTTTCCATTGTATTCAAAAAGGCAATATTTTATGTTAAAAGATTCATCGAAAGACAAGATCTCTAAGGTATCTGCACTCCGAAGTCAACAGCAGGAAATAAAAAAAGAACAAACCTTCAAAGAAAAGACGACGGAATCGGTAAAATCGTTTGCGTGGGCGTTGGGTGTTTTCTATTTTGTGCAGACATTCTTTCTGCAGGCATTCACTATCCCAACGAGTTCCATGGTCAGCACTCTGCTGGTAGGCGATTTTATATTTGTAAATAAGTGCGTCTACGGAGCTCAGACGCCGGAAAATATTCCTTTCACGGGCATTCAGCTGCCGCGGTACCGCTTTCCATCCTTCAAGGAGCCTCAACAAGGAGATGTGGTCGTGTTTCGGTTTCCTCATCCGGAACTGGCCAATATGGAAGGCCAGCTGGGGTTAGATTATATAAAACGCTGCGTCGCGGCGGCAGGACAAACACTGGAAATAAAAAATAAGGAATTATATGTGGATGGAAAGTTGTTTTCTGAAAGTTTTGATTTTCCCGGAATCCATTATTATCCTTACGACCCAAATTCCGGCGCCACGAGTGATGTATTCCCAAAAACCATGGGAACGGGAGAGAACTTCGGGCCTCTGCGAATTCCGGCCAAGGGAGATTTGATCACGATCTCTCCAAATAACGACGACTTTATTAAATACCTCGCACTGCGCGACCATAAACAATTTGAAAGGCGCGCCGACGGATACTATGTGGACGGAATCAAAGCCGACTCGTATGAAGTCGGCCAGGATTATTATTTTATGATGGGCGATAACCGCGACAATAGTTTAGACAGCCGATTTTGGGGCCCGGTTCCGCGCGATCATGTCGCCGGCGAGGGACTATTCATTTACTGGTCCAATGTAGAGGCCGCCAAACAGACCAACTATATTCTTAAATTATTCAGTACGCTTAATCTTTCTAAAGTGAACTGGAAACGTATTGGAACAATCATCAGATAAATTTTATGTCTATTAACGAACTGCCGGATAACAGCAGCCTGGTTTTGCCTATGAATTCGGAAGAAACTTCCCCGCCGGAAAAATCTTCAATCGCAGAGGCTTCAAGAAAAGAAAAGAGCAAAACGATTGAACTTTTTCAGATTGCCCTGTACGCCCTTCTTTTTGCATATATCATACGGATTTTTTTTCTTCAGGCATTTAAAATTCCAACCGGATCCATGGAAAACACGCTGCTGGTTGGCGACCTCCTGTTGGTTAATAAATTTGTGTATGGTGCGAAAACACCCGACAAAATTCCGTTTACGGAAATAAAAATTCCGCAGTATCAACTGCCCGCATTACGTGAGCCGCGTTCCGGCGATGTGATCGTGTTCAAATTTCCGCCCGATCCTTTGGTCGATTACATCAAACGATGCGTCGCCGTTGCGGGACAAACCGTTGAGATCAAAAACAAAATTGTCTACGTTGACGGCGTGCCGTTTAGCGACATCGTCGATCCGCCGGGATTAAAATATGAAGACCCCGATATCATTCCGCGCGACAAAGGCTATGAAACCGTATTTCCAAAAAATGCGGGCAGCCGTGATAACTACGGCCCGGTAAAGGTTCCTGAAGGTACACTCTTCGCAATGGGCGACAACCGCGATCGCAGCTACGACAGCCGTCAATGGGGATTTGTTCCTCGCGAGTATGTTATTGGCAAAGCGTTATTGGTGTACTGGTCCACCGCTTCGGAAGATAACTTCGACATACGGTGGTCACGCATCGGAATGATGATCGAGTAGCTCGGGATTTCATCGGCTGCGCGTGAAGAAAGATTGTTATGAAGTCGTTTACAGATTACCTATGGTTTAATACCAAGAACCGACGGGACTATATTAACATTACGGAAGAAGTTGAGTCTGCCGTACGTAAGTCCGGAATTGAAGAAGGTATGGCGCTCGTTTCCGCGATGCACATAACCGCGGGCGTATATGTCAACGACGCTGAATCGGGTTTGATACAGGATATCGATGCCTGGCTTGAAAAACTTGCCCCGTTTAATCCGAACTACCTGCATCACCGCACGGGCGAAGACAATGGCGACGCCCATCTCAAAAGTTTGATCATTCATCACGAAGTCACCGTTCCGATCACCAAAGGCCGCCTGGACTTCGGCCCTTGGCAACAGATTTATTATGCCGAGTTCGACGGGCAACGGAAAAAACGGGTAATCATCAAAATCATCGGCGAATGAGGATTTGAAAAAATAATTGATTAATAGGATAGAATTTAATACCATGTTACTATCAATCATTTGATAATAAGTTCATTTCTAAATAGAAGGAGATCATTATGGCTTTCAATTTACCTCCATTGCCTTATCCGCACGATGCGCTTGAGCCCTATATTGACAAACAAACGATGGAAATCCATCACGGCAAACATCATCAGGCCTACATAAATAACGCCAATGCGGCGCTTGAAAAATATGCCAACTTACAGTCTAAAACCGCAGAAGAACTTGTTGCGGATCTGAACGCCGTGCCTGAAGACATTCGCAATGCAATCCGCAATAATGCAGGCGGACACGCGAATCATAGTTTTTTCTGGACAGTCATGGGCCCCAAAGCAGGCGGAGCGCCCAAAGGCGATCTGGCCGACGCGATCAATAAGAAATTCAGCAGTTTTGATAATTTTAAAGCGGAATTTGCAAAAGCCGCCGCGACGCGTTTCGGCAGCGGATGGGCATGGCTGTGCGTGGACAGCAAAGGCGAATTGATCGTAACAAGCACAGCTAACCAGGACAGCCCACTTTCGGATAAATTAAAGCCGATCCTCGGTTTGGACGTTTGGGAACACGCGTATTATTTGAAGTACCAGAATCGCCGTCCGGATTACGTGACGGCTTTCTGGAGCGTGGTGAATTGGGATAAGGTTGCAGAGTATTACAAGAAGGCAAAGTAAGTAAACTGCCATGTCATCCTGAGCTTGTCGAAGGGTGACAATTTAAATAAGTCATGGTTCGACAAGCTCACCATGACGTTCAGCTAATGAGAATCAAGATGGATTTAACTAAAGAAATCAAAGACAGCGTTTTAACCACGACGATGGAAGCGATATGGAATTGGGGCCGCAAGAACTCTCTTTGGCCGATGCCGTTCGGCACGGCGTGCTGTGCGATCGAAATGATGGCAGCGCTCGGCCCGCGTTACGATATGGCGCGATTCGGGGCTGAAGCTATCCGCTTTTCACCTCGCCAGGCTGACCTGATGATCGTGTCCGGGCGCGTCTCGATCAAGATGATGCCGGTACTGAAACGGATTTGGGATCAAATGCCCGATCCGAAATGGTGTATCTCCATGGGCGCATGCGCTTCGACAGGCGGGTTTTTCAATACGTATACGCTCATTCAAGGCGTAGATCAATTTATTCCTGTGGACGTGTATATTCCGGGCTGTCCGCCGCGTCCCGAGGGACTTATTGAAGCGGTTATGAAAATTCAGCGCCTGATCACTAAAAAAGAATCCGTGTACGCCCGCGACATTAAAGACGAGGGGATGTACGGAGATGAGCATGTTGGTATAGAAGGACGAAAAGGCGATTTTGTACCGGAAGTCATCACCGGAATATATGAATGACATATATTTTTATTTTTGTGTTCTCAAAAGCTGTATTTTTAAATACAGCTTTTTTTTTAACCGCACAGTTTGATGAATAATTCATTCGAAGCAACGCTCAAATATCTTTACGATCTCCAGTTTTTCGGCATGAAATTGGGCCTGGACAATACGCTAAGCCTGCTGAATTATTTAGGAAACCCGCACCGGTCCTATCCTGTCATTCATGTGGCCGGAACCAACGGCAAAGGTTCAACCTGTGCTATGCTTGACGCCATCTTTCGCACGGCCGGATACAATACGGGATTGTACACTTCGCCCCATCTCTTCCATTTTAGCGAACGAATCCGGATTGGCGGGGCATGCATTTCAGAGGCGGATATCGTCCGGCTGACCAACAAAATGAGAATCAAGATCGATGAACTAAAATGTACTTTTTTTGAAGCAACAACGGCGATGGCGTTTGATTATTTTAGAGAAAATAGAATAGACATCGGCATTATTGAAACGGGCCTTGGCGGGCGTCTCGATGCAACTAACATTGTCGATCCACAACTTTCTGTTATCACGAATATTGATCTGGAACATACGGAGCATCTCGGCAAAACAATAGAATCTATTGCATTTGAAAAGGCTGGAATTATCAAACCGAACAGGCCATGCCTGATCGGCTTTGTTGCGGATAAGGCGAAAAAAGTTTTTGACGAGACAACTCGTTCGCAAGATAGCCCCGTTTACTACCTCGACTCCGCCGCAACCATTTCAAATATCCGGTTGGAAATTGACCGCTCACATATGGACCTTAACATTAACATGCACGATCAATCTTGCTTATTTGAAAAGTTAAATGTAAGTCTTGCAGGAAAACATCAGTTGACTAACGCCGCGCTGGCAGTATGTTCCTCGTTGATCCAAAAACAATTTGACATCCCGGAAGCGGCGATCAGAAAGGGATTAGAAAATGCGGCGTGGCCTGCGCGCTTAGAAATAATTCAAAAAGAGCCTTGTATAATAGCGGACGCTGCGCACAATCCCGCAGGTATGAGAGTTCTAGCCGAAGCCGTTCAGTCGATGTACAAACAACACTTCAATAAATTATTTTTGATTATCGGAATGTTGGAAGATAAAGATCATGCAGAGGCCGTGAGAATGATTGCGCCTTACTTCACTGAAATTTATGCCGTAACACCCAAGAGTGAACGCGCTCTACAAGCAGAGGTTTTGGCGGAGAATATCCGTCAATTTAATTCTCAAGTGGAAGCGGCAGAGTCGTTTGAAAATGCTTTTCTGGACATTAAGTCTAAAATGAATTCCAATGATCTGTTAATAATTACAGGATCACACTTCCTGTTGTCCGAACTTAAGAATATCAAGATGACTTTTTAGGTTTATGTTCGCAGGTGGGAGTATTGATGCAGGATTCTTTAAGTTTCAGTCTGCCGACGGTTTTGCTTTCGACAAGTGATTTTACTATTTCATCCGCGTCTTCAGCTTTTACTCCGCCGTACCATACCGCCTCCGGATAAATCACAACCGTAGGTCCGTGCTCGCAATGATCCAGGCAACCCGCCTTATTTGATCTGACTTTTCCATCCAGGCCGTATTTTTTTACCGACTCTTTGAAGCGTTTCAGTAACTCACTTTTCCCGTCTGAATTACACGATCCGCGCGGGTGTCCGATTTCTCTTGTGTTCTGGCAGATGAAGATATGGTGTTCGAATTTGGGCATATTATTAATCTAGTGCTTTCTTTGTTTGAAATCAGCTGCTACTCAGCGAGTTTGAATGCAGAACTATTGCCACACGTTTCTAAATATATTTTTGAAATTATCTCAAATAGCGCTGATCTTTTCAACCCTTCGTGAAATCATGCCGTACGCAATGGCTTCTTCGGTAGTGAACCAGTAATCACGATTAGTATCTTCGGCAACTTTGGATATAGGTTGTCCCGTTTCAAAAGCCAAGATTTCATTCAATTGTTCGCGGAGACGAACGATTTGCTGCGCGCTGATCTGTATGTCCTTGGTGCTTCCGCGAACTCCGCCCAGAGGCTGGTGTATCATGATGCGTGAATGCGGGAGAGCCAACCGGTTTTCTTTTTTCGCGGCCGCCAATACGATAGCTGCTGCGCTGGCCGCTAATCCGCAGACAATTGTTTTTACAGGCGCATCAATTAGTTTAATCAGATCATAAATGGCAAGCCCGTCATCGGCGACGCCTCCGGGAGAATTAATGAACAATTTGATTTCTTTCTTAGGATCCTGTTCGTTCAAAAACAGCAACTGCGAAATCAGACGGCGGGTTACTTTTGGTTCGATTTGTTCAAAAAGCAGCACCGTGCGCGACTTGAGAAAGAATTCCATCATTTTCTTTCCAAGCGCGTCCTCTTTTTCGTCATTTTTGCCGGTCTCTTTTTCCTCTTCTTCTTCATCCAGCCGAGTAAAAATATTTTTATCGTGAAGCCAAAGTTCCGTATCGTTCGTCATGTCAGACATTGAAAACTCCTGTTTTATTATTTAAGTAAATTTTTTCCACGTTTGTTGTTGCGTTATAACCCACTGACGTCATTTCACAATAGTAACAAAATCCCTGACGGCTTGGTCCAGTCCTACAAACAAAGCCCGCGATACCACGCTATGGCCGACATTAATTTCCTCGATCTCATCGATCTTGAGTAAATCGCGTACGTTAGTGTAATTCAAGTGACCGGAGGCCATTACGCCTAAGTCAAGTTTTGTCGCCGCCATCGCCATGGCTTTTAAATTTTCCAGTTCCTGCTCCATAAGGGTCAGGCTGTCCGAATTAACATACTTTTCAGTATTCAATTCAATATAATCGCATCCGATTTTAACCGCTGACTTGATCTCATTTGCATCGGGCTCGATCAGGACATTGACCACAATCCCGCCAGCGCGAAGGTCACTGATAAGAGACATTAATTGATTTTCGTTTTGTTGCACTGCAATGCTTTTGATTTCGTTCGCTTCCATACGGATCAAGGTTACCATCTCGGCTCTCGCATTAATTGCCAATTGAACCATCTCATGGTTCGGTGTAATACGGAGATTAAAATGAGTATGTATGCAGTCTTTCAATATTTTTACGTCACGCGGTTCTTTTGACGAAGCAATTCCCTGTAGGGTATATACAATACTGTCCGCTCCTGCCATCTCAATCATCGCAATGGCATGAACCGGATCAGGTAAATTTTGTCCGCCCAGAGTACGCAGCGCCGTGATCGCATCCACTATAATTCCAAGTCTTTTCAAGGCCGCACTCCCTTCATGTTTCGTTTTTTGTTGTTTCTATATTCGCCAAATAATCCATGAAATTCAACTGAAAACCTTTATTCATACAACGGCGGCAGATCGGGGTCGTGCTCTTCGTGCGACAGATCGTTGACATAAATTTCTTTTATATCGTCAGAAGTGATAATGATAACCGGGCTCCCCGACGGCCTGCGCACTTCCGATGCGAAATATTTCCAGTAAATACCCTCATCGTATTTCATCCATTTAACCCATCCGAAATAGGCCCATTGCTCGCGCAGCAAAAACGCAGGGCAGCGAAATCCTATGGGTACGTCCACATTTTTAACCTTCTTGAATTCGAAATGATTGTGCAAGAGCCTCTGAATAAATTCTTCCCTGATATTCTTATCGTCCCAAGTCAGCTCATGCTTGCTGCGTTTTACGATCCGCCCTAGAATGATTTCATCAAGCGCCTGTATAATATCGTTATCTATCACCATAATCTTGTCACAAAAAAATTTCCAGCTTGCGTTATCAAAAGTTTATTGTTCCGTTATATTCCGAGCAAACGTTCAACGAATTTCGTATCGACATCGCCGCTGACAAAATGTTCATTACGCATCATCTGTTTATGAAACGGAATCGTCGTCTTGACGCCTTCGATTATGAATTCATCCAAAGCGCCATACATTTTTTCAATGGCTTCTGCCCTATCTTCGCCGAGTACGATCAGCTTTCCGATCATGGAATCGTAGTTTGACGGGATCTGGTATTCGGCATAGGCATGGGAATCCACTCGGATACCGTACCCGTTTGGGATATGAAAAGCGTGTATCTTACCGGCAGATGGACGGAAATTATGTTCCGGATCTTCGGCGTTTATCCTGCATTCGATCGCGTGGCCTTTGGGTCTTAGTTCGGACTGAATGAAAGGAAGTTTATCGCCGGCCGCAACACGAATCTGCCACTTGATAAGATCGATATTGTACACCATTTCCGTAACACAATGCTCCACCTGGATTCTGGTATTCATTTCCATAAAATAGAAATTCTTATCCTTATCAAGCAGAAATTCAATCGTACCGACGCCCTCATAATCTACGCTTTTAGCGCCGCGCACGGCGGCTTCACCCATACGTTCCCGCAGAGCCTCATCTACGGCCGGGGACGGGGATTCCTCGATCAATTTCTGATGACGCCTCTGCATGGAACAGTCGCGTTCGCCGAGATGAAATACATTGCCGTGCTGATCTCCGATCAGCTGAATTTCCACGTGGCGGGGACGTTCGATAAATTTTTCGATGTACACTTCCGGATTTCCAAATGCGGTCTGGGCTTCACTCCGCGCCGTGTTAAACGCATTTTCAAATTCCGATTCTTCCCGCACGATACGCATGCCGCGCCCACCGCCTCCGGCAGTTGCTTTGACTATTACCGGCAAACCCGCCTGTTCCATGATCTCTCTTGCATGGGCCATATCCCTTACAATTCCGTCGCTGCCCGGCACGACCGGAACACCGGCTTTTTTCATCGTGTCTTTAGCGAACGCCTTGTCCCCCATTTTCTGGATCATTTCCGATCTGGGGCCGATGAATTTGATTCCGACCGATTCGCAAATTTCCGCGAACTTGATATTCTCCGAAAGAAAACCGTATCCCGGGTGAATGCCGTCTGCGCCGGAAATTTCCGCCGCGCTCATGATCTGCGGAATATTCAGATAACTCTGTGCGCTGGGCGGCGGCCCGATACATATAGCCTCGTCGGCAAAACGTACATGGAGTGAATTGGCATCTGCCTCGGAATATACCGCTACGGTCTTGATGCCGAGCTCCCTGCAAGCGCGTATTACGCGAAGCGCTATTTCGCCGCGGTTGGCGATCATGATCTTTTTGAACATAAGTTCCTTTCGTTTTTCGTCAGATTTCACATGCTACAGAACACCGATGACACGGATAAGTCGGATTCAAACGGATTTATTTCTAATCCAGTAATCAGTGGAAATCAGTCAAATCCGGGTTATCCGTGTTCCATTTTTAATTTACACCGGCAACAGCGCTTCTCCGGTCGATCCGGTAATTACTTCCCGGTTTTAATTTTAGCATTTTTTTCACTTCGCTCGCGATCTGTGAAATTTGGCCGACATTGGTCAGTTTATTGTTCTCGTTACTTACGACGGCGATCGAGATGGACATCAGCGGAAATTGATCGGTTTCGTCTTTTCGGTTTTTAGTAACGATATATCCTTTTTTTCGGTCTTCTTCGTTGTATAATTCAAGATACATCCCATTCAATGTATTAATGATATTCTGACAAATGAGATCGATCTTTTCCCGCTGTGATAAAACAAAAACAAAATCGTCTCCGCCGACGTGACCGATAAAATCATCTTTTGTCCCTAATTCGCTTACCGCCCGGGTAATAACCTCCGCCGTTTTTTTAATAACTTCGTCGCCGGATTTGAAACCGTATTTATCGTTATACGCTTTAAAATTATCGAGGTCGGCGTAACATACTGCAAATTCAGTTCCCGCTTTAATGCGGAAATTGATGTCGTCCTCAATGGCATAGTTTCCTGGTAACTTGGTAAGCGGATTCGCACCAAGGCTGTCCTTGTAACGCCGGATCAGCGCTTCCAACCGCGCGACCAATTCCTCATGATCCACGTCTTTGGTAATATAATCGTCCGCGCCGGTTTTCAACGACTGAATCTTGTCGGATACCTGATCGCTGGAACTGAACATGACCACCGGAACATTTCGCGTGGACGGCCGTTCTTTCAGTTTTTCCCGCACCAGATGGCCGCTAATGTCCGGCATATTAATATCGAGCAGGATTAGATCGGGATGCACAGATTGTATCAGCTCAATACCTTCGTTTCCGCTTGCCGCGGTGATAACTTTAAAACCTTTATTCTGCAATATCGTCGAGAAGATGAAAATTTTATCCGATTCGTCGTCGATCATCAATATTTTTTCCCGGGACATGCGCCTTTCCTGCCGCCATTAACATCAATGGCGTTTTATTTAAGTCGACAAAAAAATATCAAAACTATTGCCAAAAGTCAATCGCGGATTAGCAGACAAAAAGCCTTTGAAAAAGTAGCCTATTATACCTATAATCAAATCAATTATCTCACAAACGAAGAAATTGTATCGGATTTTCCCCTCCTTAGAGGTTGTTGCAATATGACATGTTGTCTTCAAATATTTTACTTGAGTCATGCTTTGGTATTCCCGGCATTGATAAAAATGCCGGTGAAACCCGAGTTCGTATACAATTTCTGCGAAAAACGGCTTTCACTAAAGTTCTAATTTAACGTATCGTGAAGATTGAGAATCGTTTTTCGCAACCCACTCTGCGAACGAGGGTTTAGGCATTTTTATCACAGCCGAAGTTTTCTTTGCCGCTTTCTTTTTGAAAAGAAAGCGGATTCAAAGTCATTAGAGTTTGCAATAAACTATATGTAAGATGAACACCGTTTGGAAAAACCATTCTTCTTTCTTTTGCTGGCAGAAAAGAAAGAAGGAAATGCTCCAGAGGCGCATCAGCCTCCGGCTGAGAAAAGTGCCTTGGCTGTAACGATCATATGATTTTTACCTTTCTCATTACTATTGACACAATGGCGCAAAAATAACTCATTCTGCAGCGGCCTCGAAGGAGGGGAACTGGACAAACATAAATTATGTCGATCACTCTTAAAATAGAATTAAAAGACTCCACACCGCTCATGCGACAGTATTTTGAGATCAAGTCAAAATACAAGGATACGGTATTGCTCTACCGTATGGGCGATTTTTATGAAACGTTTGACGAGGATGCGCGAACGGTTCACAAAATCCTCGGCATCACGCTGACGAAGCGGGCCAACGGCAAAGCGGCGGAAGTTGCTCTGGCCGGTTTCCCGCATCATGCGCTGGACAGTTATCTTCCCAAATTGATCCGCGCCGGGTTCCGCGTTGCGGTATGTGAACAGCTCGAAGATCCTAAGATGGCCAAGGGCATTGTCAAGCGCGACGTGATCGAGATTGTCACGCCGGGCACGACGCTGTCGGATAAAATTCTCAATCAAAAATCGAATAATTTCCTTGCCTGCGTGATCACGGAGAAAACCGGGCCGGAAACGGTTTTCGGATTATCCATCATGGACGCGTCCACGGGAGAATTTCTTGTCGGCGAATTTTCAGAAAAAAACTTTTTGGATCAGATGAATGTTTTCATGCCGTCGGAGATTGTCGTTCCCGTTTCCCTTCATGAGGCGCTCAAGGCCATGTTCAAATCCGCCCAATGGCCGCATGTGGTAACGCGTCAGGAAGATTGGCTTTTTTCGTATCAGTACGCGTACGACATTCTGATCGCGCATTTCAAAACCCATTCTCTTAAAGGTTTCGGCGTGCAGGACCTCAGTCCGGGATTATGCGCGGCGGGCGCCGGCCTGCATTATTTAAAGGAAACTCAGCGAACCGATGTGGCGCACATCAATCGGATGGGCAAACTCGATCAAACCGATTTCATGATGCTCGATACCGTTACGCTGCGAAATCTGGAGATCATGAGT